>CAVTLU010000012.1:0-352957 GCA_963735545.1 uncultured Acidobacteriaceae bacterium
CGGCCCCGGCGCGGCCCGACCACGCGATCCAGCGGATCGCCCGCGTCGCCCGCCACGCCAATCCCGAGCGATTCGCCGAGATCCCCTACGACCCGATCCTCGACCGCCAGATCGACGCCGGCACCCTCGCGCTCGACACGCTCGCGCAGCCCACCCGGATCGCGATCAAGCAACTCACCCACCAGCTCGCCTCGCAATGGTGCCGCTAGCCAGGCTTCGCGAGCAGCCACGCCAGATAGCCGCGCTCGCGCTCGCCTGCGCCCTGCTCCTCGCTGCCGGCGCCGCCGCCGGATCTGCCGCAAGCAGCAGTGCCGCATCCCCGCGGACGCTCACCCGGACCGTCGTGCAGCGTCAGATAGTGACCGAGACCGTCACTGTCACCCGCCCGGCACCCGTGCCGCCCCGCCTGGCGCACCGACGCCGGCCGCAGCGAAAGCCTCGCAGCCATTCTCGCCGAGCCGCCCGCGTCCACAAGCCTGGAGGAACGCCATGAGCCGTACACGTCGTCAGATCCTGACCATCCTCACACTCACCCCGGTCCTAGCCGCGGGACCCAAGCTGGTCGCCGCGGCGTTGGAGACCGCCGCCGGCGGCGGCGGCAAAGGAACCGGTGGCTTCACCGGATTCGTCACCTTCCTGGACAACGTCGCGACCTATCTCGTGTACGTCGGCGCCGCCGCCGGCGTGCTCGGCCTGATCGCCTCCGGCGGGATGCTCATCGCCGGCAGCCCGGAAGGCGGCAAATGGCTCACCCGCACCGTCATCGGCGTCGGAATCGTCCTGCTCGCCAAAGGAATCATGGCCTAGCGACATGGCTGCCCCCTTCCAGGCCCAGTCGTTGGCGGCCGGCGCGGCAACCGAAACACCCACAGCCTCCGCGCCCGCCGCCGACCCCACCCCGCTTCGCTCCCGGCGGCTGCCGCACCTGCGGTTCGCCGAGCATCCGCTCGCCCTCGCCCTGGTCGTCGTGCTCGCCGCCCTCGCGATGGCTCAGCTGCTCGCACCCTCGCCTGCTCAGGCAGACGTTCCCGTCATCGGCCCGATCGTCAGCGGCGTCGGCGGCCTGATCGGCGGGGTCGCGAACGACATCTTTGTTAAGGGCTTCGGCGCGCTGCTGCAGTTCATCTTCGGCAAGGCGCTGACCGAGCTCGCGAAGAGCTTCCTCAAGGATCTGCTGGATGTCACCCCGCTGGCCGGCCCCGGCGCGCCCGCCGGGCTCGACCAACTGCACACCGACATCGTTGGCGCGGGCTGGGGCCTGCTCACGCTCAGCTTCACCGGCGCCGCTATCGGCTACTGGCTGTCCAGCTACACCTCCAGCGGCGCGCAGCAGGCCGCCACCGCGTTCGCCCGGACCGTCGGCGCGATCGGACTGCTGATCAGCAGCCCGTACATCTTCCAGCTTGCCACCGAAGCGGTCAACCAGCTCACCGCCGGCATCATCGGCCTGCCCGTCGTCGCGCACGGTATGGGCACGCTATTCAAGGGCGCGTTCCTTGGAGCCGCGCTAACCCAAGGCGGGGTCGCAATGATCGCTGTGCTGATCGCGGTGGTGATGGCGCTCGCGCTGATCTTGGTCAAGATCACGATCACGGCGCTGCTCGCCGTCCTGTACGTGCTCTCGCCACTGGCGATCGGCCTCTGGCCCGTCGAGCAGCTGTCATGGCTGCTGCGGACGCTGCTGCAGGTCGCGTTCATCGCGCTGATCTTCCCGGTTCTGTGGGCGGCGTGCTTCGCTGTGTTTGCCGTTCTCTCACCCACCTTCGCTGCAAGTCTCGGTGCCCTAAGCCCGCTGGTCGGTGTCGCGGCTCTGATCATCGCGTTCAAGCTGCCGTTTGCGCTATTGCGGATCTCGACCGGCGCGGGTCCTGATCCCGTCGGCCAGCAAGGGGATGAGCGCGATCTACCACGCCCGCGGTCTGGTGAGGGCCTGATGAGCGGCGCAGTGACCGGAGCCAGGCCTGGGAGCTCGAATGAGCCGTATCGTCATCTCGAGGATCGCGAGGAGATCCTGTGGGGCCTGCATTTCCGGCAGCTGGTGTACGTGCTGGGCGGCGCGCTGATCGGGATCGTGTTCGGCTTGTACGTCTCGCCGCTCCCGGCCGGGCCGACCCTGATGGTTGCGGTGATCGTGGCCGGCCTGCCCGTCGTGTTGTCGCTCGTGGCGTCCAACGGAGAGCTTGCGCCGTGGACCGTGACGTACGCGCTGTGGCGCTGGTGGCGCTCCCCGAAGCTATACATCCCGGGCGCCAACCCTGTCCCCGGCTATCACATCCGCGAACAGCAAGAGCCCCGGCCTAGCCCGCGCGCGGGTGGCGGAGCTCCAGCGCTTGCGCAGCTCGAGGAGCTGTTGTGAGAAGGACCGCGGCAGCGCAGAACGCGGCGCCGGCGGCGGGTGATCTGCTCGACGTCGTCGCGCTGGATCGCACCGGCACGCTGGTGCGCTCGGATGGCACGCTGGTGCGCTACTACGAGGTGATTCCGCAGAACCCCGAAGTGCTTGCCGGAGATCAGCAAGAGGTGATGCTCGAGGGATTGGGGCGGGCGCTCGGGGCGTTGCGCGCGGGCGAGACGCTGCAGGTCTACGCGGTCGCCGCGCCGATCCAGCTGCCCGAGCTCCTCACGCAGCTCAAGCAGCGGCTGACTGACTGCCTCGACAGTCAGCCCCCCGATCGCGTCTCCGCGTATCGCGAGCTCGCCAGCGCCTACGAGCAGACGCTGCACCGCCGGACGATCGACAATGCCGCTGTCCGGCTGCGGGTCTACCTGATCGTCCCGTTCTCACCCGAGAACGTGACCGCCCGCGTCGAATGGAAGAGCCAGCTCCCTGGCACCCGGCGGATGAAGGCTCGAGCGGGGGCCTCTCGCGCGCTGGCGCAGCATGCGCAGGCGTGCCGGCAGGCGGATGTGCACGCCGACAGCGTCTGTCACGAGTTCGAGGCGCTCGGGTTCACCGCGATCCCGCTCTCGGGCGGCGAGGTTGCTGAGCTGATCTACCGGCGGCTGAACCCGTCGACGACTACCCGCGCGCTGATCCCGCGGCTGCAGATCACCGGCGAGCTGGACGCCGTCGTTGACGCCGGCGAAGCGGCCGCCGCGGCGCAGCAGCTTCGCGCGCAGCTCGCCGATTCGCCGATCAGCTTCACCGACGGTCGGCAGGTCGCGATCGAGGAAGACCTCGAGCAGACGATCTACGTCTCGTCCGTCGCCGAGACCACGCCGCTGGGCTGGACGCTCGAGGCGATGAAGCTCGACCGCCCCTACGTGCTGAGCATGCACGTGCACGCGACGCAACCGGATCGCCGAGCGCAAGAGCGCCCGCCGCCGCCACCGCCGTTTGTACGGGCTCAACGAAGGCGCACGCCAGCGCTCCCAGACACCGAACCCGGACCGCCTGGCGCAGGAGCAGGAGGCTGCCGCGCTGCTGGACGACATGCGCAGCCGCAAGCGCACCGCGATCTACGAGGTGTCGCTGTACCAGGCCATCCGCGAGCCCGGTCCGCACGCCGACCCGGTGTCCCTCGCTGAAGCAGCGCACCGTGCCGCGCAGGCGATCCAGGAGGCCTCCGAGGCGACCGCCAAGCTCGGCGCGTTCATGCAACAGGACCTGCTCGTCTCCACGCTCCCGATCGGCCTCGACGCCGGCCGCCGGCAGGCGAACCTTGCCCGTCGATATGTCACGCGGCACGCGGCCGCGAGCCTGCCTGTGTTCGGGTCAAGCTGCGGCAGCCCACTCGATGACGGTGCGCTGCCGTTCTTCAGCGCCCGCGGCTTGCAGACGCTCGAAGGGTTCAACCCGTGGGATCGCCTGTTCATCAACCGACTGATGCTCGTCAACGGCCTGCAGGGCTCCGGGAAGACTATGTTCGGCATCTGCACAGCCGCGCGGCTGCTCCCGTTCGGCCCGCAGATCACCGTGCTTGATCGCTCCGATCACTGGCAGCTGCTCACGCAGCTCGTGCCCGACGCCGCGCACCTGTCGCTCGGCCCCGGCCGCGGGCACGCGACGATCAACCCGTGGGACACCGACACCCCCGGCCGCAGCGACCCCAGCCAGGTCGGCGCGCTGCTCGACCTGCACGAAGTGCTGATCGGCGCGCGGCACGCCGGCACCGACAGCTACGCGTTCGACACCTTTGAGCGCAGCCAGATGGAAACCGCGATCCGCGAAACCTACGCGCTGGCCGCGCCGCGAGCAGCGCTCCCCCCTCGAGCGAGATCTCCAACAGGTGCTCTACAACATGCGCGACAGCGAAACCGAGCGTGCCGGCAGCCAGACCCAAGCGGCCGCCGTGTACGACAACCTCGCGCGGCGCCTTGACCAGTACGTCGGCGACGGCCGCGACGCGTACCTCGTCGACCGTCCCACAACCGTCCCCGCCGACTCGCCGCTGGTCGTGTTCGACACACGCCCCGCCGGCAAGCAGATCGTCGCCGCCATGTTCATCGCCCTGCAACACACCCTCGCAAAAATCGAACGCCGCCGCGAGCAACGCCTCCGCGGCCACCTCCCCGCGGCCGCGTTCCCCGGCGACGTACTCATCACCGACGAGGCATGGCAATTCTTCCAGCGCCGCGCGACCGCCGACAACTTCCACGACGTCGTGCGCCGCAGCCGCCACCTCGGACTGTTCCTGATGGCCATCACCCAGCACCTCGACGACTTCAACAACGACCAAGGCCGGCCGCTGCTGCGCTCCGCAACCATGAAGCTGTTCTTCCAACAGTCCGCCGAAGAGCTCTCCTACCTACGCGAAACACTCGGACTGTCCGCCAACGAGGTCACGCTGATCAGCCGGCTCGGGACCGCCCCCGGCCGCTACAGCCGCGCCTACTGGATCAACGGCCCCCGCGGCCGCGCCGAAATCGAACTCACCCTCGGCGGCATCGAATACTGGCTCGCCACCAGCAACCCCAACGACCAACCCCGCCGCCAAGCAGCCTTCGACCAACACCCCGGCAACCCATGGGCAGCCCTCCAATGGCTCGCACAACACGAAACCCGCGGCTAACCACCCATGTCCCGCCGGCGTAAACAACTCCTTGCAGCCGCCGGCGGCGCACTCATCCTGGCCGTCCTGCTCGTCGCCGTTCTATCCGGCGGCGGAAGCAACGGCAGCGGCCAGTCGGTCAGCGTTCCCACCGCCCAGCTCCCCACCGGCACGAGTGACCCGCACGCCCAAGATCGCAAACAAATCACGGCGCTCGCGATCGCCTACCAGAACGCCCTCACACAGAAAACCAGCGCAGACCCGTGCAACTACTTCGACCCGCAGTCACGGGCGTGGGTGAACACCATTGCCAAGCACCGCTACGGTGAGCCCCATCTCCTGTGCCACTGCCGCCCGGGAGGGAGACGTCGCCGGTGGCGTCGCGAGCGGCAATGACTATCCGCCTGGGAATTGACCCCACGACAATTCAATTTCGGCCACCCCCACCAGCAGGTCCGGTGTGGCCTCTACTCCCCTCCAGTGAGCTTGCCGGCGTCGCAGCAGGGGTTGTCGTGGGCGATTGCCGGGTGGGCAGGCGCGAACGGAAATCAGGTCGCTGTCATCAAAGAGAACGGCCGGTGGTGGATCGACGTTCTGCTATGTCACGGCTAGTGGCCCAACTCTTCCCACTTGTTCTTGCGGCCGCTCTCGTCGCTGGCTGTTCTGACCCTTATCAGCATGGGGCTGGTATGAACACGAGCGCCACGTCTGCGGCCTCGGCGACCACGACTCCGACCGGAGCGGGCGCTTCGACCCTGCCGAGCGTGTCTTCGACAGCCACCACGCCCGATCTCGGCGAGTTCGCCGGTGCTGCTCCGAGCTCGCCGGATCTACGGGCGGCCGGCCAGGCCGCTCGGGCGTTCGTCGGCCCGTACCTCCTCTACACCTATGGTCAAGCGAAAGCAAGCCAGATCCCGGCGGCTGACCCGACGTTGATCGCGCAGCTTGCGGCCAACCCGCCGAGCGTGCCGCCGAGCGTGCGCTCGCGCCACCCGAAGGTCACATCGCTGTCGGTGTCCGGCGGCGGGGCGGCGCAGGTCGCGTTTCAGGCGTACGTGTCCGACCGCACCGTCACCTACGGGGTCCCGCTAACCGTCACTCGTGAGCAAAACCGCTGGCTGGTGACCAGCGTGCAATGACCGAACCGCGTCGCGTGTTCCGGCGGTTGCGTCGCGAGCGGCGGTCTCGCAGGCTGTCGACGGGCTTGCGAGCGGAGCTCCAGCGTCGGCTGCGGGCCCTTGACGGCTCGTGGGTGATCGTTCGCGACCGCGAGGTCGAGGGCGTGCCTGTGCCGGTGACGGTCGCGGTTGGTCCTACCGGCATCTGGGTGTTGTGGGTGCCTGACCCGCTCAATACGGGCTATCACCCCCGCCCGATCGCAGAGGCGATCGCCTCCCCGCTCGGCGTCGCGCGGGAGAGGATCTACCTTCGCCCGCTGTACAGCGAGACGGCCGTCGAGCACGTCGTAAGCGCGATGGTGAGCTCAACCCCGTGGTTCTCAAGCCACCATGCCGTTCAGTGGGCGCAGCGGCTCGGGACAACTATCTCGGGCGGCGGGCGTTGAGCCGTGCCTGTCGCTGCTCGCATCGCGCTCGCGCTGCTGGATCGCCGTGCCCTGCAGTGGCTGCTCTGGCTGATCGCCGGCGGGCTGCTGCTGCTCGTCGCGCTGTTCGGCGGCCTGGCCGCGCAGCAGTCCGCGAGCAACCCGGCTGCTGCGGCGCCGTCGGCGGCGGCGATCGCCGACATTCCCGCCAACTATCTCGCGGCCTACCAGGCCGCCGCCGCGAAATACGGGCTCGACTGGGCGATCCTCGCCGCGATCGGCAAAGTCGAGTGCGACCACGGCCGCAATCCCGACCCCTCGTGCACCGTTCCCGGCGCGCAGAACTCCGCCGGCGCCGGCGGCCCGATGCAGTTCCTCGGCAGCACTTGGACCACCTACGGCGTCACGCCGTCCGGACAACCCGCGCCCGCCTCTGCCCGGTGGAACTACCTCGAAGCGATCTACTCCGCGGCCAACTACCTGCGCGCATCCGGCGCGCCCGGCGACTACTACCACGCGATCTGGGTGTACAACCACGCCGACTGGTACGTCGCCGAGGTCGAGCAGTGGGCCGCCAAGTACCGCGCCGCTGGAGCGACGATCGCCCCCGCGGGCTCCGGAACCGATCCGATCCCCGGTTTTACGATCGGACGCGACGACATGGGAGTCGACGCCAACGCGCCGGTCGGCACGCCGATCTACGCCCCCGCAGACAGCCAGCTCGTGGAAGTGCTCGACGGCTGGTACCAGGGACAGCCGTTGCTGCTGTTTCGCTTCTTGAATCCGCCCGCCGGGGCGCTGTCGCCCTACTGGTATGTCGCCGAGCAGATCACTCCGGTCAGCACCACGATCGGAACTATCTTCCGTGCACGAGCGGCCGTCGCGACCTACGCCCCGTGCTGCACCGGGATCGAGATCGGCTGGGGATCCGCAACGTCGACTCAGCGCACCCTGGCAGGAGAGACCGATCCCGCTGCGGCCAACCCGCCGGCCGGCGCGCAGACACCCTGGGGCGAGAGCTTCAAACGATTCTTCGGGATCCCCTAGAACCATGAACGCGCTTCCCGACCAGCCCCCACCCGACCGCGCACGCCACGCGCATGTAGCCGCCGCGCCGGCGTCAAGCGACACGTCGCCATCCGCATCCGGCCGCGCGGCGTTCGCGTTCACCGAGCCGGACGGGCCGGTCGTGGTCGTCTGCGGCCTGCACGGCGGTGCCGGGACCAGCACGCTCGCTCTGCTGCTCGCGCACTACTCCGCGGCCGTGAGCACCGTTCCCGTCCTTATTTGCGAGGCCCCCGCTGCCAGCGGCGATCAGCTTGCGCTCGGCGCTCCGGAGTCCGCGGTGTCGCTCGACGCGCTCGCCGTCACGCTCGCGGCAGGCGCACGTCCAAAGGATGGCTGGTGGGCGGAGCGCGAGAACCTGCGGGTGCTCGCGACCCGACCCACCGCCCCACTCGACTCAGCGGCCGGCGGTGACCTGTCCGGCACGCTTCGAGCCGCCGCCCGCGAACACGGCCTGACGGTCCTCGACGGCGGGAACGTTCGCGATCGCAGCACCCGAGAGCTTCTCGGGTGCGCCACGCACGTGATCTGGACGCTCAGCATCCAGCCGGGTGCTGTCGAACAGGCCCGTGCTGTACTCGCCAGCGGTCTGGTGCCCGCGCTCGCGGCCGCGCAGGCGTTCGCGTTGCGCACCCACCGTCGCTCCACGGCGCTGACCCGCGCTGTCCGCGACCTGCGCCGCGTCGCCGAGTCCCACAGCGCCCGGCAGCTGCTGCTGCTCCCGGACGCGCCTGCGCTCGCGACCCGTCCCCTCGACCTCGCTACCAACCCGCTGCACCGTCCACTGTCATCCCTCACCCGCTTTCTCCAGTCGCCGTGACCGTCGTTCGGGACACCGGCCGGATCACCGCGGCGGGCCTCCTTCTCGCCGGCGTTGCCGCGCTCGTCGTCGTCGTCCTCGGCGTCGAGCACGCAGTCCGCGTGTGGTATGGCCTGCACCCCGCCTCGCCAAGCCGGGTGTCCGTCACCCACGTGTTCGCGAACAACATCCGCACCTGCGCGATCGCCTTGCTCGGAGCGGTGAACCTCCGTGTGTGGCCTCGCGCGCGTTGGCTGCTCGACCCCGTTCTCGCCGGGCTGCTGGCTATCAACGTGCTGCTCGTCGGCACGGCGCTTGGCGCGTATGGCGCGCCGCTGCTGCGCCTGGTCGCAGCGCACGCGCTGCTCGAGCTCGTTGCCGGCGGCGCCGCCGGCGCCGCGTACCTGCACGCCCGCCGGCGAGAGCCGCTCTCGCTCGCCGCCCTCGCGTGGTGTGCGGTCGCGACCGTAGGCCTGCTGATCCTCGCCGCCGTCCTCGAGGTCCACGGCGCTTGAAGCAGCTCGTCACTCGTCTGCAGCAGCGCCAGGCAAGGACTCCAGCTAACCGCGCGCGTTCAGCGCCGTCTGCACGAGCGGGTGCTGACCGCGGTCGTGCTGACGCTCACCCGCGGAGCGTTTGCCGACGCGCTCACCCTCGGCCCGCGCCGGCACGTGGTGCTTGCGCTGACCGAGGAGCGCGTGTGGATTCTCGACCACGCGTGGCCGGGCACCGTCGGCGGGGTGATCGCCGACTTCGACCGCGGCGGAACGTTGCTGCACGCCCGCCGACGGCCACTCGCCCGCCACCACGCGATCGAGCTGTCCTGGCCCGACAGTCACTATGCACTGCCTCATGGCATCCGGCACACAGCGTAATCAGATTGAGTTCATTATCCGAGCCCGGCTGACTACGCAGCTGTTTGTGGTGGACCTGCAGATTTGTTCGAGAACCCCAGAGTTGACATCTCCAGCCGTCTCTTTTAATGACCTGCCGGCAGAGTTCCTTGTATGACTCCGGATCGAGCCGTACGCGGACGTTTCGGGTGAACTCCATTCACGACGCTTTCTGGGCTTCTTGCGATAGAAACTGCTCGCGCTGCTCATTCGGCAGAAGGTTGAAGAGTCGCGCCATCGATTGCAATAGCGCGTCCGGATCTCCTTCGTCCAGACTCGCTCCGGCCAAGAAGTCCGCGCAGATCATTTCAAGACAGTAACCTCGAGACTTATCCGTACCCAACATCAGAGCTGCTGTTTCGATCACCTGCTCGATAATAGGAATCTGGCTCTTGTACACCTTGAAGTAAATAACCTCCCATGCTTCGGTTTCCCGCCCGGTAAGCTCCTTCTCGACCTCCCGCTTGAACTCCTCCTTCGGCATTGACCGCGCCCTTGTGCAACCAGGTTGCACAATCGAACTCCTGACCCTCCGAACGCGCCACTTTCGCCAGTTCCAGCCCCTTGGTCCACCCCACTTCCTTCAGTTCCCGCCTGGCCTCTGGCGGCAAGTGCTCGTGAATGGACATCAGGTAGTACGCCTTCCTTCTAGATTCAGGGAACCTTCGCTCCAGAAACTCATCGAACGACTTCAGTTGTTTCCACCCGCCAGTATTGTTCCGCCCGCACTTCACACAAATAGCGTCCCAGTTCCACGAAGCGCGTGTCCCGTTTTCTCTCTTTCTGCTGTTCCCAGGCGAGGATCTCGTCGATCTTCGTCAGCACGAACAGCGCCCGCTTGCGATTGAGCTTCGGCAGCATCGGCGGGCTGGCGGATCCGAATGCGGTCCTCTTGTGCAAAGCGCTCCAGCAGCTGAGTCCCCTGTTGCAGCATGCGGTCCCAGGAAGCGCCCTTCGAATAATTAAGGTTACTCTCCCGATGCACCGCCCATTTCCGGAACAACACGACGGCTGAATCCTCACGACGAAAGTAAGCCGCCAAGGCCTGCTCGAAGGCCCGCCCGATCAACATGGCGGCCCGCGTATCCTTCTCTTTCCAGCCGTCCAGGTAGCGGTGCTTGTAGCGCCGCGGGCAGGGCAGGGCCGGACGGGGCGTGGATTGGCGTGCGTGCGCAACGGGGAGTTTGATCTAATCGTCTTCCATGAAAATGCCAGTCGGAGTAAGATCTGAATTATTGTTACCCGGGTCTTAACGTTAATTCTGCAACCTTCGTGCGCAGCTTGGCCCCTGAGCAATTCTCGCGGCTCAGCATTGAGGTGATTCAGCATGGACGATCCAGTAGACCTCCTACCTGACGACAAGCTTAGGAGTGCTTCGCGGCGGAACTTCATTAAGGGAGTGATCGCCGGAGGCGTGGCGGCATCTTCGGCGAACTATCTCTTCCGCGCAACCTCCCTCTTCGGACAGCCGGCCGGTCTGGGCGACCGGCTCATCACCTTGAACGTGAATGGCCAGCAACGCCGCGTGGACGTCGCGAAGCAGGAAACGCTGGCTTGGACCCTGCGCTACAAGTTAGGGCTCACCGGAACCAAGCTCGGCTGCGATCGCGCCGAGTGTGGCGCTTGTACGGTGTTGATCGACGACGTGGCGCACTACTCGTGCTCCATCCTGACGCACACCGTGCGCGACCGAAACGTCCTGACGATTGAAGGACTGGCGAAGCCCGACAGCACGCTGCACCCGGTGCAGCAGGGTGTGATCGACGAACAGGGCTTCCAGTGCGCGTTCTGCATGAGCGGCTTCATTATGTCGGCGGTCGGATTCCTCAAGGCTAACCCAAATCCCACTCGCCTGGAGATGGCGCACGCACTCTCCGGAAACCTGTGCCGCTGCCAGGATTACGACAAGATTCTCACCGCCATGATGCGCGGCGCGGAAAATACGAGGAAGGCGCAACATGTCTAACTCAGAGTGGAAGCCCAATCAGCAGAAATTCGGAGAGAAGTACAAACTGATCGGCAAAGATTATCCCACTCCCGATTTGTACGCTAAGGTGACCGGCAAGGCGAAGTATGCCGAAGATTTCCGGGTCGATGGGATGCTTTTCTGCAAGCTTCTGCTCAGTCCGGTGCCGCATGGGCGGGTGAAACATCTCGACGTGAGCAAAGCACTGGCCATGCCTGGCGTAAAGGCGATTCTGACTCAGGACGATCTGCCGGCGCCGGCTGACAGTGTGACCGACCTGGGCGTTGTGATCAAGGCGAACAAGCTGGGCGAGAAGGCGCTCACCAGGGAGCCGTTGTATCACGGCGAGCCCGTGCTGGCGGTTGCGGCTGTCGACGAATACACGGCTGCCGAGGCGATTGAAGCTATCGACATTGAGTTTGAACACCTCCCGTTCGCCGTCGATCCACTCGACACGCTGCGTCCGGGCGGGCCGAACCCGCGGGTCGGCGGTAACGTCTGGGTCCGGGAGCAGCTGCCACCGCCGAAGCCCGGCGAGAGACCACCGAACCCGCCCGCGCCGCGGATTGGAGAACTGAAGTGGACCAAGTCTGATTTCGAAGAAGCCAGGCACGGCCGCCTGCCCATGGGCAAGCCGCAGGATGAATGGACCGTCGGCGATCTGGATGCGGGCTTCAAGAATGCCGCTCTTGTCCTCGATGAAACCTTTGTCACTCCCGATACCAGCCACGAGACGCTCGAGCCGCGCACGACTTTGGCTTATTGGCAGAATGGAAAAGTGTTCGTGCACATGGGCACGCAGAGCACGGTGCAGACCCTGGCCAGCCTGGGGCGCTGGCTGAATATGGATCCCAACCAGATCGTGCTGATCAGCGAATACACCGGCGGCGGCTTCGGCAGCAAAGCAACGGGCTATATCTTTGCGATCATCCCGGCGCTGTTGTCGAAGAAGGCGAACGCTCCGGTGATGATGCGCATCAGCCGCGAGGAAGAGCATTTTATTGGGCGCGCGCGGCCGGGTTTTCAGGGACGCATGAAAGTCGGCTTTGCAAAAGATGGCCGCATCAGCGCCCTCGACATGTTCGTCATCTGCAATAACGGCCCGTATGACGCGGTGGGCGATGCGGGAACGTCGGGCATCATCGTTTCGTTGCTGTATCAGCCGCTCGCCATGCGCTGGCGGGGAACGACGGTTCTCACCAATACTCCTCCGCGGGGCGCGCAGAGTTCGCCTGGCGGCATGCAGGGTATCGTAATCATGGAAACCATCGTTTCCAAAGCGGCGCGCAAGCTCGGGCTGGATCAAGTTGCGATCCGCCGCGTTAACTGCCCTGAAGGTAAAGCTCCGGTGGGGCCGGTGAGAAACGGCGCGCGGGGGCATGCGACGAGCGCGTTTTTGAAGGAAGCGTTCGACCGCGGCGCGGAGCAATTCCAGTGGAAGGAGCGGATCGCGCGGCCGAAGCGCAGCGGTACCAAAGTGCGCGGTGTAGGCGTCTCTTCGAGCTGCTTTGTTGGAGGATCGGTCGGCTATGATGGCCTGTTCGTGATCCAGCCCAATGGGCGGATCGCAATTCAGTCCGGAATCGGCAACCTGGGAACGGAATCGCTGCTCGACGTTCACCGCGTGGTCGCCGAAGTTTTGGGCGTGCCTTGGGAAAAGTGCGACGTGACCTGGGGCAACACGTCGAAAAATCTGCCCTGGACGTGCGTCTCCGGAGGAAGCCAGACCACGCATGCCATGACGCGCGCGGCGCACGCGGCGGCGATGGACGGGAAGCGGAAGCTGCAGGAAATCGCCGCGAAGACCTTGGGTGGCAAGCCGGAACAATACGAAGTCGCCAACGAGCGCGTTTTTCACAAAGGCGGGGGCCGCGGCATGACGTTGGCGCAGGCCGCCCAGAAAGCGATTCAATTCGGCGGCATCTACGACGGCCACCAAGCTCCGGAAGACGTGAACAAGTTCACGAAAGCCTCGATTGCCGCGCTCGCCGGGCAGGGGCTGGTCGCGGCTGCCAAAGACAAATATCCCCGCGATGGCCAGACGTTCTCGTATGTGGCCAGCTTCGCCGAAGTCGAAGTCGATCTCGAAACCGGCAAGTACAACATCACGGATTTTCTCGCGGTAGCGGACGTGGGTACGGTGCTTCATCCCAAGTCGCTTTCGGGGCAGATTCTTGGGCGATCGATGCTGGGAATCGGCCATGCCATCGGCCAGAAGTGGGTGTTCGATCCGCAGTATGGCCACACCATTTCGCTGCGTTTCTATCACACGAAGCCGCCGACCATTCTGGATGTACCCGTCAACATGCAATGGGCGGCGCTCGACATTCCTGATCCGGAAACTCCGGTTGGGGCACGCGGCATTGGAGAACCGCCGGTGGGCGGCGGCTGCGCCGCGATCTTGAACGCGCTTTCCGATGCCCTGGGCGATGAGATTTTCCGCCGCGCGCCCGTGAACCTCGATACGATCCTGACTTCGCTCGAAGCCGGGCGGCCGGTGCAGGATCCACTGACCGCGCATATTTAACGGACTTGAAACGGAGAGCACTATGGCAGTCATCCGGGATGTGATGCCGGCATTTCAGTTGTATCAACCGACCTCGGTGGCCGATGCGCAAAGGCTGCTCGAACAAAACCGTGACGACGCGCTGGTCCTCGCCGGCGGCCTCGACAGCATGGATTGGCTGAAGGATCGAATCCGCAAGCCGAAAGCTGTGGTCGATCTAAGCGGGATCGCGGAGCTGAAGGGCATTCGCGCCACCAACGATGGCATCGAGATCGGCGCCATGACGACGCTGACCGAAGTGGTTCTGCATCCGGTGATCCGCGAGAAATATGGATTGCTGACGCAGGCCGCCGAACTGGTCGCGTCACCGCAGATTCGGAATCAGGGGACGCTGGGCGGCAATGTTTCCCAGGATACGCGCTGCTGGTACTACCGCGCCGGCTGGCCCTGCTATCGCGCCGGAGGAAACATCTGCTACGCCGACACTCCGGTCGGCCGGAATCGCGAGCACGCCATTCTTCAAGCCGAGCGCTGTGTGGCGGTGAATCCCTCCGATACCGCGCCGGCTCTGATTGCGCTCGACGCGAAGTTCGTCCTGGCCATGCCGAAAGGCGAACGAGTGGTCGATGCGGAAGACTACTTTGTCGGCCCCGATCTCGACATCACGCACATGAATATTCTGCGTCCCGGATACCTGCTGACCTCGATTCGCATTCCCGCCACTTGGGCAAGCGCGCAGTTCTACTTCGAGAAAGTCCGTGACCGCAATGTGTGGGATTTCCCTCTGATGAATGTTGCTTCGGCTGCGAAACTGTCTGGCGGTACGATTCAAGACATTCGCATTGCGGTGAATGCCGTTGCCGCTCGGCCGCTGCGTCTGAAAAACGTCGAAGACGCTGTTCGTGGCAAGGCTCGCGTCGCGGCGACCGGCGAAGCCGCGGGAAAACTCGCGGTACAGGGGGCCGTGCCGCTGCAGTTCAATGCCTACAAGATTCCGCTTATGCGCAACCTGGTCAAGCGCGCCATCGGCGGAGTCGAGGAGGCGTCATGGGCATCCTAGAGTGGGCGACGAGTCCGTTAGGGCAACAAGTTCCGATCCATATTGCCTGGTTTCTGATCTGGGTTGCGCTGATGGCGGGCCTGGTGTTTCTGGTCGTGCATGCAATCTATGTTCGCTACTTCGCTGGCCACAAGGAGTTCGCTTCCGATGTTTCACCCGGCGCCGCAGCGCAGATTCCTGCGCGCGTTCCGAGGCATTCGCTCGCCGCGCGATTGTTTCACTGGATCATGGCCGCATCCATGCTCGTCTTGCTGTTCACGGCTTTTCTGCCCAAGGTCGGAGTCCAGTTCAACTGGGTGACCTATCACTGGATCGCCGGCACGGTCCTTACCCTTTCCGTTCTGTTTCACATCGTGCATGCGACGTTCTATCTTGACTTCTGGTCGATCTGGCCCGACCGGGCGGATCTCGATGATGCGCGGAAGCGCGTCCTGCGGTTCATGGGAAAGTCCACGGCTCTGCCGCGAAAGTTCGCCAAGTATCCACTGGAAAACAAGCTCTATCACGGCGCTGTCATGCTGACGGGGCTCGCCGTGATCGCGACCGGCATTTGCATGATGTTCCGCGTGCGCACCTTCTTTTTTCCGCGCAATCCTTACCTGTTTAGCGACATGACCTGGGGCATGATGTATGTGCTGCACGGGCTGGCTGGGGTCTCGTTCATTACGCTGACGATGGTTCACGTGTACTTCGCCATCCGGCCGGAGAAGCTGCCCATCACCGCCTCGATGATCGTCGGCTCGATGAGCCGCGAGTTCTATCTGAAGGAGCACGACCCCGAGCGCTGGGTGATCAAGCCCAATCCGCAGCGAGGCTTGGCTGATGGCGACTGACTTTCTCGAACGCTGCGAAGTCATCGAAGAATGCTACGAGTTCCTGCTGGCCTACGCCGGACAAGGGCTGCCTTCCGACCAAGGCAGTTCCGCCGGCAGCCAGGTGCGCAGCTTTTTGGACCGTGCCAGTCAGGTGCTGCGCGGCTTAGCCGAAAGTTGCAGAGAGGCAATCAAGGACAACGAACTCGAACCTGCGGCAAAGTACTCTGCCTTTTGCTCCATGCTGGATCGCGACGCGCAGGATTCGCTCGCCGCCATAGATCTGGTCCTGGCCCAGCCGTCGATCAGCTCGCAACTCACCGACAACCTGAACGCGTCCAGCCATCTTCGCGCCTTGCTAACCGATCTTTTCCTCATTGGCGAAATCCTGAGAACGCGCAGCCAAACCGCGGTTGCCAACCCGCGCGAGTGATTGAGGCCAGAGCAGTTCCATTCCTCAGCGGCCCAGCTGAATCGCCCCTCGCGCGCGAAGGTTTGGCGCGCTCGAGCGTTCGAGAATGATCAAAACGTCAGCTTCGCTCCGAACCAAGTCGTCCGGTTGCCAGGGCCCGGACCGATCGACGTTCGACGGTGCTGCCGCGCCATTTCTCTGACGGGCAGCCACATCTGAGCACTTGATCGGCAGACTCAGGAGGGAAACGGCGGAGCTGTCCTCCTGACGGCCAAGATGCCATGTCTGGTCCCACTCGGATCCTAATGTGCGTACGTCCAGGCCAAGATCTCCTGGGTGGCGGTGCCGCCGCCGGTGGCGGCAGTGAAGCCTACATAGGCGGTGTTGCCTCCCACCATGGCCGGTATATTGATCGGCCAGGAGATCGTGAAGGTTTGGCTCGGGGTTGCCGTGTCCGTGATGGTCATGGTCAGCGTGGTGCCGTTGTACACCATGTGCACCTGGAGAATATCGCCGCTGTGCAGATTCACCCCGCCAGCCAAAGTAGTGGCTGGGAGAGCGGGCGCGGCTCCTTTGCTGAATAAACCCGTGGAGTTGTTCCCTTCTCCCAGATTGTCATAGAGATCGAACTTCACCGCTACGCTGGCTTTGACCCCTGAGGATCCCAAACCACCACCTCCCGTGCCCATTGCGGTGAGCCCAGCGTTTTGCAAAATGAAGGTGAAACCGTCCGCGTTGGGATTCGTCAACTGGAAGGTAAAGTCGTTGGTGAACGATTGCACGTTCACCGGCGTGGTCCAATACGCGCTGGCCGTTTGGTGGCCGACGCTGGTATCGGTGAGTTGCAGACGGGTGCCATTGAGCTTGGTATTCCCGTTCATTTGTATCCCCGCGGTCGAAAATCCCGAACCAAAGTTGACCGCCGCGGTCCCGCTCTGAATGGCAATCACGGATGTAGTCATGGCACTGGGGGAGAAATTTGCCGCCGTGGCGATCGCCTTCACCGTCGTCGTGGCATTCACCGGAAATGCCCCCGTGAACATTGGAGACGAACTTGTAGGCGTACTTCCATCCAACGTGTAGTAAATCGTCGCTCCCGCAGTGCTATCGGTGATGGTGACCGTTTGCGCAGAAGTATACGACCCAGTGGTTGGCATGATCACGGGAGTGGCGGCAGGCAGCGTGATGGTATAGCTGGCGCTGGCCGTGGCACTGGGGGAGAAATTTGCCGCCGTAGCCATGGCCATCACCGTCGTCGTCGTATTCACGGAGAACGCTCCGACGTAGGTGGGTGATGTAGTCGTCGGCGTGCTGCCATCCAACGTGTAATGAATCGCCGCTCTCGTGGTGCTGTCGGTGATCGCGACCGTTTGTGCAGTCGTATACGACCCAGCGGCTGGCATGATTATGGGAGTGGCGGCGGGTAGGGTGATGGTATAGCTGGCGCTGGCCAGGGCACTGGGTGAGAAATTTGCCGCTGTCGCAATGGCCTTCACCGTCGCGGTCGCGTTCACCGAGAACACCCCCGCGTACGTGGGGGACGTAGTCGTCGGCGTGCTGCCATCCAACGTGTAATGAATCGCCGCTCCCGTGGTGCTATCGGTGATCGTGACCGTTTGTGCAGACGTATACGACCCAGCGGCTGGCATGATCACGGGAGTGGCAGCGGGTAGCGTGATGGTATAGCTGGCGCTGGCCAGAGCACTAGGGGAGAAATTTGCCGCTGTCGCGATGGCATTCACCGTCGTCGTGGCATTGACGGAGAACGCCCCCGTGTACGTGGAGGACGAACTCGTCGGCGTACTGCCATCCAACGTGTAGTTAATCGTCGCTCCCGGAGTGCTGTCGGTGATGGTGACCGTTTGCGCAGACGTATACGACCCGGTCGTTGGCATGATCACTGGAGTTGCTGCGGGTGGAGGCGTGATTGTATAGCCGGCGCTGGCCGTGGCACTGGGAGAGAACCCTGTAGCCATAGCCATGGCATTGATCGTTTCTGATGCGGTCACCGAGATCGGCGCGGTGTACTGCAACGTGGACCCGCCGGCACTGGTCGCCGGGGCGGACCCATCTAGCGTGTAGAAGATCGAAGCCCCGGCGGTCGTATCCGAGATGGTCACCGATTGTGGCCCTGAATAAGTTCCTGCTACGGGAGTGAACGCTGGTGTCGCCGCCGGAGAGGTCGCCGTGCCTGTGCTGTATGTCCAGGCCAATATCTCCTGGGTGGCGGTGCCGCCGCCGGTGGCGGCGCTGAAGCCCGCATAAGCAGCATTGCCGCCTACCGTGCCTGGTATGTTGATCGGCCATCCGATCATGTACGTTAGGCTCGGGTTCGCCGTGTCCGTGATCGTCATGGTCAGCGTAGTGCCGTTGTACACCATGTGCACCTGGAGGATATCGCCGCTGTGCAGATTCACCCCGCCACCCAGAGTCGTGGCCGGCAGGGCGGGCGCTGCTCCGTTGCTGAACAAACCCGTGGAGTTGTTGCCTTCTCCCATGTTGTCATACAGATCGAACTTCACCGCTACGCTGGGCCTGACGCCGGAGGATCCCAACCCCCCTCCGCCCGCACCCATGGCAGTGAGTCCAGCGTTTTGCAGAAAGAAGGCAAAACCGTCCGCGTTGGGGTTCGTCAACTGGAAGGTAAAGTCGTTGGTGAACGATTGCACATTCACCGGCGTGGTCCAGTACGCGCTGGCCGTTTGGTGGCCGACGCTGGTATCGGTGAGTTGCAGACGGGTGCCATTGAGCTTGGTATTCCCGTTCATCTGTATCCCCGCTGCCGAAAAACCGGAGCCGAGGTTGATCGGCATGGCGCCAGTAGTGACGGTGTAAGTGCCGCTGGCCAGGGCGCTCGGCGTGAGTCCGGAAGCGGTCGCAACCGCCCGGATCGTGGTCGTGGCGGTCAGGTTCAAGGTGGTGCAAGCCGGGGAGGCCGCCGTGGGCGTGGTTCCGTCCGTAGTGCAGTGGATCACCGCGCCCGCCGTTGTGTCCGCCAGGTTAACGTTCACACTATTGCTGTACGTTCCCGGCGCAGGATTGAACGTGGGTGCCGCTGCCTGGCCCTGGATGGTGTACGTCCCGCTGGCCACGGCGCTAGTCGCGAAACCCGGCGCCGTCGCAATCGCCTGGATTGTGGTTGTGGCCGGGACGGATATCGCTCCGCTATACACGTTAGACGACGTGCTGGGGGTGCTCCCGTCGGTTGTGTAGTAGATCGTCGCGCCCGCCACGGTATCGGACAGCCTGACCGACTGCGTGGAGTTGTATGTCCCCGGCGCTGGACTGAAGGTGGGCGTCGCAGCCTGGCCCTGGATGGTGTACGTGCCATTGGCCACGGGGCTAACCGAAAGACCCGGCGCCGTCGCAATGGCTCGGATTGTGGTTGTGGCCGCTACCGTAATCGCTCCGCCGTAAACGTTAGACGACGAACTGGGATTGCTCCCGTCGGTTGTGTAATAGATGGTTGCCCCCGCACTGCCGTCAGATAGCATTACCGACTGCGTGGTGCTGTAGACCCCCGGCGCCGGACTGAATGTAGGAGTCGCTGCGGGACTGGTCAGGAGTCCGAACACTCCCACACTGTTGGTCGTCCCTACATAGACCTTGCCGTTGGCGATGGTGGGGGTGATGTACTTGTTGCCCGAGCCGTAGTGGTCACGGCTGTTTGCGGCCTGGTTGCTGTTGTACAGCTCTTGTAAGGTGACGGCATCGTAAGCGTGCAAAACTGCCGGACTCACGTTCTCGGTAGCCCAAAGGATGGCATTGCTAGTCTGGTTGGCCGAGAGAGCGATGGTTGCCCCCGGATATGCGTAGGTGTTGCTGGTCTGCGCCGTGGCAGCAGTCGACAACCGGGCGTTGGACAACTGGAATGCATAGATCGGGTCTTTTACTGCTCCGTAATAGATTGTGCCGTTAAAGTAGACTGGGGCGGAGAAGATTCCGTTGGAAAATACGCTAGTCAGTTGTTGATAAATGTTGTTACTGCTGGCATTGAACTTCCCCATTGAATCGCGGTTCACAACATACAGATTGTGGTCTTTGCCTGCCCCCACAGCCAGGTGCCAAATGTCTCCCGTGGCGTCAGACTGGTCGGGCAACACTAATGCTCCGCCGGAACCGATATCGACATCTCCGGCGTTCTCCGATACCTGACTGTCCATCTCGAAGTAGTCCGCTACTGCCAGCCCACTCGTGGTGGAAAGCTTGAGGAAGGCATTTCCATAGTCGCCATTGCTGGGAAAGCCGCTGGCGTTTAAGGTGTTGTCGAAAACCCCGTTGCCATCGAGGATATAAATGTTTCCCGAGTCATCCGTTGCCGGTCCGGCTCCCGCCATCCAGATAGCACCGTCATTGCCGTTCGGAGTGACGTTCAGCACGCTGACTTGCGCCAGGTTGGATGCGCTATAGCCCATGATCCACCCGGTGTAAGGTCTAATGTCGCAGTGCGAGGCCCACGTCGTGTACACAACGCCGTTGAGTAACAGCAGCGCAGATCGATCCATGTATTGGCCGGGATCGAAGATCACATTGCCACCCGAGCTGTTGTCTCCGGTACCCGGGTAAGTCGCGGTGATCTCGGCGGGACCTGCAAATATTTCCGTACCGGCGGCAGGGTCGAGCGCGTGCAGGCGCTGATGGTAATTGCCGGAGCTGTCCTTCGACATAGCCACCACGTAAATGGCGGCATTCGATCCGGGCGTACGGTTAATGACTGGCGTAGCGGTGATGCCGATCTCGGGAGTGAGATTGCCGCACGCGTGCGTATCGGAGGTGTTCTCCCCAGAACCCAACAGGGACACTCTCCAAAGGGTGCTGCCAGAATCGGCGTCAAAGGCGTACACACTGTCATGTTCCGTTGCGACGATCAGAACATTGCGCGTGCCATTGCCCGGGATGGCGAGGGAAGATATGTATAAGGGCTGTGCATCGACTTTACCGTCCACGGCAAGCGTAAAGAGCCGGCCAAAACTGCTGGAATTCACATTGCCCGGTGTAAGAATGGTTTCGTAAAGATTCTGGCCGGTGCGGGCGTTGTCGTTGTGCTGGGTTAGCACGTCTTGGGAAGACGCAAAGACCGTAAAGAGTAGAGAGACAACTGAGATTAGCAGGGCTTTGCTCAGTCCAGACCAACACCCGGTTGAATACACTCGATGCTCAGGGTGCATAACGATCTCCTTCTGCATAACCGTCCCAAGTCCAGGCGCAGAGCCTGGTCTGGTTCCTCTGCCTCCTTAGTGCCATGCCGTTCGAGATCGCCCAAAGGAGCAGACGTTGTCAGCCGACAGCAGTACTGAAAGTAGAGCGCTGACGGGTCGGCTGAATGTTTGCCTGCAAACCCGCGCACCTTGGATGCTAAAAGCGCTTGGCGAAAGCCCGGTACGAAGACAAATTATTGTTGTGACTTTCTTCTCTATCCGTTCCCGCCCGCAACTGGTCAGACTTCTAGGAGACAGATACGCCCATAGAGGCCAGCATATAGAGACTTTTTTCTCCTGTCGATCTTGGGGTAGCTGCTTTCACACTACTTGCGGGCGAAATGCGCTCCTCGACAAAGCCAAGAGAGGCTGCTCGAAGTAGCTAACAGTCGCTGTGTCCAACGCCCGGGTAATCGGGCGTCGATTAAGTGAGAGCGATCGGAAAGCCGCGTCCAAGAGGGACGCCGCAGCGGCGTCCCGGTCGTGAACGTCAAGGGATCCTTCCGATGTGCCCGCGCTGGCCGAGCCTTCGTTTCTCGTCTTCAGTGCCGAAGTCGAGTTTCAGGTAGCCATTCCGCCCGCAGATCTTTAGAGTTTGCGGCACTTGCGGGCAAAATCTTGAGCGCGTGGCACTTACGATTGTCCAAGAGCCGAGTTAGTTGAAACAATAAGGGTGAGGTAATTCCGGAATCAGGGCAAGACCACGGAAGTAGATACATCGAAAGTAGGCTGGCTGGTGGCCTACTCAAGCCATCCTTTGGATTTGGTGGGTCCGTTGGCGCGGCGCAATCTGCCCCTCTTGCCGTGGAGCACCGGGCGCAACCTCGCTCGGCAGGCTTCCATAGCGACGGTTGGCTTCAACTCGACGGTGCGCGCAATACCGGCCAACCGCTGATACGACTGCAGTCGGTCCGCATGCTCGTAAGTGTCGGTCACAACAATTACTTCATCAGCGCCCGTCTCACCTGCCAGTTTTTCCAGCGCCGTCTTCACCGTGGCGTCCGATCCGACGATCGCTGCGCGCAGTCTATTCTCCACCGCGGCGCGTTCTCTCTCCTGCCACAACGGCTCCATGGAATCCACCGGCGGCAACAACTCCACCGGCTGGTTCCGAATCAGTCGTAGAAAGCGCTGTTGTGGTGTGGTGAACAGCCGCCGGGCAGCGGCATCGGTCTCCGCGGCAATCACCTGCACCCCAATCATCAGGTACGGCTTCTGTAGTACCTCGCTTGGGCGGAACCGCTCGCGATAGAGTTGCGCCGCGGTATACAGATCGTCGGGAGCAAAGTGCGCTGCGAATGCAAACGGCAATCCCAGCATTCCTGCCAGCTGTGCGCTGAAGTGGCTTGATCCCAGCAATGTAATCGGTACATTGCTCCCCTGTCCGGGAATCGCCTTTACCGCTTGCCCCGGTTCTTCCGGACCGAGGTATGCCCGCAACTCCTCCAGCAGCGCCGGAAAATCGTCTCCGCTCTGGCGCAAATCCCGCCGTAGCGCCCGCATAGTCTGATAGTCCCCGCCCGGAGCGCGGCCCAACCCCAGATCGATTCGGCCGGGATAGAGCGCCTCCAGCGTCCCAAACTGCTCCGCAACTACAAGCGGCGCATGGTTCGGCAGCATTATTCCACCACTTCCCACGCGAATCGTCGTAGTCGCTGCCGCCACGTGTCCGATCAGCACCGGCGTGGCGGAGCAAGCCAGGCCGGCGATGGAGTGATGTTCTGCCAGCCAGTAGCGCTTGTATCCCAGGCGCTCAACGTGTTGTGCCAGGTCCACGGACCGGGCGATTGCTCTGCCCGCCGGTTCACCTGTTCGCATGCCGACGAGGTCCAACACCGAAATAGATAAAGTATTCACGGGAGGTTAGATGAAGCCGGCCGGGAAGGCGATGCGAACGTCAGAGAGACGGTCAGAGTTGCACACCGGGGACGAGTCGAGGAGTCTTAGGGCTAATTGGGCGGGCCTAAAGCGGGCCTAAAAGAGGTGTTTTCACCGGCGGCGCAGCGCCTATGTATTCCACGACGCTGTCGTTCGCAAAACTCGAAACCCACAGGTTTCCGCTGCCATCGACCGCCAGAGCGAATGGCAAGCTCATTCCCCCTGACAAGCCAAGTCCGTTGGCGGGGGAGAGCGGCGTGCCCGGAGCGCTGCCGTTGGCTCCTTCCAGTTTCGTGAGGGAATTCCCATGGTAGTTCGCTACCCAGAAATTCCCCACTCCATCCACGGCAATGCCTTGTGGGCGCAGCAGACCGCCGCCCGTGTAGCCACTGGAAAGCACCGCGCCAGCCTGCGATAGCTCACTCACGCTGTCACCGAGGAAATTTGTCACCCAGACATTGCCATGCTGATCGATCGCCAGCCCCGAAGGGGCGTTGCAACAGGAAAACTCTGTAGCCTGCGTGCCGTCGGCAGAAATCCTTGTGACCGTGGTGGAACTCTGGTTCGCAAGCCACGCACCCCCGCTGCCGTCGATTGCAAGTGCCACCGGAAAGCTGAGCGAGCCACTACCCAAGCCGACGGCGCCGGAAAGGGCGGTCCCGGAGTTGGCGAGCAAACTGGCTGTCGAGGCTCCATAGTTGGAAGTCCAGATTCTGCCGGCTGAGTCCGAGGCTGCGGCTACCGGAAAATTGATTCCCCCACCCGAGAAGCCTCCGGAGCCGGAGAGAATCTGTCCGCTCGAACTCAGCTCGGTCAAGCTCCCCAAGCCGCCGTTCACCGATCCTGCGCTTTGCTCATTCGCGATCCAGACATTGCCGCTATTGTCGATGGTCAGGCCGTAGCATTCGTTCAATCCTCCGCCAGTGAATCCCGCTGCGGGAGACAGAGACTGCCCCTGGGGCGAGAGTTCGGTTGCGGCCCCGTAGTAGTCGGCAACCCACACATTGCCGGCATGGTCGATCGCCAGAGCCGCAGGCCCGTGCAGGCCTCCTCCGGTGAAATTGATGGACAGCATCCAATCGTTCGGAGCTTGAGTCAGCGCGGGTTGAAAAGGGGGAGTTGCCGGAGCGAGCGCGTAAAGCGCGCTGGGGTTGAGTGCGGGATTTAAGGCAATCGTGAGGACGGCATCAAGCGTATTCGAGGGCGCAGTTGCCCTGCTCGGCGTCACTGCCGAAAACAGGGCTGCGCATGGCCCCGCTGAGGCGGCACAACTATTGAGAATGTTCGCAAGTGTGTTCAGGGTAGCGGTGGGACCGGTGGCTCCCGCTGGCAGCGATGGGCCCGGCGCTGCGCCGCTGCTAACGCTCACCAGGTTGCTGATTGCGGCAAAGGCGTTCGCCAGACCTTGCGCGTTGCTGCTGCTCGTACCCACATTCGCCCCGGGACTAATGAACTGTGCCAGCGCAAAAACCGAGGCCACCGTGGTCACTTCGTTGATTGAGGCTGTGGCCGAAGAACTTAGACTGCCGCAAGGTCCGAGTGCCACCATCATGGCCAGTGCGGCATTGTTGGTCCCGGCAGAGAGTGCAGGATTGCCTCCAGTGGCGACCAGATACAGCAGAGCGGAGGACGAAGGACATGTGTAGTTGAGAGTGAACTTTCCGTTGGCGTCAGTTTTCACCGGAGTGGCGAGAAGGGCGATGGGCTGCGATCCATAACCGCTGCTGCCCGCAGCGTAGAGCTGAACCGCCGCGCCTGATACTGCCGTCTGGCCGGCTTCCACCGATCCGGTTAAAAAGGGGACAGAGGGCGCAGGCGTTGGAGTCGGCACTGGAGTTGGCACCGGAGTTACAGCGCCGACCGAACCACCGCCGCAGGCAGCCAGAGCTAGCATTGCTGTAAGCAGAAAGGCGAGGGCGAGGTAAGTTTTCCGCACTTTGCGATAGCGGTCGTGATTTCTCATTGTCTATGGACGCTGACCAAGCAGGTTTGCTCTAAGCGCGGTGGCCAGGGGAGTAACTACCGGCACCGCTGCGCCAACGATTTCCGTAAGCGTGGAAGTGCCCTCGTTCGCCACCCAAACATTGCCGGAGCCGTCGATCGCAATTCCCGCAGAACTAAAGAGTCCGCCGCCGGTGTAGCCAGTAGATGGCGAGATCGGCGTTCCGTCATTCGCCAACTCGGTGACGCTGTCGACTGCATTTGCAACCCAGACATTGCTGGCGCCGTCGATCGCAAGATATCTCCCACCTGCCAGACCCCCTCCGGTGTAACCCGAAGGCCCGGAGATTGGGCTGCCGCTCTTGGAGAATTCACTGAGAATGCTGTTCGGCGGGTTAGTAACCCAGACGTTGCCAGAGGCGTCAATGGCGAGGAAATAGGGATCATTCAGTCCGCCGCCAGTGTATCCCCCCAATCCAGAGAGCAGAGTCCCGAGGTAGTTGAATTCGTGCAGGCTAAAAGCTCCGCTCCTATTTGGAATCCAAATGTTTGTGTTGGGGTCAAGGGCGATCCGCCCTGGGCCGTCGATGCCACCTGTAAGGACTGCGAGCGCAGAGGACGGCATAAAATTGTTGGAATACTCAACTACGCTATCACTCCCAAAATTGATAACCCATACGTTGTAGGAGAGGTCAAGCGCAATCCCCACCGGGGTGCTAAGGTTGCTGTCGGTGTATCCGCCGGAGGGCGAAAGTGCCGCCCCGGAGTTAGAGAATTTGCTCAGAGTGTTGGGGCCCTCGTTCGCCGTGAACACATTACCGGAGCCATCGATGGCAATCGTGAATGGGCTCCCGGCGAGACCGCCGCCGGTAAATCCAGTGGGCGGAGAGAGCGCAGTCCCAGCGGTAGAGAATTTGCTCAGGCTGGCATTGCTTAAGTTCCCTGTCCAGACGTTGCCAGAGTCATCGATAGCAATATCAAAGGGAGAACTCAGCCCGCCGCCCGTGTAGTTGATGTCCACGGTCCAGTCGTTTGGAGTTGAACTCAGCGTGGGCTGAAAAGGAGGAGTGCCAGTCAGCAAGTTGTACAACGTATCGACGTTGTTGCCCGGATTCCGCGCGATGTCCAAAACTGCATCAATCGTGTTCGTCGGCGCACTTCCCGCAATGGGCTTCGCAGCCGTGAACAGCGCGTCACATTCACCTGAACTCCCATTGGAGTTTATACAGATGGAAAAAATGTCGGCTAGCGTGTTCAGTTCGCTGGCCGGCGCGGTGGCTCCCGAGGGCAAGCTCGGTCCTGGCGCAGTCCCGCTCGCGGTGTCTACGAGATTGTTCACAGTGCTGAAGGCATTGGCTAATCCCTGCAGATTGCCGCCGACTGCGCTGAAGGTGGTGTCAGTTCCCAGATTCGAGCCTCCCCCCGCAACCATGAATTGTGCTAGCGCATACACCGAGGCCACCGTCGTAAGTTCATTGATACTCACGAACGTTGAAGGGCTCAGGTTGCCGCAATCACCCAAGGCAGCCATCATCGTGAGAGCCGTATTGTTCGTTCCCGCGATCAGGCCGGGGTTGCCTCCGCTAGCCACGAGATACACCTGCGTGGTAGGCGATGGGCACGTGTAGAGGCCGGTAATTGTGAAGTTCCCGCCGGCGCCGGTGACCGCGGGTGTAGTCAGCAGCGCCGTCGCCGCCGATCCGTAGCCGGAGGTTCCCGCCGCGTAAAGCTGAATGGACGCTCCAGACACCGGCTGCTGGCCGCCGTGCACGGTTCCTCGCAATCCAGCGACTGCAACATCAGGCTTGCTCGTTTGCTCTCCGCAACCGCTAAGGAGAGCTATTGCGCCAATCCCCGCCAGCATAAGCAATGAGTAAGCAAACGGAGAGCACTTATGCCCCGCGCGCACCATATTGTCCTCACCAACGCACTGCGGGGGAATGCAGCTGAAACAACAGGCCAGAACTTGACACTATCAGACAGTCGCCAGCGAGCGAAGTCAATGAGAAAAAACTTGAGAGTGTTTGCCAGCCTGAGTCGCGGGGTGACTATGAATTGGACCCTCGGGCGTTACGGTTGCGTCCCCAGCGTATTGTTCTTGACCGCCACAGACAGAGGGGTCACCACCGGCACAGCGGCCCCTACAATCTCAGTAATGCTATTGCTGCCAGAACCGTTATTGCTGACCCAGACATTGCCGGAACCGTCCACGGCCACGCCTAAAGGCGTGCTCATACCGCCACCGAGAAAGCCCGTGGCTGGCGAAAGGGCCACGCCGCTGTTGTTCAGCTCGGTTACGCTGCTATTGCCAGGGTTTGCTACCCAGATATTGCCCAATCCATCGACTGCAATCCCCTGGGGAGCACTGAGCCCGCCGCCAGTGTAATTGGCCACCGCGCTGCCGTCGTTGTTCAGCGCAGTTACGCTATTGTTGCCGTTGTTGGAAATCCAGACGTGAGCCGCGCTGTCGATGGCCACTCCAAAGGATCCGTTCTGTCCGCCTGCGCCATAACTCCCGACTACGCCACCGCTGCCGGAGAACTTTGCCACATCGCCCGCTGTCTTGTTGTCGGTAAGCCATACATTGCCGGAACCGTCGATAGCGACGTTGTAGAAGTTTGACCCCGCGCCATAGGGCGAGCTGGCTTGCACAGTGCCATCGTTCAGAAAGGCGCTGGTAGTGGATGCGTTCGCTGTCCAGGCCACGCCGGTGCCGCCGATGGCCAGGCCGTAGGGAAAATCCAGCCCGCCACCGGTGTAACTCGCAATCGCGGCCCCACTGCTGGTGAACTCAGACAGAGCGTTGGAACTCGAATCCGTGACCCAGACGTTGCCCGTCGGATCGACGGCGATGCCCCATGGGCCGTTCAACCCATTGCCGGTATAACCTGATGAACCGGAAAGTGCGCTGCCCTGGTTGGAGAATTCACTCAGGATGTTGGCCGTGTTGGCGATCCAGATATTGCCTGTCGAATCGACGGCGACGTTTTGCGGACTGCTTAGCCCGCCACCGATATATTTAATGTCAACCGTCCAGTCGTTCGGGGCTGCCGAAAGTGTAGGTTGGAAGGGCGCAGTCCCGGTTACCAGGCTGAACAACGCGCTCATATTTTGTGCCGGGTTCTGCGCGATGTCGAGCATTGCATCGATGGTGTTGGCCGGCGCGCTTTTCCCGCTGGGTGTCGCGGCCATGAACAACGCGGTGCATTCCCCGGAGACGCCATTGGAGTTCACGCAGGGCGCCAGGACATCGGCAAGTGTGTTCAGTTCGGTGGTCGGCGCGGTCGCTCCGGTGGGCAGACTAGGTCCAGGGGCGAATCCGTTGCTCGTATTCACCAAGTTATTGACTGTGGCAAAGGCGTTGACCAGACCCTGCGCATTGGTGCTGGTCGAACCCAGGTTCGCTCCGCCACCGGCGCTCATGAATGGCGCCAGGGCAAACACCGAAGCGACAGTCGTTACTTCGTCAATGTCAATGAAGGTCGAGGATGTCAGATTGCCGCACGAACCGAGCGCCGCCATCATCGCCAGAGCGGCGTTGTTGGTCCCTGCAGTCAGGCCGGGATTGCCACCCGTTGCCACGATATAGACCTGCGTGGAAGCGGTTGGGCAGGTGTAGTCGCCGGTGATCGAGAAGCTGCCAGCCCCGTTGGTGGTCACGACTTGAGTCAGCAGAGCTGTGGCTGCCGAGCTGTAGCCGGTGGCGCCCGCGGCATAGAGCTGAATCGTGGCGCCGGAGACTCCTTGCTGCCCGCCACGAACCATGCCGGATAGGATGGCGGGGGAGGGCGACACTGCATTGCTAAGCCCGCCGCCGCAACTAACAAGAAGGCAGGCCGAAAGAAGAAGGATCAGAACACCCAGACGGGTGAAAACCGACACTTGGGGCGCGTCGTTGAAAGCCCCATGGCTAGGGCATAGAGAACTGCAGCGGAAATTACTGTCGATGGTAAGCCGCAAACTGCTTTGGCTCGAGCTTCGAATTTTACACGATCAAAAGGAACAACAGCACGAAGATAAACCCAACTTTCACCAGCCGAAGAGCGAAATCTGCGGCGGAGTCGATGTAGTTAACAGAACGATGTAGTTAACAGAATAAAAGGTGTGTGCCGACAATTTAGGGCCGCTGGCCAAGCTGCAGATTACCCTCGCGGCGATGCCAACGACCGGCTGGCCGCCGTGAACCACGCCCCGAACCAGCAGGGATCGACGGAGCGCTCTGAGCGCGCAGGCTTCGACAGCCAGTTGAGAGAGGGATCATGGCAAGACCGATAGCAGCGAAAAGAAAAAGAAGAAGAGCGGACCAGTCACAAGAGCTTAGCGGGCGCACAGAACCCCCCTGAGCGAAGATGAAAATGCGACCGAGAGTACTCAGCCGCAGCTTTTATTCCCCGCTACCGGCAGTGTACTAATAAGGAAACCATCCGCCTGTTTATCATGTTGACTCACACAATCTGGCCTGTATATTTATTTTGTGCGTGTATTCTTCGTACGCCTGGGTGGTGCGCTTGCCTAAGTTGTACCTCCGCTATTTGTATTTCGGATTCTTTCTGCTGGCTGCCCTGCCCTTGCACGCGCAGGGTGGATGTGTCGATTCTCCGGAGAATCCCACAGCGGTTCTTGGGCTGATCGGCGTAGCGGGCGTGCTTTACGCTCCAGTCAAGAACAAGCTCGCTTCGTGGTGGCGTCACCGGCGGGACGCTTAAGTCGCGACTGTTTTCACGGCAAATGGCAGGGATTTCTCAGATTGCCGGACGACCTTCCTATCTTTCCATTCGTGCCGATTCGCGGTTTAGCGCCGGGCGCCGTATGTTTCCCTGGCTGTGCCTAGGCTTTGCAGGATTGCTGCTAACCGCCGGTTCTCTCCTTTGGCGAATCTGGACGGCAGACGCTCTGCGCTCAATCGGCATTTACTTTCCGTTCATCAGCATCATACTCATCCTGCGCATCTGGCGAAGGATGGATTGGGAGGCTCGCGGCACCTGGTGGGGTCTGCTGCCGCTCTACTATGCGGTCGTTATGGCGCGCGAGGGTGGAAATGCGTTGCAGGCGTTCGCCTTCACGCAGCACTTTGCGATCTCGCTCCTGCCCCTCGGCCTAACGGTATTCGCGTACGGCAGCGGGGTAGTCTTATTGCTCGGAGGCGTGCGGCTGTGGCGCGCAAGCTTCTTTCCTCTTTCGCTTCTTTTTCTCGTCAATCCGGTTCCCACGGCATTTGAGCTAGTGGATCTTCCTTTGCAATTTTGGTGCGCCCACGTGGCACAGTGGTTTGCCCTGGCCGTCGGTGTACATCCGGATGTGAATCAACTCCGGCTGATGTTTGCTCCCGGCTTCGGCATGTTTATCGCTCCGGGCTGTGATGGGATTCGCGGCGCGGTCACCATGGGATATCTGGCCTTGATACTCGGGTATCTTTACCGCTTTTCGATCCAGGTATGGGCCTTCTCAGTGTTGGGCGCGGTTGCTCTCGGCTATATATTCAATTTAATCCGGCTGTGCGTTCTGGTTCTGTTCTATCGCATAGCTCTGACCTTCCCCTGGCTGCAACCGCATGGGGAGAGCGGCGACTACCTGATTGGGGGATTCCTGTTCCTGTCAGCTGCAGTCTTGTTTGCGGGCATGGTTCGCTGGAAGAGGCAAGTACGGCCGCTGAACCCGGCGATGAACGGGCCAAAGAAGCGCTTCCAGAATACTCACGTGAAGACGAATCGGGTTTATTGGAAAGGCGCCATTGTTTCGCTGGCGTTTGTGGCGTCGTGCCTCTGCGGAGTGCGCCAATTGGCCTCCATAGCTCAAGTCAACTCCAAAGGCGACGGATCGGAGGTTTCCGCCAGCGTGCTGCCAGAACAACTGGGAAAATACCGCTTGTTGCGGACCTGGTGGGAACAGGATTGGTTAAATCACCTGGCTTATCGTTGGGCGGCATATTCGAATGGAGAGCCAGGAAATGAGATGGATATTGCGGTATGGCTCGGGCCTGGGGTTCACGATCCGATCGCCTGCCACCTCGCGGGCGGAGAGCAGCCGGCTTGGGAAGATGTTGACCTGCTGCACACCGCGCAAGGCGGTTCCGCAATTTTTGCGCTGTATTTCTACTCTCAGCCGGGCAGTCAGACACTAGAAGCAACGACGGTGTGCGATACCGGAGGATGCAAGGAGCATCTACTGTTCGCCCCAGAAGCAGGGTTTGCTCTCGCGGGTATCGGGATAAAGAGCTTCCTGTTGCGGCCCGCGTCGACACCTCTGTCACTTATCGTCCGCACGCAGTCACGCGACCAATCGGTTTCCCCGGAAACCACACGAGTCCGAATGCTACGCGAAACTCGCGACTTCGTTTCGGAACTAAATACGTACGCTTTGGTCCGCTTCTCCGAGTCCAGGCAGCGTTAGGCGGCGCCCGTGCCTCCAACCCAAGCCTGTGAGAGGTTGCAGTTTGAACCGGCTCCCGATCCATTTACAATTGTCCGGCATGAGGCAACTACGATGGTTCCGCCTAAGCCGATTCGCATCCTGAGCGTTGAAGACCATCCGGTCTTTCGCGAGGGACTGAGCACGATCATTGGATCGCAGCAGGATATGCTCATGGTTGCGCAGGCAACCAATGGGGCGGAGGCTGTGACGGAATTCCGCCGTCATCGGCCCGACATTACGCTGATGGATCTCCGCCTTCCCGGCACCAATGGCACCGACACGCTGATAGCCATTCGCGGAGAGTTTCCCCAGGCTCGCATTATCATTCTCACCACCTCGGACAGCGATGGCGAAATCCAGCGGGCGCTGCGAGCCGGCGCGGCGGCTTATGTCCTCAAGAGCATGCCCAAGAATCAGTTGCTGGACATCGTCCGATCGGTTCACGCCGGCAAGCGGCACATTCCGCCCGAGGTGGCAGCCCGTCTGGCCGAACACATGGGCGACGATGATCTTACGAGCCGGGAGCTGGAGGTGCTGCGGCTCATTCGGGATGGCTATCGCAACAAACAGATTGCCGACCGTCTGTCGGTTGCGGAGACGACTGTCAATTTCCACATCAAGAACCTGGTGGACAAGCTGGGAGCCAATGATCGCACCCATGCCGTAACGATCGCGGTGCGGCGCGGGCTGCTGCAAATCTGACCTGGTACCGGCTATAGAAAAATGCAGGGTGGTGGCTGGAGATTTTGATGTGCCCCTTTAGCTTTGCAGGCAGTAAGGTCAGGGTAGGTTGCGATTCTCATCCCATGGATATTGCCCGGACGGCTCAGATGGATCGAACGCTCTTACTTCATCCATCGCTCGCGCAGGTTCTATCGAGGAAAGCACCTCAGGATCGGCCACACGATCGCGCAAGCGCAGTCCTGCGAATTTCGCTACGGAGATGGCGAAGCTGAACATTTCGCGGTCGATCCTGTGCTGCCTCTTTCTCTTATCCTTCTCCACAATCTCAAGCTGGGCGGTCGATCCCGGCCGGCGTATCTCTCAATACGCCCACTCCGAATGGAGGCTCCAGGACGGCGTCTTTGGCGGCTCGCCGATTGTGGTCACCCAGACCACCGACGGGTATCTATGGATAGGCACCAACCTCGGCCTGGTGCGCTTCGATGGCGTTCACTTCGCTCAGTGGAACCCGCCTGACGGCGAGCGGCTACTCGACTCCAGAATCTTTTCTCTTCAGGGAGCGCATGACGGCAGCCTCTGGGTCGGCACTGGATATGGCGTCTCTCACTGGAAAGACGGCGCGCTGACCAACTACCCGCAACTGAGCGGACGCATTGAATCCATGGTGGAGGATGGGGATGGCTCAATATGGCTGGTCCGCACCCAGGTCACCGACGGCATGGGCCCGCTGTGCCGTATAAAAAATGAGCAAGTGCAGTGTTATGGAGCCGACGCCGGAATCCCTTTCCCCTCGGCGATCCAACTGCGCAACGGCAATTCCGGAGAGCTGTGGGTGGGCGGATATTCTGAACTCCTTCGCTGGAAACCTAAATCGTCCAGCGCCTATTTTGCGAATACTCCCCGGCGTCCGGAAACGTTTGCTTCATTGAGAGCGATCGCTTGCGAAGCAAATGGGGCTGTCTGGGTGGTGATCGACCGCCCCGTGCCGGGCTTGCAACTGCAGCATTTTGAAAACGGACATTGGGCCACCCGCACCTTCCCGGGAATTACCGTCAATAACTCGGATGTCACAACCCTGTTCGTCGACCGCGAGGACTCCCTCTGGGTGGGCACGGAGCATCACGGAATCTTTCGCATTCGAGGCAATGACGTCGATCACTTTGGAAATATAGATGGCTTGTCGAGCGATGCCGTAGGAAGTTTCTATCAGGATAGCGAGGGAACCTTATGGATCGTGACTTCGGAAGGAATCGACAACTTTCGCGATCTGCCGGTGGCAAGCTATTCCACGCGTGAAGGTTTGGCCGCCGCCGGCGCTAGTACGGTCGTGGCGGCGCGCGACGGCACAGTGTGGGTTGGCAATTCACAGGCCCTGGACGTCATGCGAAACGGCAAATTATCGGCGATTCGGCCCGGACAGGGCCTGCCGGGACGCAATGTTACGACGCTCTTTGAAGACCACGCCGGGCGACTCTGGGTAGGCATCGATGCCGGGCTGTGGGTTTACGACCACGGCGTATTTCAGGAAGTCCGCCATTCTGACGGCACTCCCCTCGGCATAGTCTTTGCTATCACAGAAGATATTCACCACAACATTTGGGTTCGGGCAGGACCGAACCTCGACCGAATCCATGATCTGAGACTCGAGGACGAAGTCACGTCTACGCAAATTTCTACTGCTTATACGCTGGCTGCCAGTCCACAAGGAGGAGTATTTCTAGGGCTGGTGAACGGGGATTTGGTTCAATACCAGGACGGCAAAACGCAAACCTTTCCTTCGAATGAGTTTGGAAACACCCGTCAGATCAGGGACCTGCTGGTGGAACCGGATGGCTCCGTTTGGGGCACAACGCTGGATGAAGTCGCCCGCTGGAAAAATGGCACGCGGAAGAACCTCACCACGCGGAATGGTCTGCCTTGCGACGGAATCTTCGCCTTGGTGCAGGATGACGCAGGCTCGCTTTGGCTGTACGCGCGATGCGGGCTTATCGTAATCGACAAATCCCAGTTGGATAGTTGGTCGGAGAAGCCGGACGGTTTGGTTACTGTCAGGCTGTTTGATGCCTTCGACGGTGTGCAACCGGGATTGACCTCGCTAAAGCCGCAAGCTGCGCAGTCACCCGACGGACGCCTGTGGTTTGTAAACGGCCACCTCCTGCAAATGATCGATCCCAACCATCTGCAAAAAAACGTGATCCCACCGCCGGTGCATGTGGAAGAAATCGTTGCCGACAGAAAGACCTACCTGCCGCGGGACGGTCTGCTTCTGCCTGCTCTGACGCGCGATCTCGAAATTGACTACACGGCTCTGAGCTTCGTGGTCCCACAGAAAGTGCGCTTTCGCTACATGCTGGAAGGCCGCGAGCCGAACTGGCAGGAGCCAGGAACACGGCGTCAGGCTTTCTACAGCGACCTTCGTCCGGGAAAGTACAGATTCCGCGTAGCGGCGTGCAACAACGATGGTGTCTGGAACGAAGCCGGTGCGACCCTGGATTTCAGCATCGCGCCAGCCTGGTTCCAGACGAACTGGTTCCTGCTGTTGTGCGTGGTTACGGGCATCTTTGTCGTGTGGGCGATATATCAATTGCGGGTGCGACAGATTGCCAAAGCCATCAGCTCCCGCTTCGATGAGCGGTTGGCGGAACGCACTCGCATCGCGCGAGACCTTCATGACACGTTCCTGCAGACCATCCAAGGCAGCAAGTTGGTCGCCGATGACGCCCTGGATCAGCCCAACGACCCGATCTACATGCGGCGGGCGGTTGAGCAGCTATCCGTCTGGCTTGGCCAGGCAATGCAGGAAGGCCGGACAGCTCTGAACTCACTGCGCACCTCTACGACGCAAACGAACGATCTTGCGGAAGCTCTCCGGCGGACGACCCAGGACGGCCTCATCCCAAGCTCCATGGCGGCTACGGTTTCTGTGGTTGGCGAAGCCAGGGAGATGCATCCGATTGTCCGGGACGAAGTGTACCGCATCGGATATGAAGCAATCCGCAACGCCTGTGTGCACTCGCAAGCCGACGAATTGAAGGTCGAGCTCAGATATGCACAGGATCTGATTCTGCGTGTGGGTGACAATGGAGTAGGCATCGACCCGGCTATTGCAGAGATGGGAAAGAACGGCCATTTCGGGCTGCAGGGAATGCGGGAGCGGGCCGCCCGCGTCGGGGGCAGGCTGACGCTGGTCAGCTCTGAGAAATCTGGAACCGAGATTACGGTTGTGGTCCCTGGGGGCATCGTCTTCCGAAAGGCGAGCGCGACCCGGTTAGAAAAAATAAAGGCCGTCTTTCGGCGAACGAACATCTAAACGTCTGTCTCGTTCACGCTCAGTTCTCAACGATAACTATTTAAACCTGCAGAAAAATCTAGGCTGAAATCTGTAGTTCCTGCGGTTTCGCGGAATTCGGCACATGTCTATCTTTACGAGTATCGCAAGCATCAGAAGGACAGCCGAGGGCATTATGTGTGAACAGAGCGCAATCTTGATGGATGGAAGACTAGAGAGCTGTATTCACCTCAGCACTGGCCGCGTAACTACGGCGGAGAGGGAGTTGGCAGCGTTTGCTTGTGCCGTGAAGGAGTTGTACGGCGCTGCGGCCGCCCGGCAATCGGTCGAGGATTGGATGGAAGAGTTGCAACGCATGGATTGGCCGCCGGAGACGCAACTCCGGATTGGCGGCAGGTAACAGTCGCGGCAGCGGCACGGCTTGCCGGTCGCGTCACTGTACCGGCCTCGCGGAGACGAGTTTCATGAAACTTGTATGAAGGCGCCCGCGATTGCAAAAGCTTCCGCGCTGGAAACCAATGTCGAGGAGACCGCCGTTGCGATGAGGCATCTCCTGGCAACAACGGCAGGGAGATGAAGAGGCGGAATGGAAGAACAGACAAGGTGAGTGATGCGGAATCTGTCTCGATGGTTTGTGCTATGGATTTTGATCTCCACGGTTTCCATGCCGGCGGCGCCACAGGTTGCCGATTCGCAGGGTGGTACGCAGTCTGCCTGGTCCGAGTTGCGTAAGAGCATGGGCGCGATGCATGTGGCCATGGCAGGGGTGCAGTCTTCCGGAAACAGCGATGTTGATTTCGTGAAATTGATGCTTCCCCACCATCAGGCCGCAATTGACATGGCGAAAACAGAGCTGCTATTTGGCAAAGACCCGCAAATGCGGCGGCTCGCGCAAGAAATTATCACTGACCAGCAATCGGAAATTGAGTTAATGCAATTGTGGCTGAAACAGCAGTAACCGCGTAAATAGCGACAGCACTTTTTTCATGCGAGCAGGAGAACTGAGTATGAAAATCATCCGCTGGTTATCGATTGTGTGTTTTATCTCTACCGCATGCGCGCAACAAGCGCCGTGGGGGCGAGCGGACATCCCGGTCTCCAGCCACGATCGGGTTTACGCAGCGGACCAGACCTCAAACACCGTTTCTGTCATTGACCCATCCAGCAACAAGCTTCTGGGCGTGATCCGGCTCGGCGCTCCAGTTCCGGGATCCCTCAGCCCGCTCTACAGGGGCCAGCTTTTGGTCCACGGTCTGGGCTACTCACCCGATTCGAAAACACTGGCGGTGGTGTCGGTCGGCTCAAATTCCGTGACGCTGATCGACACGGCGACGAACAAAATAAGAGGAACGGTCTACCTCGGACGGTCACCGCACGAGGCATTTTTCACACCCGACGGAAAAGAATTGTGGGTAACTGTGCGAGGCGAAGATTATGTCTCGGTCATCGATCCAGTTCAGATGAAGGAAGTCCGCCGCATTCAAACGGCTAACGGCCCGGGCATGACCATGTTCGGTCCGGATGGAAAGTACGCTTTTGTCTGTTCCAGCTTCACCCCGGAACTTGCCGTCATTGATGCGACGTCGCATCAAATTATCAAGCGGTTATCGCAGGCCAGTCCGTTTTGCCCCAATATCGCAGTGAGTCCGGAAAACGACGAAGTATGGATCACCCTCAAAGATGCCGGCAAAGTGCAGGTGTACAGCGCCAAGCCGCCGTTTGAACAGAAGGCGCTGTTGGAAACTGGACCGATCACCAACCACGTGAACTTTGCCAACAACCACAACGGCAAGTTCGCGTATGTCACCATCGGAGGCGCGAACGAGGTGAAGGTGTTTCGCCGGGGATCAACGCCAGAGCTGGTCGCGACCATTCCCGTGGGAAGTCTTCCCCACGGAATCTGGGCGTCGGGGGATGGTTCGAGAGTCTATGTCGCCTTGGAGAATGGGGATATGGCACTTGCGATCGACACCTTGAGCAACAAGGTGATCGCCAGCATTCCAATCGGGCAAACGTCGCAGGCTCTAGTCTATGTGCCGAACGCAGTTCCCGAGGGCGCCGGCACGCAGAATCTCACCGCCTTGGGAGAAGCCGGCAACACCGCCCGCTTGCATTTGGATGCGGCGGCCGCCGCTCTGCCGAATGCGCGAGCATCGGTGGCCGTAAACTCGCTCGGGCTGTTGGACCTGGTTGAGGTCGCTGCCGCGGGACTTGCTCCGGGGACTCAATATCAGGTGTATCTGGCCGAATCCGATCATGCACCATTCGGAAAACTTGTTCCGCTCATGGTCCTGAAAACGAATCCCGACGGCGCAGGAATCGCGCAGGCAATTGGCCCTTTGAAGACGCTGGCGCCGGCAGAGTCACCTGTTCCTGCAGCATCGCGGCGTTTTCTGATCGTTACCGATTTGAAGGACTCGTCGCAGGTGGTGTTGCGGCAAGCTGGCGGTTCGAGCAGTCAGTAGACGAAGACTTGGACGAACACCAATTACTAGTAATCAAGGAGGCAAAATATGGAATCGAAAACAAATGTGGTTCTCATACACGGCAGCCTCGTCCAGGCCACCGAATCAACCGGAGCCCAAGTTGTTCGGAAGACGGCTTGAGTTCCAACAAATCAATCAGGCATGTTCGGCAAACCTCACCTGCTTTGCCAGTTGAGCGGAATTAGCTACTCGCAAAGCTTACGATTGGGCAGGCATCTTAAGAGAAGACAAAAAAGGAGAAATTTTATGTCCACCATCACCACAAAAGACGGAACAGAGATTTACTACAAGGACTGGGGCACAGGGCAGCCCATAGTTTTCAGCCATGGCTGGCCGCTCACCGCAGACGACTGGGACGGACAGATGATGTTCTTTGGCCAGCGCGGTTATCGCGTCATCGCGCATGACCGGCGAGGGCATGGCAGGTCGAGCCAGACCTGGGATGGCAACGATATGGACACCTACGCCGACGACCTTGCAGCCCTCACGGAAAAGCTTGACCTGAAAAACGCAATCCATGTGGGCCACTCCACCGGCGGAGGAGAAGTTGCACGCTACATCGGTCGGCACGGCACAAAACGTGTCGGAGGGGCCGTGCTGATCAGTGCGGTGCCGCCGCTGATGGTGAAGACGGAGAAAAATCCCGCGGGTGCACCGATGTCCGTTTTCGACGGTCTTCGAGCCGCCTACATCGAAAACCGAGCGCAGTTTTACAGGGACATCACGCTCCCGTTCTACGGCTACAACCGGCCGGGCGCTAAGATCTCGGAAGGCATCCGGGATAAATGGTGGCTTCAGGGAATGATGGGCGGGGTGAAGGCCGGCTACGACTGCATCAAGGCTTTCTCCGAGACCGACTTCACGGAGGATCTAAAGAAGTTCGACGTGCCCACTCTCATTCTTCATGGCGACGATGACCAGATCGTGCCCATCGGCGCGGCTGCTCTGCAGTCCTCGAAACTTGTCAAGGGTGCGACGCTTAAGGTGTATCCGGGTTTTCCTCACGGAATGCCCACAACCAACGCAGACCAGATCAACGCCGATCTGCTGTCCTTTTTCCAGCGGACCAAGGAAAAAGCCGCCTAATCGCTGTCCCGGCCTTCGCACATGGGCGAAGGCCGGATATCCTTACCTTCCCGGCCGCTAGCCCTTCGTTTAGAGGCCGGCGGCGTCTTCACTTCATCGACAAGTTACCCGAACTCGAAAGCAGGCTCGGCTAGGCCCCAGTTCGCACGCCTCCGCCTTGCTTAAGGCCGGGGGGTACAGCATCGAGCGAATATCGGACAAAATACCGATACAATAATGAATTCTAGCTTTGTAGGGCCCCACCGTCATGAAGCACTTCGTCGAACTGCGATTGTTGATCTTATTCTTTCCCCTAGCTTTGATCCTTGTCCTATCCGGATGTAGCAATAAAGAGCAAGTTCCATCGGCAGGCGGCGCTGGAGGCCGTCCGGCTGCGCCTGTGGTCGTGGCCAGCGTTGAGCAGCGAGACATCCCGGTCCAGATCAACGCCATCGGCAACGTCGAGGCATACCAAACTGTTCAGATCAGGTCGCAGGTCAACGGTCAGATCCAGAAGGTCTTCTTCCGCGAAGGAGAGGATGTTCGCCAAGGCCGACTGCTATTTCAACTCGACAAGCGGCCCTTTCAGGCAGACCTTGAAAAAGCCATCGGCCAAATGAAGCACGATGAGGCGCAGGCAGAGAACTCCCGAATACAGGCCGAACGCTATTCTGGCCTGGAAAAGGAAGGCATTGTCTCCCACGAACAGGCGGAGCAGGTACGCGCTCAAGCGAAAGCCGACTCCTCCGCGGTGGAGGCGGACAAGGCTGCCGTGGACGCGGCCCGGGTGCAGTTGCAATACACGGACATCGCGGCTCCCATCGACGCACGGGCCGGAGCCTTGATGATGAATCTTGGAAATCTGGTGAAGGCCAACGACACGCCTTTTCTGGTGCAGTTGAACCAGGTCAGTCCGATCTACGCAACATTCTCCGTGCCGGAAGCAAATCTGGATCGGGTGCGGCGATATTTCTCTTCCGGGCAGCTTAAAGTTCTGGCGTATCCCAAGGGACAATCGGCCAATCCAGCCGTAGGCCGGCTAACCTTCATCGACAATGGAGTCGACACGACGACGGGCGCATTCAAACTGAAAGGCACATTTCAAAACAAGGATCGGCGCCTTTGGCCGGGAGAGTTTGTGGATGTGACGTTGGAGCTGTCGACACAGAAGAACGCCATCGTGATCCCGACAAAAGCCATCCAGACCGGACAGCAGGGCGAATATGTATATGTTGTCAGAAGTGACAGCACGGCTGAATCGCGCCCCGTGAAGACCGCCGGCGCCTATCAGAATCTGACTTTGGTTTCGGATGGTTTGCGAGTGGGCGAGCGCGTCATCGTGAACGGCCAGTTGCGCGTGGCGCCCAACGCAAAAGTGCTGGTGCAGACGGACACGGCTGCCTCAGGTGCACCCGACGGAGGCGGTTTGTGAGTCTCTCCGAACTCTTCATCAAACGGCCGATCATGACCACCCTGGTCATGGCCGCGATCCTTATCTTCGGTATCTTCGCGTATCAGTTGCTGCCGGTCAGCGATCTGCCCAACGTAGACTTCCCTACCATTCTGGTGAGCGCGTCGGTTCCCGGCGCCAGCCCGGAAACGATGGCTTCCTCCGTGGCCACGCCACTGGAAAAGCAGTTCTCGACCATCGCCGGAATCGACTCGATGACATCGACGAATTCTCTTGGGCTGACGAACATCACGATTCAGTTCAACCTCAGCCGGAGTCTGGACGGCGCGGCGCTCGACGTGCAAGCCGCGATTACCGCGGCCGGAGGGCAGTTGCCCCCAGAGATGCCGACGCCTCCGACTTTCCAGAAGGTAAATCCCGCGGATTCCCCCATCCTCTATCTGGCGTTGAGTTCGCCGACCATGAAACTATCCGACGTCGACGAAGCGGCCGAAACCACCATCGCACAGAACGTTTCCATGGTCAGCGGCGTGGCCCAGGTGCAGGTGTACGGAGCGCAGAAATATGCGATGCGAGCGCAGCTTGACCCCAGCGCCTTGGCCGCGCGCCAGATCGGAATCGACGAAGTCAGTGCCGCGCTGCAATCCGGAAATACCAATCTTCCCACCGGTACGCTGTACGGAGAGAGCAACACCTACACGATTCTGTCGAACGGGCAGCGCATGAATGCCCAGCAGTTTCGACCTATGGTGGTGGCCTACCGGAACGGTACTCCGGTTCGCCTGGGCGAACTCGGTCGCGTCATCGACAGCGTGCAGAACGACAAAACCGCGAGCTGGTTCAATGGAGTTCGCGCTATTGTGTTGGCCATTCAAAAACAGCCTGGAACCAACACCGTCGCAGTCGTCGACAAGATTAAGAAACTGCTGCCGCGCTTGCAGGATCACATCCCCGCCGCAGTCGAGATTGATACGCTTTACGATCGCTCCGTGTCGATTCGGGCGTCGGTCGACGACGTAAAGTTCACCTTGCTGCTGACCATCGCTCTGGTCATCATGGTGATTTTTATCTTCCTGCGCAATGTCTCGGCCACGGTAATTCCGTCTCTCGCGTTGCCCATGTCCATCATCGGAACCTTTTCGGTGATGTACTTGCTCGGCTACAGCCTCGACAATCTGTCATTGATGGCGCTGACGTTGTCGGTCGGGTTTGTCGTCGACGATGCCATCGTCATGTTGGAGAACATCGTTCGCCACATGGAGATGGGCAAGCCCGCCATGCAGGCTGCCAAGGAGGGTGCCGGCGAAATTGGCTTCACTATTCTCTCCATGACGCTCTCGCTGGCGGCAGTATTTATTCCCCTGCTCTTTATGGGCGGGATCATCGGCCGATTGCTGCACGAGTTCGCCGTGACCATTGGCGCTGCCATTCTGGTTTCGGGTTTTGTGTCGCTAACCCTGACGCCCATGCTGTGCAGCCGGTTTCTCCGCCACCAAGAGCAGTCCAGCCACGGACGCCTCTTCAATTTCAGCGAGCGGGTGTTCGACAGCTGGCTGCACGCTTACGACCGCAGTCTGAAGGGCGTCTTGCGCCACAAGTTTGCGACCCTGATGGTGTCGTTCGTGGTGATCGGCCTGACGTTCTATCTCTACACGATCTCCAGAACCGGATTCATTCCCGACGAAGATCAAGGCCTCGTGTTCGCCTTCACCGAAGCGCAACAGGGAATCGCGTTTCAGGACATGATGCAGTTGCAGCAGAAGGTGGCCAACGTCGTGCAATCCGATCCGAGCGTCCTGAACATCATGTCTGCGATCGGCAGTCCGATCAACCAGGGCCGCATGTTCTTTCGCCTGAAGGACAAGAAGGATCGCGTCAACCAGATGAGCGCGACGGAGGTGATTCAGGAACTTCGCCCCAAGGTATCGCGGATTGCGGGCCTGAATGTGTTCATGCAGATTCCACCCACCATCCGCATTGGTGGATCGCTGACCAAGTCGCAATATCAGTACACGCTGCAATCGCCAGACACAGCGGAGCTTTACGAGGCTGCGCCCAAATTCGAGAGTGCGCTGCGCGCTCTGCCGCAGTTGCAGGATGTCACCAGCGACGTGCAAGTGAAGAATCCACAGCTCACGGTGGAAGTCGACCACGACAAGGCCTACGCGCTCGGATTGACGCCCGCCCAAGTCTCGGACGCTCTCTACTCGGCATATGGCACGCGCCAGATCAGCACTATCTATACGCCGAACAATGAGTACTACGTCATCGTGGAGTTGTTGCCGGAGTATCAGAACAACCCTGACAAACTTTCTCTCCTGTACGTGCGTTCCAGCACAGGAAAATTGGTTCCTCTCGACACCGTCGCCAGGCTCGTGCCCTCCGTGGGTCCGCTGACCGTGAATCACCTTGGCCAGTTGCCGGCCGCCACCATCAGCTTCAACCTAAAGCCGGGAACCGCACTGGGCGACGCGACGAAACTGGTGGAGCATGAGGCGATTCGAGTTCTACCGGCGGACATCCAGGGGACGTTTCAGGGGACGGCGCAGGCTTTTCAGAGTTCATTCACCGGCATGGGGCTACTATTGTTGGGAGCGGTTTTGGTGATCTACATCATTCTGGGAATTCTGTATGAGAGCTTCATCCATCCGCTGACGATTCTCTCCGGCCTGCCTTCCGCCGGAGTGGGCGCGCTGTTGACTCTCATCCTCTTTCATCAGGAGCTGAATCTTTACTCATTTGTCGGGATCATCATGCTGATCGGCATCGTCAAGAAAAATGCCATCATGATGATTGACTTCGCCCTGGAAGCGGAGCGCACGGAAGGAAAAAGCCCGGAAGAATCGATTCATGAGGGCGCGCTCGTACGTTTCCGGCCCATTATGATGACGACGATGGCAGCGCTGATGGGAACCTTGCCCATCGCTATCGGCTTCGGTGCGGGCGCCGATTCGCGGCGTGGCCTGGGCTTGGCAGTAGTGGGCGGCCTGCTCTTTTCTCAGATTGTGACTCTATACATCACCCCGGTCTATTATGTTTACCTCGACCAACTGCAGACAAAGTTTCGCAAGGGGCGGGGAGGAACGAAAAAGGACGCGCATACTCCGGACACCCGCGACGAGATGGCCTTCGTGGTGCAGAACCAGTGACTTCGCGCGAGCCGTGCTCCCGAGATATATCAATGGACAATAGCGAATAAGCCGCTAGGTGGCTGAGGAAGTTGAGCAGTCCCGGCGCCCGCTTTGAAGGCTACAGCATTGCCGGCCCAATTACCGAAAGCAAGTCCCCCATACAAAGGCACCCAGGTAAAAGTCACTTTCGATGTGCTCGTGCTGAAGAGATGGCCCCAGGCATTGTTTTCATCGACCGGCTCAGGTCCACTGTGGCTCTCGCCATCGAAGGTGTTGGTGTCAAAAAACTGTCCAGAACCGGCTAAGGCAGCTCCGGTGTTCCAATCCCAGATGGTTTGAGCAAAGATCAATTCCCCGGCGGACGCAGGAGTGATGGAGAACGGCACGGTCAAGTTGCCCGCGTTGGACTGAGATCCGGTGCTCCCAGTGGCAACGTCAAATGGCACCGTAGCGGCGCCCGCAACGTCGTAGAGGAAGAAGGTAAAGTCTCCTCCGCTTGAGTTCCAGTTAGATGTGAGAGCCAGGTCGGCAGTGGACTTGGCGTTAGCCGCATAGAAAATCTGGACAGTGTCGTTCCCAGAAATAGAGAAGGTAGATCCTGGGGCAAGGGTCCAGGTGTTCGCGTTGCTATCGGTCATCTTGGAAATCGTGTTGCTGGGATTCCCGCCGCCAACCATGGCCACCAGCAAATTACCCGAAGACGGAAACTGGACATGAAGGGGATTCGAAAAGGGACCCGTTCCTCCAGAACCGCCATTGGTGGGAATATTTTCGTGAATGAGGCGCACAATGTGCATTCCAGATGGAGTGCCGCCTGCGGTTCCCGACTTGAGCAGGACGGCGGCGGAAATCCACTTCTGCGACGAGCCCATGCTGATCATCGGATTAATTGCAGCGGTCGAGTTGTAGACGCCAGATTGTGCCGCAAAGCCATCCAATAGATCGGCGCTCAAGAGATTCCAGGAAACATTGGACTGGCTGCCGGCGGTGAAGCTCGACTGATTGACCGAAAGACTCGCGACCACCTGATAGGCAAGATCGCCGCTGGCCGACGGTGTCATCGAGCCTGCGGAAACGCTGGTGCCGGTTCCGTGAGCTCCGGTTCCACTTCCATCGAGGCCGGTGACGTTGGCAAATTCCGTCGCCATCGGCTGGACATAGCCGCCTGGGTCGGAATTGAAGCACACGTTGATGACGCGAGCCCCGGCGGCGACGTTGAATGCGGCCGCAATAGCGACCGACTGGGTATTGGTGCTGTCGTAGTGATTGGCGGCTATGGTGTAGGAATCGTTCTTGTCGTCACGCACAGTAGGAGTGGGGTTGTTGTTGAAAGTGAATCCAACTATGACCGCATTGCCGGCGATGGTGGGATTGGGAAGCTGGTAGTGGTAGCAGAAGGGGCTGGAGAGTCCGTTGTTGCGCGTGCTCGATGCGCTGACATGCTGGACCAGCACCGGCGCAGCCGAGCAAACTGTCGAAACCAACAATAGTGCGGGCAACAGCAGGTTTCCCCTACTCCACTTGTCAATTGACATCAACCATTCTCCATGGCCAGATTACTTTGGTCAGTGATTGTCATTGCGTTTGAGAACCTGTCCAATTAAGGACCGGGCGCTTGATGATTGTCATTGCCAGGAGACTACGCGGCGATCCTTCCTGAGCGCTATCAGTGTAGGTTTCATCGACTTGCAAGTGCTAGATTACGAAAGAACTGGGCAGGGACAGGGGGTAACCATCGGAGCGCGTGCTCAACTATTTTCCGGATGTCACGAAGCCGCAGCGTCGCAGAAGGTTAAGGAACCGTGGGTCAGATCGATAGCTGTCCCATTTAGGATCTACCGGCAAAAAGGTCAGATGGACATCGTGTGCGTCGAACGCGCGCTCCAGATACTCCAGGGCTTGATCCCGTTCACCAAGCCCGGCGTATACGAGCGCGGTCGCGTATGGCGGAACATAGCGCTCGCGGGCGATGGTTTGCAAAGTGTGAAGCGCCTCCTGAGCCTCTCTGACTCGCCCCATGCGGGCGAAAAGGTATCCCCGCAGTCCGACCACCTTGCTGTTGCCGCCCGACGTTCCGGCCAGCCTGCCGGAGGGCATCGAAGGCAAGCTCGTGTTCAGTTATTTCCACGTATACCTGCGCCAACTGCATATGGGCAACCCAGAGTTCCGGGTCGATGCCGATGGCTTGGCGAGCGAACTGCGCGGCTGCGGAATAGTCTCGGGCCACGAACGCGACCTGAGACGACAGTGCATGATTAGCCGCCAGCATCGGATCGAGCAAGCGCGCACGCGCCATCGCTGGTCGGGCTTCTTCGGGACGAGCCATGTGCGACAGCAGAATTCCAAGCAGGCGGTGAGCCAGGGAATGGCTGGGATCGAGCGCAATAGCTTTTCGATAGGCTGCCTCGGACCCGGGCCAATCCCACTCCAGCCAAAACTTTAGAAACCCCACTGAAGTCTGCACCTCCGGGAGGTTCGACTGCGCGCTCAGGGCATGCGCAACCGCCTCGCGGGCGCGTGGCCATACTGTGAGTGGAGCTGCGTCTCCCGTGATCGGCCCCGAGGTAGCGGCGTCTGTCAGGCCCGACCACGCAAGCGCGTAGCCGGGATCGAAGCCGATCGCCCGCGTGTAAAACTCGGTAGCACGCCGCGTCGTCTGAGGGCTGAGCTGGTTCCACAGGTAACGACCCCGCAGATACAGGTCGTAAGCTTCCGCGTTTTGCGTCTGTCGGCGCCCCAGCGCAGCCAGCCGCTCGGGGGAAAGTCGAAGCCGGATCTGTTCGGCGATGGCCGCACTCAGCTCCCGCTGAAAGGTCAGCATGCTGCCCGGTTCGCTGTCGTAAGAGGCCGACCAGACTTGCACTTCGTCGCGCACTCGAATCAGCTTCGAGGTAATGCGCAACCGCCCACCCTCGGCGCGAAGTGAGCTTTCCACCAGATAGGCCGCATCCAATTCCCTGCCGATTTCCGCGGCCGTCTTCGTCCCTCGCTTGTAGACCATCACCGACGTCCGCCCGATCACGCTGAAATGCTCAGGACCGATCTGCCCCAGCGCGGCGATCACCTCTTCGGTAAGGCCATCCGCAAGATACTCGCGTTCGGCGTCGGCGCTGAGATTTTCGAAAGGCAACACCGCCAGCCTGATGCGAGGTGCGGGTGCGGAGGGAACGCCCACGGGTTCGACGGCCGCGATGAAGCGATACCCTCTCCCAGGAACGGTCAGGATATAGCGATTCTCACCACGCTGCTCCCGCAGTACCCGCCGCAAGGTTGAAATATTCTGGTTTAGGTTGTTCTCCTCGACGACGGTATCGGGCCAGACGGCTCGCATCAGGTCTTCCTTCTCGATGACCTCGCCTTTGCGTTGAACCAGATGCAGAAGGGTATCGAACACTTTCGGCGTAAGCGCTACCGGGTCGCCGTCTCGCAGCAGCCTGCGCTTAACCGCGTCGATGCGGAATTCGCCGAACTCGTAGATGGAAGGGTCCGGGCCGTTCATGGCTGGGTCACAGCTTTCACAACTTTTCAGAAATTTTCATATCGATCCTAAAGACAGGGCCCACTGGCACGGAAGAGTATATGCCCGGCGCGTACCGGAGCGGAATCCGGAAAAACGCCGTGAAGGGGAGGAGAAAGATATGAAATCCAGACTGTGGAAGTTGTTCTGTACATTAGGAATATTGGCCGTTGCTGCCGGCGCAGTCATTTTGCTGTCCGGACGAAGCACGATGGCGCGGGCGTCCGATTTTCACGATAACGATGGGTTCGATGAGTCGCTCCAGGGCACTTGGCAGGTTCAGGTTACCCTCGTGAACTGCCAAACCGGAGCGACGATGGGAGCGCCATTTTCGTCGCTGCTTTCGTTTCTGCCCGGGGGAATCATGTCAGAAGAAACCGTGAACCCGGGCTTCGGGGTAGGGCAGCGCCTCAATGGCTTTGGGGTTTGGAACCGCGTAGGGCGCCACTCATACTACGCCAAGAGCACGGCCTTCATCGCTTACACGACTCCGCCGAGTCCGCCTATGTCCCCGGGGTTCACCCAGGGCACACAGACGATCACGGAAAAGATCAAGTTCGAAGGAAGTCCTAACAAGTTCACCAGCGACGCAGCGATCGAGTTCGCAGACACGACCGATACGGTGTATCGATCAGGCTGCGCCTTGGCCACCGGGCAGCGTTACAAATAGTCGAACAAGGCAGAACCGATTTGCACGGACACGGACTCTCAGAGATCGGATTCGTAGGCGAGCTTGAATCCGATCCTGAGGCTCCGGTTCTTACGGTCTGCTAACAACTGAGAGCTGACCCTCTGGACGCGCGCTAATCCCGCCTTAGCTACTGCGGCGCGTTCGCCGGCGGAGTCGCGGGCGGCGTTGCGCCCGGACTCATTGACGAACCGGGTTGCGTCCCCACTGGGGTTCCGATCACATCGCCGGAAACGATCATCTCGACGCGGCGATTCAGCTTGCGACCGGCTGCCGTATTGTTGGGCGCGATCGGATCCGACTTGCCTAGTCCGCGAGCCATCACGTTGTTGATTGGGACTCCAGCGTCTACCAGGTAGTCCCGCACCGTGCCCGCTCGCTTTTCGGAGAGAGCCTGGTTTATCTCGTCGCTGCCGATACTGTCGGTGTGGCCTTCGATCTGCAGTTGCAGTTCGGGGTAGGCCAGGACAATTCCGGAGATCCGCGCCAACCGCTCACGAGCCGCAGGCTTCAGCGTGTACTGGCCGAAGTCGAACAGTACATCCGGCATACTGACCACTAACCCGCGGTCTGTATCTTTCGTCTCCAGCACCTGGTTGAGTTGCTTGAGCAGACGCGCGCGCATTTCTTCTTTTTGCCGGATCGCTTCTTCCGCCGCCATCTTTGACTGCTCGGCCGCCTCGCGGGATTTTTCCGCTTCCATCTGCGCTTTTTCCTGTTCGGCTTGGGCGGCGGCGCGGGCAGCCTCGGCAGCTGCCTGGGTACGCTCGGCCACCAGCTTGGCGTTTTCCGCAGCCAAGCGGTCGGCTTCAGCCTGCGCCCGCTTGCGCGCGTCTTCCTCAGACTGGGCCTTGGCTTTGGCTTCCGCTTCAGACGCCGCCCGCGCATCCGCCTCGGCCTTGGCTTGGGCGTCCTGCATAGCCTTCTTTTCCGCCGCGACCCGCTCCGCTTCCTTTCGCCGCAGCGTTAATATGCGCGCGTCTTCGGCGGTCTGGGTCGCTCCGCGCGCCACCGTTCCAATCGGCGTTCTTCCCTGCTTGCGAACTAAGTAGTCTTCCGCGCGAGCCAGAAAATCTTCCGCCTTGGCTAAACTGTCCCCTGCATATTTCTCGGCTCCGGCGGCTTTCGCGATCGCCACCGCGTTTCGCGCCTCCAGCAAATCCAGCGGCGTATTCGGATCTGCATTCGTAGCGGGCAGTTGCGACGCCGGCACATCGATGGTGTACTCGCCGCTCTCCAGCATGTCGAATTTCGCATTAATCGGCTGGTCGAAACCCTTCGTCTCCTGGCGAATAATGTTCTCCACCACCACCAGATTGCTGGGGCGGGTTACGGAAAAATAGGGCTCCGCGGTCACAATCAAACCGAATGCCTGCAGGTCGGTGGTAACCTGTAGTCCCACCTTGCCATTGTTCGGCACCAGTTCACCCAGATTCACGGCACGGCCCTCGGGCGTAATTGCCCATAGCACATAAGTGAGATACTCGGGGCCGAATTTGCCCGCGGGATCCAGGCGAGAAATATCCGCATTGATCACCAGGCGCCCTGCCTTGCTGTCCACCTTGGCTTTGCCGCGCGCTTCGGGCATAAGGCTGGTGCCCTGAAAGTCTACCGTGGTCGATCCGCCGCGATGCCTATAGTTCACCGCCCTGGTGGTGCGCGAAACCACTTTGACTCGGAACACCGGAGTCTGGTCCATCGGCTCGGTGGGTTCGGTGGGAGGCGTTGCTTCCTGCCCGAAAACGCAGGCAGCGACAAACATCAGGAAAATCAGGCTGAAGCATCTCTTCATTGGCATGTCCTCGGGCCTTATTTTTTGCTCTGGCCAGATCGTGTTTTTGAATTGCGTTTATCGTTCCACACGTTCTTGATCGGTGTAAGTAGCTTGTGGGCTACCAGCGTCTGAGCCCCACAGCTCGCCATAAGCGCGCTGAGTGTGGTGAGCGCTTCTCGCGATTGAGGCGATGTTTAGTTTTGATGTTACAACGTTCTTGAAGGATTGCCGGAGGTAAAAAGGGACAGCCGCCTTCGGCTGTCCCTTTTTTCGTCTGCAAAATCACATAGGCCCGGACGCCTTCGTCCGGGCGCCTACCCTACTTCGGCGGCGCTGTCATCTCCATCGCCCAAATCGCCGCCGGCCTCATATACATCGACGCGCGGATAATGCCCATCAATCTCCCAAGCCTCCGGCGTCCGGAACCAGTACCCCTGCGTCTCATAGGTCGTGTGATACACGCCCCAAGCCGTGCGATAGCCCTCATCCTTTAGCCCATCGCTCAACATCAGCGCCGCCAGGCCGAACGTAGTGCCGGTCCACACTTCCTGCACCTGCTCGTTGGTTTTGATGATCGTGCCGTCGGGAGCAATCCCGTTGACCGCGCCCATCTCGCCATTGTGGAACTTCATCACGTTATTGTCGTAAATCTTGTTCAACGCCTTTCACCTGCATTTCGCGCGGAACCAGATCGCCCAGGCCGGTCATATTGGCATACCACTGTCCGGCGAGTTGGTCGGCCTGAACGTCATCCCGATACTCGCTCGAGGTGTCGTAGCGGAAATACTCTCCCGTCCAAAGCTTGCTGATGTATGTCGTTTGACCTTTGGCAAACATGGCGTGGTACTTCGCCGCCGCGGCGTTATCGCCGAGCACGTGCGCGATCTCTTCCGCTGCGCGCAACGCCGCCAGCCACAATCCGCCGCAGTACGCGCTTTCGCCGTGTACGATCCACACGTCGTAGGTCTGGTCCGGGTAGTTGTCGTTCTGCGGAATCCCGTCGCCAATGCGGTCGAACTGCTGCAAGTGCGCCAGCGCCTCCTGCACCGAAGGCCAGGTGTAGCGCAGGAACTTCAGGTCCTTGCGGCCGGTGAAAACGTAGTCGCGATAGACCATCAGCACGTATTTGCTGTTCAGGTCCTTCCAGTCGTTGGTGTTCTGCCAGCCAAAAGCATTCACCTGCATGAATGGATCTTCCTGCGGAACTCCCAGATCGTGCGGCACCGCGCCTTTTAGCTTCCTCTCGCGAAAGAACAAGTTGCCGGTCTGTTGTGTCTTCCAGATCCAAATCGATTTCTCGGTCAGATTCTGGGGAACGGTATCGGCGAACTGGCGCAGAGCCTGCTTGTCGAGTTCGGGCCAGAACTTGACCAGGGGCATGGAGCCATAAAAGCGCACATCGAGCGTCCCATAGTACGGGTAATCGAAGCACTCCAGAAACGCGAAACTCTCCGGCGTCTTGGAATCCGAGCCCACGGGCCGCCCCCACACCGACCCGCCGTCCGCGAGGATGTACATCTCGTTGAACAGCGCTCCGCGATACCACAGCGGCTTGCTCTCGTCGTTGGCGTAGGGCGCTTGCCAGGCATCGAGGGCGTCGCTCCATTTGGCGGCGTTGAGCAGCCCGTCGCTCGCGATCTTGGCCGCGTTGGTGCCGCTGTTGCCGTAAAAGTCCGTGTAGTGACGGTACCATTGGCGTCCCGAACCAAATTGCGCGATCGGAAAATCCCAGGAAATGACCATGGGGACGGTCCGCGACTCGCCCGGTCTCAGAGTGAACCGCACCGCGATGGCACCGCCCAGGTGCTCACCCGCCGCTAACCCACGACAGATTGCTGTTGGACAGGCGGCCATCCGTCGAAAACGGCTTCCAAATCTCGCTGCCGTCAGTTTGCGTGGAGTTATTGCCCTCGGAGTCCGTGCGGAAAGTCGTTTGATAAGTGATCTCGACCCCAGGCGATTCCAGAGCGGCAATCGCCATTTGGCCATCAAACTCATCCTGTACCGGACGGGTGCGGGAGCGGTCGAAGACGATTCCCTTCATGTGGCCGGCCGCGCCCAGATTCTGGTCTACAAAGCGATTCACGTTGCCCACATCCAGGCTGCCATTCATGTTCCTGGAGAAAGTCGCGGAACCATCCCAGCATGTTCGCTCCAGGAGAGCAGCACCGAAACCGTTACGGCGTGGTCGGTGGGATTCTCAGCGTGCCAGCGATAAACCGCGACCGGGTAGCTGCTCTCGCGATAGTTGTCGGGCAGGACGGGAGAAAACTGCTCCAGCGTCACATGCGCGGGAAATTTGTCCCAGCGATAGTCGTACCAGGACTTCGGATAGAGCGAGTAATAATCGCCTGCGCCCACCGGGTAGTCCCACTTCCAGGATTTCAATTGCGCGCCGCTGGGGTGCGCCGCCGTCAGCACCTGGGCCACGCCCTCGGCGGCGCCCTCGGACTTCTGATACATGGCAAACTGGTTCGCCCACACCGTTTCATACTTGTGGACGCCCGCCTTGATATGCCAGCGGGCAAAATCGCCGCGGTAGGTACGGGAAAACGTGCCCGCTCCGAAACCGCCCACCGGCGCGCCCTGCCAGTAGCCATCGTCGATCATGCCCTCGCCCAAGGCCGGCTTCCGTCCCCCGGGATTCTCCAGCGGCTGCCCAATCGGCCGCTTCCAAGCTGCTTTGGGAATGGCATCGCCACACCAAGCCCACGCCGCGCAAAACAAAACGCAAAGAACCATTACCTTCCGCTGCAGCTTCATGAATCCTCCGGGTCGAGTTTGACTTAGCACGCGAACAGGCCGCCAGAGCATTTAGGGGCGGAGCCCCAAAAACGCACATGCCTTAGAAAATCGTTATTCTACAGGGGAATCCGCACAATGCAAGACGAATCTGAGTTCTGTCCTTCATCCCCGTTTTCTTTGCGGCCTTGGCGGCCAGAGGCTTTTGAAGTGCCGCAAGCGAAAGCTTTCAACCGCAAAGAACGCCAAGAAAAGCCGCAAAGGTCGCAAAGGAACCCGCGCATAGCGAGCCCCGTGTATCTGATCTATAATTCGATACGCCTGCGGCTATGTCGAAATCCTTGGGCTCCTGCCTCCCGGTTGTTATCACGCTCACCGCGATTTTCGCTGGTCCCGCCCTTACCCAGACGGTTTCTACGACTGTTCCCCTCCCAAAGTTCCAGAACGTGGCCCAGCAAGCCGGCCTCACCGTGTCCCACATCGCATCGCCTGACAAGCAGTACATTCTCGAGTCTATGAGCGGCGGCGCCGGGCTGATCGACTGCGACAACGACGGCAAGCTGGATATCATCGTGGCGAATGGCTCCACGTTGGATCGCTTTCGTAAGGGCGGCGACCCCATGATTACCCTCTACCATCAGGACGCCGGCTTCAAATTCAGCGATATCACCAAGTCCGCCGGCCTGACCCGCAAAGGCTGGGGCATGGGAATCGCCGTTGCCGATTACGACAACGACGGCCTACCCGATATTTACGTCACCGGCTACAACGGCAACGCACTCTACCACAACCTCGGCCACTGCAAGTTTGAGGACGTAACCGATAAGGCTGGTGTCGCGGGCGGCGGATTCAGCACCGGCGCCGCCTGGGGCGATTACGACCGCGACGGCCATGTGGACCTGTTCGTTTCCCGCTACGTGCACTTCGATCTCGAGAACTTGCCAGCATTTGGCACCGAGAAGAATTGCCGCTTCAAAGGCATTCCGGTGCAGTGCGGCCCCTGGGGTATGCCCGGAGAATCTGACCTGCTCTTTCACAACAAGGGAGATGGCACATTCGAAGAAGTCTCCAAGAAAGCGGGCGTGGACGATCCTCATCACTACTACGGATTGGGCGTAGAGTGGGGGGATTACGACAACGACGGCTGGCCCGACTTGTACGTCGCCAACGACTCCGGTCCGAACTACCTTTACCACAACAAACACGATGGCACATTTGAAGAAGCGGGAATGCTTTCCGGCGCCGCGCTGAGTGGCGACGGCCTTGAACAGGGCTCTATGGGGGTGGATTGGGGCGACTATTTGCACGAGGGCCTGCTCTCGGCCTTTGTAACCAACTTCACCGAGCAGCCCGCCACCCTCTACCACAATATGGGCAAGGAGGGTTTCGCCGATGTGAGTTGGCAGGCCAAGCTGGCGCAACCGACGTATCTTCCCGTGGGCTGGGGCACGTCGTTCTTCGACATGGACAACGACGGCTGGCTCGACCTGCTGGTAGTGAACGGCCATGTGTATCCGCAGATGGATAAGGTTCCGGGCGCGGCCCGGTATCGCGAGCCGATACTGCTGTTCCGTAACCGGCGCGATGGAACGTTTGAAGATGTATCCAGCGCCCTGGCATCGATTCCTCCAGCTTCCATGCGAGGCGCGGCCTTCGGCGATCTCAACAATGACGGCAACGTCGATGTCGTCGTCGTGGATATCGATGGGCCGCCGATTGTCTTACTAAACCAAGGAATAAGCGGCAATCACCGGGTGTTGTTTAAGCTGGTTGGAACCAAGAGCAACAAGTTGGCGATCGGAGCGCGGGTCACGGTGAAGGCCGGAAAGCTAGTGCAGATCAGCGAAGTTCGCGCCGGCGGCAGCTATATTTCTTCCAGCGATCCGCGGCTGCACTTCGGCCTGGCCGGAGAAGGCACGATGCAGGAAGTACAGATTCTTTGGCCGAGCGGAAGAATAGAAACGCTCGCCGACGTGCCTGCGGATTTCATCTATACGATTGTGGAAGGCGAAGGCATCAAGGACAAGACCGCGCTGCCAAAGCCCTAAGCCCAATGCCTTTCTCCGCGCACTCTGCGGGGGTTCTCTGCGCTCTCTGATTTCATGAAACCGTCGGCTCCTCAGACCTGAGTAGACTTGGGAGGTAGTCAACCACCAAGGCTCGGGAGAAAGGAGCCGGACATGCTGATTATAGGATGTGATTATCACCCGAGCATGCAGCAAATAGCCTGGTTGGACACCGAGAGCGGAGAGTGCGGCGAGCGGCGGCTGGAGCACGGCAGCGGCGAAGCCGAGAGGTTCTACCGCGAGCTGAAGCAGCGCGGCGTGCCGGTGCGAGTGGGGATCGAAGCTACCGGGCACACCCGTTGGTTCGAGCGCTTGCTGGCGGAGTTGGAGATGGAGTTGTGGATCGGCAATCCCGCCAAGATTGCGAGTCAGCGAGTGCGCAAGCAGAAGACCGACCGCCAGGATGCGCAGCTGTTGCTGCAACTGCTGGCGGAAGGGCGCTTTCCGCGGCTGTGGGCGCCGAGCGCGGAGAACCGGGACGCGCGGCAGCTGCTGTGGCACCGGCACCGGCTGGTGCAGATGCGGACGCGGGTCAAGAACCAACTGCAGGCCATCGCGCTGAACGAAGGGGTGCGGCGGCAGCACCGGCTGTGGAGCCAAGAAGGCCGGAAGCAGTTGGAATCCTTCGCGCTGGGACCGTGGACGGCGCGGCGGCGCGACGATCTGTTGCGGCTGCTGGATCAACTGACGCCGCAGATCGCCGAACTGAGCCAGGCGATTGAGCAGGAAGCGGCGCGGCGGCCGGAGGTGCAGCGGCTGATGACGCATCCCGGAGTCGGTCCCATCACGGGGCTGGCCTTCGTGCTGGTGCTGGGCACGCCGCAACGTTTCCGCTGTGGCAAGCAAGTGGGCAGCTACCTGGGACTGATTCCCTGCGAAGACTCCAGCGCCGGGAAGCAGCGGCTGGGACACCTGAGCAAGCAGGGCAATGTGCTGTTGCGCTACTTGCTGGTGGAAGCGGCGCAGGCGGCGGTGCGCTGCGACGCGGAATGGCGGCGGCGTTTTGTGCGTCTGGCGATGCGGCGGCAACGCAGCATTGCCATCGCCGCCATGGCGCGCAAGCTGGCGGTGAGTTTGTACTGGATGTGGCGCAAGGCCGAGGTGCAGCCGGCAGCGGCCCACTTCGGTTCGCACGTGGGGCAGCTCGAGAAAACGCATGGTGTGTGGTAGAGCACCGACTCTCTGATTGGCAGCGCCCCACTCCCTCCCCAGGGAGGGAGTTTGCACGAGTAATCATGGTCTGAGGTTGAGATCGGATAGATGTTTAGGTCGAACCGAGAAGTTCAGATCGCACGATTAGCAAAGCCGGGCCTGGTGGTTGACGATGGCAAAACCTTTTCTAATAGAGCGAAATGGCGCTCGTTTCTCGAGTGCACGCTGACGTGTGCGCAAAAAAGCACTTGACGCAGCCGACGGTTTCATAGATGCGATTTAAGATTTTTGACCGCGAAAGACAAATCTTAAATCGCGGAGCTCGCAGATAAGGGCCGCAAAGTACGCAGAGAACCCCTGGACTGAAACAGAGACACTTCCGATTGAAGACGATCAGCATTGGCGAAGTGCTTTGGGATGTCGTTGGGGAGACGGAACATCCGGGCGGGGCGCCTTTCAATTTTTCGGCGCATCTGGCACAGCTTGGACACCACGTTTCATTCGTTAGCGCCGTCGGCGCCGACGCGCGCGGTCAGCGCATTCTGGATTGCATGGCGCGCATGGGGCTCTCCACACGCTACGTGCGCCAATTGAGCGATCAGGCTACTGGCACCGTCACTGTGAGCTTGTCTGCGGACGGGCAGCCGCAGTACGTGATCCATCGGCCTGCGGCTTACGACTTCCCTCAGCTTAGCGGGCCCGAGTTGACGGAGCTGACGTCGCGGCCCCCGGATTGGATCTACTACGGCACTCTGCTACAGATGAGCCACAGCGCGAAAGAGTTGACCATGAGATTGCTCGACGCCGGCGGCGCGGCCCGGCGGTTCTATGACGTGAATCTTCGACAGAGCTGCTGGGAGCCTGCGCTGTTGCGGGAGTTGCTGGGGCACGCCACCCTCGTCAAACTCAACGAGGACGAGGCTGCGGAGGTCGCTCGAGTCTTCTCGCAGCAGCTCGGCTCGCTGGAAGAATTTTGCCGTGGCTTCGTCGGAAAGTTCGGCTGGGAGGGCGTGTGCGTTACACGCGGCGCGCGCGGCTGTGTGCTGCTTCTGGGCGGTGAGTATGTGGAAGCCGATGGCTATCCGATTGAAGTGGCGGACACGGTTGGGGCGGGCGACGCTTTTGCGGCGGCGTTTCTTCATGGCTTCAGCGGCGGATGGGCGGCGGCACGGATTGCGGATTTTGCCAATCGCGTGGGCGCGGTGGTTGCCGGCCGGCGGGGTGCGATCCCATCGTGGAGCTTGGCGGATGCGGAGGGGTTGCGTCGTTAAAGCCCGGACGATGGAGCGACGGGCGTCCTCGCCTGTCGGGGCACAGGCCTGTGGTCTGACGGGTGGGGACGCCCGTCGCTCCATTTTTCTGGTTGCCTGGGCAAAGTGTTCCGGCGGGAACATAAGCGCGGTTTTGCGGAACATTTTGGCGCCCCCCTAAGACGTTGATAGGATTCGACTTGCTGAAATTGCGAGGGGTTGACTCGGGGAACATTTTGTGGTCACAGCAATGTATGTACTAGAATGCAGGCATGAGATCCAAAAAAGCACGACAGAATAGAAAATCTGTGGCGAAAAAGCGACGGGCGCGGCGGGTTGGGAGCATCTCGGCTTCGGCGAATCAACGGACTCCGACCAAGGCGGAGTGGATCGCCGAAATGCAGGCGCTGTACCGTCCGCTGAAGAAATCAGTGACGGTCCGGTTGGACGCGGATGTGCTGGCGTGGTTCAAAAAGCCGGGACGCGGATACCAGACGCGCATCAATCAGGTGCTGCGGAAGGTGATGATGGAGGAGCGAGGGAAGCGGCGGTAATGGCCTGCCCCGAGGTACATCGCTGTTGTGCCTTACCGGCGCGGATTTCAATTGTATGGCGCTGGACGGCACGCCGTGAAGGCGTGCCCTGATACGAAGCTGGAGTGGCGCTGAAGCGCGCACCATTTCAACGCTCCATCCAAAATCGCGGAAACTGTCTTAGGCTTTTTCGCTGCGGCCTTCGCGCCAGCCTTCGATGATTAGGTATAGGACCGGAATGAAGAAAAGGTTCAGCACGGTCGACATGATCATGCCGCCGAAGACGGTGGTACCTACTGAGTGACGTCCGTTCTCGCCGGCGCCTGTGGCCAGGACCAGCGGCACTACGCCGAGGATGAAAGCGAACGAAGTCATAAGAATCGGGCGCAGGCGGATTCTGGCGGCTTCTACCGTGGCTTCGATCAGCGGCAGGCCGCGATGACGCAATTGCTCGGCGAACTCCACGATCAGAATCGCGTTCTTGCTCGAGAGGCCTACCAGCATCACCAGCCCAATCTGGCAGTAGACGTCATTTTCCAAACCTCGCAACCATTGCGCGGAGAGCGCGCCCAGCAGCGCCATGGGCACGGCCAGCAAAACGATAAAGGGCAAAACGAAGCTCTCGTATTGGGCTGAGAGCGTGAGATAAACCACCAAAGTGCCCAGTCCGAACAGAATCAGCGAGGTGCCGCCGGAAGCCAACTCCTCCAGCGACAATCCCGTCCACTCGTGGGAATAGCCCTGGGGAAGCACCTTGGTGCTCAGCTGGTCCATGGCGGCGATGGCCTGTCCGGAGCTGAATCCGGGCGTGGCTGAGCCGTCGATTTCGGCCGAGCGAAACAGGTTGTAGTGGCTGATCACCGGCGGCGTCGTGGTCTGAGTAATAGTGACCAGGTTATCCAGCGGGATCATGGCTCCGCTGTCGGAGCGCACGTAATACTGCTTAATGTCATTCGCGCTCGTCCGGAATTGCTGGTCGGCTTGCACGTACACGCGGTAGGAGCGATTGTTGAAGTTGAAATCATTGACGTACGCCGAGCCCATGTACACGCCCAAAGCGTCGGTGGTCTGCTGCAAGGGCACGTGCAGACTTTTGGCTTTTTCGCGGTCAACCGTCACTAGAAACTGGGGGTCGTTCGCAGTGTAACTGCTGAACAAGCCGGCGAGATCCTTCTCCGGCCGCTGGTTCCCCTGGCTCACCACCGATTGAGTGACTTTGGCGAGGTCTTCCAAGTGAATGGCCGCCCTGGTCCTCCAACTCATACTGGAATCCTCCAAACTGGCCGAGACCCTGCACGGCGGGCGGCAGGAAGGGCAACACCAGGGCTCCGGAAATACCAAAGAGTGGCCCACGAATGCGGTTGACGAGCGCGCTGGCCGCATGCTCATCGCCTTTGCGCTTTTCGTATGGTTTCAGGGTGACAAAGATAATGCCGCGATTGGGGGCGTTTCCCGAAAAACTGAATCCGGCAATGGCAAACGTGCCTTCGATCTCGGGAATGGGTCGCAGAATTTTTTCCACCTGGAGCTGAATCTCTTTGGTGTATTGCAGAGAAGCTCCCGAGGGCGACTGCACGATAATAATGAAGTATCCCTGGTCCTCATTAGGCACGAAACCAGTGGGGACCTGGCGCAACACCACGTAGGTCAGGCCCAAACCGGCAAGAAACAAGATCACAGCGACCAGGCGAAAGCGCAGGAGGCTGCGCAACGCCCGCCGGTATCCCTCCGTGATCCCATTGATGACGCGGTCCACCTGCCTGAAGAACCAGTTTTTCTCCCCATGCACCCGTCCCAACAAGAGGGCGGACAGGGCGGGAGTGAGGGTGAGGGCGTTGAAGGCGGAAATGGCGATGGAGAAGGCTATGGTCAGCGCGAATTGGCGGAACAGGATGCCGGTGGTTCCGGGAAAGAACGAAACCGGCACGAACACCGCCACCAGCACGAGTGAGGTGGCGATCACCGCGCTGGCAACTTCGCTCATGGCAACCGAGGCCGCCTTGTGAGGGTCTGTTTCACCTTCCTGAATGTGGCGCTCGATGTTTTCGATCACGACGATGGCGTCGTCCACCACGAGTCCAGTCGCCAGGGTGATGCCGAATAAAGTCAGAGTGTTGATGGAAAACCCCAGCAGCTTGACGAAGGCAAAGGTTCCGATCAGAGAAACTGGAATGGTGGCGGCGGGAATGATGGTGCTGCGCCAGTCCTGAAGAAAAATGTAGATGACAAAGATGACGAGCAGGATGGCCGCGCCCAGAGTTTCTAGGACGTCGCGGATCGATTCGCCCACCGCGTCGGTGGTGTCGAAGGCGTTGTGGTAGACCATCCCCGGCGGAAAGTGCTTGGAAAGGCGATCCAGCTCCGCCAGCGCCAGACGGTCGACTTCAAGGGCGTTGGCGTTGGAGAGCTGGGTGAGCCCGATGCCGACGGCGTCCCGCCCGTGGTACATGAGCCCGCTGCTGTAGTCCTCGGCGCCGAGTTCGGAGCGGCCTACATCTTTCAGCCGCACCAGGGTGCCGTCGGAGTTGGTTTTAAGGATGATGTTGTCGAACTCCGAGACTTCCGAGAGGCGGCCAATGGCGCGCACGCTGATCTGGAACTGCTGGCCGACCTGGATGGGAGGCTGGCCCACTTGCCCGGCGGCAACTTCGACGTTCTGCTCCTGGAGTGCGTTCACCACATCGGTGGCGGTCAACGCCCGGCTCGCCATGCGCGCCGGATCAAGCCATAGGCGCATGGAAAATTTTCGCTCTCCGAAGATGATGACGTCGGCGACTCCGGGCACGCGCTTCAGCGCGTCTTTTACGTACACGTCCAGGTAGTTGCTGACGAAGAGCGGAGAGTAGCGGCCGTCTTCGGAGTAGACCGCAGCGCCGAAGACGAAATTGTTGGAGGTCTTGGCGATGATGATGCCGTTGGCCTTGACGGCGCTCGGGCAGGCGTCCCTGGGCGGCGTTCACGCGGTTCTGGATGTCCACCGCGGCCAGGTCGGGATCGCGGTTCAGATCGAAGGTGGCAATGATGGAGCTGGAACCGTCATTGCCGCTGGTCGAGGTGACGTACTTCATTCCCTCGGCGCCGTTGATTTGCTCCTCGAGCGGGATGGTGACGGCGGTTTCCACCGTCTGCGCGCTGGCGCCGGTGTAAAAGCTGGTCACCGAGATCTGCGGCGGAGCGAGAGTGGGAAACTGCGAAATCGGCAGAGTGGGAATCACCACACCGCCCGCCAGGATGATCAGCAGAGCGCAAACTGTGGCGAAGACCGGCCGTCTTATGAAGAAGTCAACGAACATGAAATGAATTTTTCAGACTGCGATGGAGCTTAGTTAGAAATACGTATCTACTGTGCTAACGCCGGCCAGATGCCTGAAGTGCTGGCCTCCGGTACCGCGGGGCTGCTTCATCGTGACCGCCAGCGAAAACAGATTCCTCGCTTCGCTCGGAATGGCAAATCCTCGCGGAATGACACTTCTTCCTAGCCCTGCGGAATTACCGGGACGCCGTCCGCCACGAACTGCGTTCCGGAAACGATTACTTTGTCGCCTGGCTTAATGCCGTCGAGCACGACATAATCGTTTCCGGACATCTCGCCGACCTGCAATGGCTTTTGGTGAGCTACCAGCTTGCCGTTCTGCTGCTCTGCCACAAATGCGAAATATTGCCCGCCGATACGCGAAACCGCGAGCACCGGTACGACCGGCCCCTGATGCGTTCCCCAAATCACCCGCGCGCGAATGAATTGCAGAGTGCGAAGCTTGTCGTTGTTGTTGGAGATGCGCGCCTTCATTAACACCGTCTGGGTGGTGTTATCGACTTGGGGAGAGATGAAGCTGACCCGGCTGTCGGCGATTACGTTGCCGGCGCCATCCACAATTTGCACCGGCAGATTCATCTTCAACTGAGAAGAGCGCTCCACGGGAACGTAGACATAGGCTTCGAGGGTTCCTGGCTTGTCGACGGTAGTTAGCAAGGTGGTGTTGGTGACGCGATCTCCGGTGCGAACCGGAATGTCGCCAACGATGCCGCTAGTGGGTGCGATGACCGTGTAGTAGCGGAGTTGCACCTGCTGCTCTTGCACCTGCGCGGCCAGGGAGTGCAACTGGGCCTGAGCGTTATCGACAGCGGCTTTGGCCTGATCGAGGTCCTGTTGACTGACCACTCCGGCGTCGTGAAGGCCACGAGCCCGCTCATACTGCTGCTGCGCCCACTTCAAGTTCGCCAACTGGGCGGCGGTAGCATTTTCCTGGCTTTGGACCGTCGCCTGCTGTTTCCTGGGGTCGATCTGCATCAGCCGCGCTCCCGGAGCGACGTGATCTCCGGAGTGAACGTAAATTTCGGTGATTCGGCCTTCGACTTCGGGCATGATGGCGGCCGAGTCCCGGGACTTCAGCGTGGCTACGTATTCTGTGGCGTCGCTGACGGAAACCGCCTTGACCTCTTGCAGCTTAACCGGGACCCCGCCGGGGCCCTGGGGGGCGCCCTTGGCGGGTCCGCTGCTGCAAGCCACGCCGAGCGCAGTCAGAAGCAGGCCGGCGAAGAGTGCTGTGCGGGAGCGCGGCGTCTCTGAAAGGCGCGCAAAGACCCTCTGAATGAAAGCGGGAAAGCTCATTCTCAATAGCCTATCTTATCTTGCAGCTTTTGGTCTCGAAGCAGTCCCGTCTTGCAGCCTGTTTACTGGCATATCAGCCGCTGAATGGGCACACTACATGCGCTATACGACGAATCCACCTAAACTTAGATAGCGCGCGGGGCGGAAAGACTCGAAATATTAGATTTGGCTCACGGTGGGGAACCTCGACGGCGGGGCCTGGGTTGCGTCTCTGCTACATTGTTGCTGCCATGAAAGCGGTTGTCGCGAAACCCGCCCGCAGCTTCGCCAGCGATAACAATGCCGGGATTCATCCTGCGATACTGGCGGCCATTGCCGCCGCCAACCGCGGCCACGCCGTTGGCTACGGGGACGATGAGCATACCCGGTCGGCGGTGCAGAAGTTCAAGCAACACCTGGGGCCGGGCGTCGAGGTCTTCTTCGTTCTCAATGGGACCGCGGCAAATGTCCTGGGCCTGGCCGCACTCATTAGCCCGCATCATGCGGTGATATGCAGCGAGGGCGCACATCTTAACGTCGACGAATGCGGCGCTCCGGAAAAATTCAGCGGATGCAAGCTCATTGCCATCCCGGCTAGTGACGGGAAGCTGACGGTCGAGGGCGTACGGCGTGCTTATCATGGAGTGGGCGATCAGCACCACGTGCAGCCGCGAGTCATTTCGATCACGCAAGCGACCGAGGTTGGGACGGTCTATAAGGCGGAGGAGGTCAGAGATCTGGCGCGCTTCGCCCACGAGCACGAAATGTTCTTACACATGGATGGAGCGCGTATCGCGAATGCCGCCGCCAGCCTGGGATTGAGTCTGCGGCAGGCGACGCGCGATCTGGGCGTGGACGTGCTTTCCTTCGGAGGCACGAAGAATGGCGCCATGGGAGCGGAAGCGATCGTCTTTTTTGAGCCCAAACTGGCCCGCGATTTTAAGTATGTGCGTAAGCAAGGCATGCAGCTCGCGTCCAAAATGCGGTTCATTTCGGCGCAGTTCGAGGGGCTGCTGGCGAACGATTTGTGGCTGAAGAACGCGCGGCACTCGAATCGCATGGCCAAGTTGCTGGAGAGAGAAATTCGCGAAATACCCGGCGTCAGGATCGTTCATGAGGTGGAGGCCAACGGGGTGTTTGTGCAAATTCCGCGGGGGGCGATTGCCAAGCTGCAGAAGCGGTATTTCTTTTATGTGTGGGACGAGGAAGAGTCGGTCGTGCGCTGGATGTGCTCGTTCGACACAACGGAGGAGGATGTGAAGCGGTTTGCAGAATTTGTGAGGAAGACGGTGGGATAGGAGGTCGCGTGGGGACAGCCGCCTCGGCTGTCTGGCAATCGATCTAGGAAAGCATCCGTTCCACCAGGCTCTTTACGTGAATCTGAGTCGTGTCTAAGAAGGGTATGCCGCTGGCGTCGCCGTCGCGCAAGATCAGAGGAAGTTCGGTCCCGCCTAGAATTAACCCTTGAATGGCGTCGCTTTGTTTCATGCGATCGACGATGGCAAGTAGTCCTTGCCGCGTCTCCGGCAGGATGATGCCTTGCAGTAACTCATTCATGTACTTTTCGTGAATGTAAGCTTGGTCGTCCGGCTGAGGGACGATCAGGTCTATCCCTTCTTTAGAAAACACGTCTGCATAAAACTGCCCTTCCATTGTGAAACGCGTGCCAAATAGGCCGGCCTTTTTCATTCCCAGGGACTTCGCGGCATCGCAGGTCGCCTGCACAATGCTGATAAGGGGAATTGGCGAGCGGCGGCTGAGTTCATCGAAAACAATGTGCGGAGTGTTGGCGGCGAGTAATCCGAACTCCGCTCCCGCTCGTGCCAATCTTTGCACTTCATCGGACAGAAAGTCGGTCAGCGCGGCGAGTTCGCTGGCCGTGACTAAATCCACTATCCTTTTCAGATTGATGCTGTTGATGATGATTGAAGGGTAGCTTCCATCCGGCTTCTGAGCGCGATAGGCCGCAATGATCAGGCGGTAGTATTCAATGGTGGATTCCGGACCGATGCCCCCGATGATGCCCGCGGTTTTCATAGGCAGTCTATTTTGACGCGGGCTGGGTCAGTTGTCATTTTGGAGCGTGAGTTCGGGCGGGAGGAGGCTTTTCCTTGGCCCCGGCAGAAAGCAGATTCCTCGCTTCGCTCGGAATGACAATTATAGGGCGGCGGAGACCGGGTGGTTGGACCGCTGCAAGCGGCGCAGTGAGAAGACCAGGCCGGTCATGCGCTCATAGTTGTCGGCGAGGCCGGCGGGCGACAGGCTGGCACCTGGCAGAAGAATTCCCACATAGAGTTTGACAATGGCCTGAAAGGCGTACAAGCGCAGCCGGATGGCGCTATCCACCAGGCGTTCACCGGCTTCGGCGACGGAAGGCTCGGGGCTAAGGCGAGCGGCTTCTCCGATACGAACCAGGATCGCCGCGTTTTGAGCGGCAGCGGAAATGTATTCCACCGCGGCGCGGAGCCGCTCGCGCTGAATCACGCGGAATTGAGCTGGGAAGAGATGCGACTTCAGGAATTCGGCTTCGGCGGGGTCAATGAGATTGCGGAAGGCTTCGACATCGACCGGGCGCAGATGCCCGGCTTGGCTGTCATCGGGGAGCGCGCGTCCTTTGGCCAGCCTGATGAGGAACAGCAGAGCAAGCAGGCCCATTAAGACGAGGATGAGTGTGATGGTCATTGTCCCAGCATTCGCTGTAACTCCTGATTCCAGGCTTCCAAATTATTCTCGGGAACTGTCTTCAAGTTGTAGTGCGAAACTCGCTCAGGCGCCAAAAGATAGAATATCCAAATGAGAACGCTGCAGTGATAGGTTGCCATGGTGACATAGTTAAGCAATACCACGTAGGTATAGCCGGTTTGTGATCGAATCGCGGAAACTATCAAGTCGGTAGTGGCCGCAACTCCCACCCCGAGAGCAATCCCGAAAAGGTAGCTCTTCCACGACAGACCGAGGTAGCTGGAGAAAACGAAAAGACCCACCAGCAAGCCACACTGCAGAATATTCGCCGTGCGGTCTAAAACAGTCGCCACGGAAGTCACCCGGACGAGATCATGTCCACCTGCGTAGGCCGCCAACGCTAATCCGATTAGCAAAAGACCAACTGTTATCCAGCGAAACAGTGGCCTTCCGAAGCGGCTAAGGACTGCATAGTTACGAAACATGTGTGCGAAAATCTCATGGATGACGCCGAACCGAAAAGCAGTTGTCAACCCAAGCCCGACAAAATACACGGCGGTGTAGGCCTTTGCGGTAGTTGATCGCGAGAGAAGCAGCGGAATAACTATTAAAGCCTGCGCTATCTCAGAGAGAACATAGGCGAAGAACATCGGGAACCGGTGGTATAACCTGCGGCGAATTAAAGCGAGGCAAACAACCACCAACAGAAGATACGGAGCGATCAGCAAGTAATACCAAAGCACCGCCCGCAGGGTCATAGGGCCACCGCGCCGAAATATACCTCATTCCCGCGGTGGCCTACAACCTCTTAAGAATGCTAACCGAATGAAAAAGCTAAACCTAGTGCCCGCCGCCGGGGCCCGGCACGCAGTTCCCGGTTGGGCAGCTGGGGCTGGGCCACTCGTTTACCTTTGAACTGGAGAAAGATAGTGAACTGATAAACAGCACTACGGCCAACAACGAGAGGGTTTTCTTCACGGTGTAAAATCCTTTCCAAAGGAGATTTCACCGTGATAATGTGCTGTTTACTGTGCAGGTGCCAGATAACGAACGTAACTTCACTTTTCCCAAAACTGTAATCGGAATGACGCTGAATTCGGCACTCGAAGACCTGAGAGCAACCACCCTGAAGGCTATTTCAGGCACTTTGCGAAAGTTGCAATATCTTGCGGGATTGCGGGATTCTAGCGGGACCTACACTCACTGGGGTCTAGCTCGGGTACATGGCGAGTTGGCAGCCGCCAAGGCGATCGCCGAAGAACACCGCTCTCTGGTTTCCACAGTTCTGGCTACGCCCATCGAGGGACTAATCGCGGATGTCAAGCAATGCAGCGAGCTGGCAGGACTGCCGCCTCAGGAGTTCGTAAAACAGCTTGCGCACGGCCCCGATCTGCTGCCTCCCGAACCTGGGGCAGGGGCCGCCGGCCACCTTAGTTCAGTGCTACACGCTCTTTCGAGCCTCCTGAGTTCGAACTTGGCGGGTTCGAGCCCGACGAAGCGGTAAGCAGCGGACGCCAATCTCCTAGCCTCATTGCCACCCCGACCACCTGACCGACCACCTCCGCTTCCTGGGGATATTTCAAGACACGGGCAGGCACCGGCGATAACGGATGTGGTTGCAAAATAATCTCTTCCCGGGACAAGCTGCACCAGCAGCAGATATGGCCGGTTCGGGTCTCCACGAAATAGATAGGGCGTTCATGTTCCGATCGCCAGCCACCCGCCACGACCGTATCCTTGGACTCATCCACTTGCACAAACGTGCCCGGCGGGAGCAAGGGATACATAGTCAGATCCTCGCTGCCGATGTAGCCATAGGTGTATTTGCAATTGGCAAATTGTGCCAGGTAATTGAGCGGAACCAAGCCCCACTGTTCCACCAGCCGCCCTATATTGGAGGTGTGCCGGGGATCGAAACTGGGGTCGAGGCGCACCGGAACCTGCACCGTCGAAGCACTGGCCAGGGCGTCCGAGAAGTGGGACTTGGGAGGAAACGACAAGTCGAGGTCGGCGACCATCTTATTCAGGTCGACACCATACCAGCCCAGCAATTCGCGGATGTCGCGGCGATAAATGATGGAAAGCGAATACAACCGGTAGATGCTGGGAACGACCCCTTTTGTTTCGACATCGGAAAGACGGCTGGGCGGTATGGAGAATTCGTCGTTGCGGTGCCGGTGCGCGATGCGCACACTGGCGCTCTCGACGTCTCTCATGGTCAGCCCCAGTTGTTCTCGCAATACACGGAGATTCTGCCCGCCTGAGATCATTTTGCCCCCTTCTCCCGGCAGAAGCGACCACAAGAATGAAAAGCTTAGACGCCCTCACGCTACAGCACCGACTTTCACGCTGCGAGCCCTAACTGTGCCAGCTGCTAGTGCCCCAAAGCTGGCGAAAACGCCCTTGTAGCGTTCCAGAAATGTAACTCAACGAAAAAGTCAGTTGCGACTTGCGTCAACTCCGCTACTTTCTCTTAAGCGCTTCCCCCATTTAGAAGTGCCACGGCTAGCAAGCAATCTGGAGAAGCAAGACTAGAAAAGACCCAGGATCTAATTGGTGGAATGGTAAAGCGAAGGGCGGCATTTCCGCAAGAGCAAATCACGGCGGGGCATCGGTCCGGCCCTGGCCCAGAACTGCGGTGGCGAGATGCCCACAGGCGCGGGGAAGGCCGTCCCGCAAGCTTTTCCACGGCCTGTGGAATCCGATCTACCTGCTTTATTCCAGACAGTTTACGATATTCGGAAACCTTGAACGTCCCTAGTCTGACGGGCAAGGGCCCCATCTGTCCATCGCATTCACAACCTCTCAGACACGGACATTTCCCTAACCTGCGAGCGTTAGCCTGTAGCGCCGACGACGAGGGCGGGGCGCCGGCGCTACCCAACTGTCTGAATATGCTTAAGCTACGTCCGCTTCGACCAGTGGCAAATCTACTAGATGCTCGCTGAGGAACCACCCCTGCAATTCGTTGGTGCGGAGAACCTCGCTCACCACAACATCGTTGGTGCCGTCATCTCCCAACAGCGAAGCTCGGCGTGCCAGCGTGCGGCAAAGCCGAATGACGACCTGATGAGCGTCTAGCAATCGGGAAAGCTGGACCGGGACTTCTTCCCGTCCGCGCGGGGGACGCTGGATTTGTGTCGTTTCAGCGACATCGTGGGCCATTGCCAAGCTTAGACCGCCGAGAGTCTGAATCCGCTCGGCGATGGTGTCCACAATTTCATTCTGCTCCCCGTAGTGCTTGTCGAAAAGCAAATGAAGCTGATAGAAAGTCGGCCCGGCTACCTGCCAGTGCGATTTCTTATAAAGGTCGCGCAGGGTCATGGTATCGGCGAGGAGTTGGTTTAATTGCTCGGTCATTTCCAGGCGCACCGGCTCTTCCAGTTCCAAGGGGAGCGCGTGGGTCACTGTGCCGTACTCTTGCACCACCCTGGCGCTTTGATGAAAACGAGGTTGAGCGCTGAGGCCGTGATTCGTGGACAACGTTTTCTTTGGCATTGGGAGTTTCTCCTTTTCGAATTCAGCTGATGTTCTTTTGTCATGCGAACTACATGCACGCCGACTGAGTGACGAAATGGCGCGATTGGCGGCTGCAAGGGAGGCCCTGGAAAAACGAGCTGTTACCTGTCAGTAGATGCGCAATCGCGCCGATTGTGATCGGACATTTTCGCTTCATGCGTTCGAAGATCCACATCAAAATCGGCAGACCGGAGTATCCGCCTTACACCGCTGGAACCGCACCAAGGGACGATCCTCCAGCAAAATTCTCAATTATTGACTATTATTAAATGACTGTATCGATAAGACCGGAGAGATCAGACGTGGCAGAGACTTCGACCGCTGAAACTCGCATGCCCGAGACCCACTCCAATGGGTCGGAAGTGCTCGAAACCAGAGAGTGGCTGGACTCCCTTGACTATGTCTTGTCCCAGGGCGGCCCGGAGCGAGCCGGGCGGTTGCTCCAGCAACTCTCCCTGCACGCCAACCGCGCGGGCGGAGTTGACCTCCCGTTCACCGCCACTACGCCTTACATCAACACCATTTCGCCACGGCAGCAGCCGCCTTTCCCCGGCAGCCAGGCGATGGAGCGCCGCATCAAGAGCCTGGTGCGCTGGAATGCGCTGGCCATGGTGGTGCGTGCCAACAAAGTCCAGGAAGGCATTGGCGGACATATTTCGACCTTCGCCTCCGCCGCAACCCTGTATGAAGTAGCTTTCAATCACTTTCTGCATGCCCGGACTGAAGATGGCGACCGCGACGTAGTTTATTTCCAGGGCCACGCAGCGCCGGGCATGTACGCCCGAGCCTATCTGGAAGGTCGTATCCCCAAAGAAAAGCTGGAGAACTTTCGCCGGGAGATGAAGCCGGGCGGCGGGCTGACTTCCTATCCCCATCCCTGGCTGATGCCCGATTTTTGGGAATTCCCCACTGTCTCAATGGGACTGGGGCCGATTCAGGCCATATACCAGGCCCGGTTCATGCGTTATCTGGAGAATCGCGGCCTGAAGAAATCCAACACCGGCAAAGTTTGGGCCTTCATGGGCGACGGCGAAATGGATGAGCCCGAGTCGCTGGGCTCGATTACGCTGGCGTCGCGCGAGAAACTCGACAACCTGATTTTCGTGGTGAACTGCAACTTGCAGCGGCTCGATGGGCCGGTGCGTGGCAACGGCAAGATCATTCAGGAACTGGAAGCCATCTTCCGCGGGTCGGGTTGGAACGTGATCAAGGTCCTATGGGGCAGCGATTGGGACAACGTGATCGAAGAGGATCGCGATGGGTTGCTAGTCAAACGGCTGGGCGAGATCCCCGACGGGCAATTCCAGAAATACTTTGTCGAAAGTGGAGAGTATTTCCGGCAAAACTTCTTTGGCACCGATCCGCGGCTGCTGAAGATGGTCGATCACTTTTCCGACGAGCAATTGTCGCGCATACGGCTGGGCGGTCACGATCCGCTCAAAGTGCACGCTGCCTACAAGGCGGCAGTCGAGCACGAGGGCTCCCCGACCGTGATTCTCGCCAAGACCATCAAAGGCTACGGCCTGGGCGAGGCCGGTGAAGGCAAGAACATCACCCACCAGCAGAAAAAGTTGAACGACGAAGAACTGCGTGTGTTCCGCTCGCGCTTCGGGATTCCCATTCCGGATGAAGAATTGCACGACGCACCGTTCTACCGGCCACCGGACGACAGTCCTGAGATCAAGTATTTGCAGGAGCGGCGCAAGCAACTGGGCGGCTACATGCCGGAGCGCAAGCTTCGCGCCAAGCCGATCGCGCCGGTGGCGGAGGCGCACTTCGAGGAGTTCTACAAAGGCACGGACGGACGCGAAGTCTCGACCACGATGGTTTTCGTGCGCCTGCTGTCGAAGCTGTTGCGCGATCCCGAGATCGGCAAGCTGATCGTCCCCATTATTCCGGACGAGGCGCGCACCTTCGGTATGGAGGCGCTGTTCCGGCAGGTGGGCATCTATTCCAGCGTGGGCCAACTCTACGAGCCGGTGGATATGGCGACCTTGCTTTATTACAAGGAAGCCAAGGATGGCCAGATTCTGGAAGAGGGCATTACCGAAGCCGGGTCGATGTGCTCCTTCATCGCCGCAGGAACGGCGTATTCGAATCACGGGATCAATACGATCCCGTTTTTCATTTACTACTCCATGTTCGGGTTCCAGCGCATCGGCGACTTGATCTGGGCGGCAGCCGACCAGCGGACTCGCGGTTTCCTGATCGGCGGAACCGCGGGCCGCACCACGCTTGCGGGCGAAGGCTTGCAGCATCAGGACGGACACAGTCACGTGCTGGCGCTATCGGTTCCGAATCTCCTTGCTTACGATCCGGCGTTCGCTTATGAGATCGGCGTCATCATCCAGGACGGCATCAAGCGAATGTATGTGGATCAGGAATCGATCTTCTACTATCTGACCGTCACCAACGAGCCTTTGCCCATGCCGGAAATGCCGGCCGGCAAGGACGTGCGCGAGGGCATTCTCAAGGGCCTGTACCGCTTCAACACCTCGAAGAAGAAGGACGCCAAGTTGCGCGCCCAACTCTTCGGCAGCGGGACCATCATGTACGAAGTGCTCAAGGCGCAGCAGATTCTGGAAGAGAAATACGGCGTGGCGGCGGACGTGTGGAGCGTGACCAGCTACAAGCAGCTCTATCGCGATGGTAACGACTGCGAGCGCTGGAACATGCTGCACCCCGGCGAAACGGCCCATGTACCCTTTGTGACCAAGTGCCTGAAGGATGCGCCCGGAGTGTTTGTTGCAGCATCGGATTACATGAAGGTCTTGCCGGAGTCGATTGCGCAATGGGTTCCGCGCCCGCTGGTTTCTCTCGGAACAGATGGGTTCGGGCGCAGTGAGAATCGCGAATCACTTCGGGATTTCTTCGAGGTAGATGCGAAGCATATCGTGTTGGCCACATTGACTGCGTTGGCGCGGGACAAGCAGGTGCCAGTAAAGACCGTGCAGAAGGCCGTTAAGGACTTGGGCATCGATCCGGAGAAGCCGAATCCGGCAATTAGCTAGGAGCTTCGCTCTGTCCTATATTTGTCGTTCTGAGGAGCGGCGACGAAGAATCTGCGGTCAGCCGATACCCGGCAGAAAGCGGATTTCTCGCTCCGCTAGAAATGACAAACTAAATGTGAGCGATGCTTCGCTCCGCGGACAGCCGAAGGCAGCTGTCCCCGCGTTAACTGTTAAGGGAGAATCCGCGAAGTGATCGAATTCAAATTGCCGGAACTGGGCGAGAATATCGAGCAGGGAGACCTGGTCCGGCTGATGATTTCGCCCGGCTCCAGCGTCACCGAAGGCCAGGCGGTCATGGAGCTGGAGACCGACAAAGCCGTCGTCGAAGTTCCGTCTTCGGTGAGCGGCACGGTGAAGGACATCCGCGTCAAAGAAGGCGAGAAGATCAAAGTCGGCCAGGTCATCTTCACTTTAGAAAACGGCGCTGGGGCTAAGGCTGCTGAAACTAAAGTAGCGGCGACCAAGCCGGCTGTGCCGCCGGCGATACGCAGGGATCCTCCCAAAGCTGAAGCTCAAACTGCTCCCGCACCCCGGCCTGCACAGGCAACCAAGGCTTCATCGGCTGGAGCCACAAACGAATTCAAACTGCCGGAACTCGGAGAGAACATCGACCAGGGCGACCTCGTCCGCCTGATGATTTCCCCGGGAGCAAAAGTGTCCGAAGGCCAATCGGTGATGGAGCTGGAAACCGACAAGGCGGTAGTCGAGGTTCCTTCCTCTGTCAGCGGCGTAGTAAAAGACGTTCGCGTTAAAGAAGGCGAGAAAGTCAAAGTCGGGCAGGTGATCTTCACTCTGGAAGGCGATTCGTCCACACCGCCGGAGCCGGCGAAACACGCTCCCGTGGAGATCGTTTCCGGGCAACAGGCCGCCCGTCTGGCATTCCAGGCTGCAATGCGCGCCGAAGGCAAGACGGAAGAGGAGGCGCTTCCCCCGGATCTACCTCTTACCGTTCCGCAAGCTTTCACTATGCCTGAGCAACTGGGCAAGGTGGCCGGCACAGAGCAACGCGAGCCGGTCCCGGCCGCTCCCCATGTCCGCCGTCTGGCGCGGGAACTGGGTGTGGACATCCACAACGTCAAGGGCAGTGGCCCTGGTAGGCGCATCAGTAAAGATGATGTGAAGGCGCACGCTAAGGCATTGGTTGGTGCGGCGACTGCCAGCGGACAGGCGCCACGCGCCGGGCATTTCGTAGCGCCTGAACTGCCCGATTTCTCCAAGTGGGGCAAGGTCGAGCGCGTGTCCATCCGCGGTGTGCGGCGCAAAACCGCGGAGCACTTGTGGCAGGCCTGGAACACGATTCCTCATGTCACCCAGCAGGACAAAGCCGACATCACCGAACTCGAGCAGTTGCGGGCGCGTTTTGCTCCCAAGGCCATTGAAGCCGGCGGCAAGATGACGGTAACCGCCATTGCGCTGAAGGTCTGCGCTTCGGCGTTGAAGATCTTTCCCCAGTTCAACGCCAGCATCGACATGGCGAAGGAAGAGGTCATCTACAAGCAATTCGTCAACATCGGTGTGGCGGTGGATACCGACCGCGGGCTGCTGGTGCCGGTGATTCGCGATGTGGATAAGAAGAATATTGTCGAACTCGCGGCCGAGCTTACTCAAATTTCGAAGAAGGCCCGCGATAAGAAGCTTACGCCGGCGGAGATGGAAGGCGGGACTTTCACCATTACCAACCTCGGTGGCATCGGCGGCACCGGCTTTTCGCCGATTGTGAACCATCCTGAGGTGGCAATTCTGGGCTTGTCACGCTCCAGCATGGAGCCGGTGTGGATCGAGGGCAAGTTCGAGCCGCGGCTGGTGCTGCCGATTTCACTTTCCTACGATCACCGCTTGATTGACGGCTCCGACGCTGCGCGGTTTTTGCGCTGGATCGCGGAGGCATTCGAGCAGCCGTTCCTGCTGTCGGTGCAAGGATGATCGAGCGTAGCGCCGCCGTCCCAGCGGCCAGGCCAGCGAGACGCCGGCAATACAAGAAATCCAAATGCCTGAAACTTCAAATTTACGCATCGCAGTCGTAGGCGCCGGCCCTGGTGGTTACGCCGCTGCATTTCTCGCCGCCGATCTCGGCCTGAAAGTTACGCTCATCGATCCCGAGGCCAATCCTGGCGGCGTCTGCCTCTACCGCGGCTGCATTCCTTCCAAGGCGCTGCTGCACGTCGCCAAGCTGATCGATGAGTCGCGCCACGCCAAGAATTGGGGAGTCGAATTTGGCGAACCGAAGCTAGATCTGGCTCGGCTGCGGTCTTTCAAAGAGGGCGTCGTCAACAAGCTTACTGGCGGCGTCGGGATGCTCTCCAAACAGCGGAAGGTTGAATACATCCAGGGGCGCGCGGCCTTCGAGAGTTCGGGAACGTTGCGAGTTATGAAGGCGAGCGGAGGCGAGGAAAAGCTTTTCTTCGATCGCATCATCCTCGCCACCGGCTCGCGGCCCGCGGTCATCCCCAGTCTTAAGCTCGACACTCCGCGCATGATGGACTCCTCGTCCGCGCTGGAGCTGAGTGATGTGCCGAAGACTCTGCTCGTGGTCGGCGGAGGCTACATCGGCCTGGAGTTGGGCACGGTTTATGCGGCACTCGGCTCTAAGGTCTCAGTAGTCGAAATGCTGCCAGGCCTATTGCCCGGAGCGGACCGCGATCTGGTGCTTCCCCTGCACAAGCGGATGGAGAAAATCTTCGCCGCCATCCTGCTCAATACCACTGTCTCCGCCGTGAAAGAGGAGGCGGATGGTATCCGCGTGACCTTCAAGCCTGTAGAGACGACGCCAGCTGCGTCTCAGCCCGCGCCGGCAACACCAACCGAGCAAGTCTTCGATAAGGTTCTGGTTTCGGTGGGGCGCAAGCCGAATTCCGAAATTCCTGGACTCGATAAAACGAGAGTCAAAGTCGGCCCGCGCGGCTTCATCCAAGTCAACAAGCAATTGCAGACCGACGATCCTGTGATTTATGCGATTGGCGACGTGGTCGGCGAGCCCATGCTTGCGCACAAGGCTTCGCACGAAGGCCGTACTGCGGTCGAAGCCATCGCCGGCCACAAAGTGGCGTTCGAGCCGAATGCCATTCCCGCCGTAGTTTTTACAGATCCGGAAATCGCCTGGTGCGGCCTCACCGACACGCAGGCGCAAAAAGAAAACCGCACCGTCAAAGTTGCCAAGTTTCCCTGGGGCGCCTCCGGACGCGCGATCACTCTCGACCGCCCCGAAGGCATTACCAAGCTGATCATCGATCCCGAGAGCGAGCGCGTGCTGGGCGTGGGAATCGTCGGCGCCGGCGCGGGAGAACTGATTGCCGAGGGCGTCCTCGCCATCGAAATGGGAGCACTCGCGAAAGACGTCGCGCTGACCATCCATCCGCACCCGACGCTTTCCGAGACCGTGATGGAATCGGCGGAAGTTTTCTTCGGGACCAGCACGCATGTGTATCGGCCCAAGCGCGATTAGTCGCAGCTTCTCCGGCTCATACCGGCAACAGCACTCCGCCCGCTTTCTGGCAGGCACGCGTCAAGTCCGCATCGAGAGTGGCAAGCGGCAATCCGACGGCCAGAGCTAAGTCCAGGTAGGCTGCGTCATAAGCTGTCAAGCCGTGTTCGCGACTCAACGACTGAATTCTGGTGAAGACCGTCGCCGGCGGGAACTGTTCCAGTTCGATAGGCAACAGCGCCAGATCTTTGAGGAAGCTTCGTGTCTGCGCGGTCGATATGCACTTGCGTCTTTCTCCGGCAAGCAGCGCGTTCAATACCTCGTGTGGCCAGAAGGCTGGAGCTATCGCGGTGTGGCCCTGCTTAAAGAGATCGGCGAATTGGCGGGCGAGGTCCGGATGCTCATCCGGGAAACACCAGCTCAAAACCATCGAAGCATCCAGAACGAACCGGCTCACCGGCGGCCTTCACTGATCAGGTCTTTGACTTTGAGCCCATGCAGGGAAAGCTTGTGGCGCGTGCCGAAACTCGCCAGGCGATCGGCGGCCTCGCCTACAGCACGACCCGCTGACTGCACTTCGGACGACATTCGCTCTTTCAGCAGAGCCCCTAGTAGACGCGAGACGCTGGTGTCTCGGCGCGCGGCCTCGATCCGCGCCCATTGGGCGACGTTTTCTTCGAGGGTGACGGTCACGTTGCGTAGGCGATTCGAGGATGACACTGAATTAGTGTAGCACGAATTACGTGTTACACGAAATTCATGATGCAGCGTTGTCAATTATTTCCCCGAGGCATCCCTTGTCATGCTGCTCAGCATGACATGGGGCCGAGAGTACGTAACTGTGCGAAAAATCATACTCTACGCGAACAAAAACTCCTTCGTCCGCAACTCCTTAATCGTATCCCGCAGCTTCGCCGCCTTCTCGAACTCAAACCGCTTGGCGGCTTCGCGCATGTCGCTTTCAAGTTTGACAATGTAGGCGTCCAGCTCTTCTTGCGACTTGAACTCGGGAATGCCATCGACGTCGGTCGTCAGATCGGTGTAATCGGCGTCGATGACTGCCGGCCAGCGACATCTCCAGCGGGCGCACGATCGACTCCGGCGTGATCCCGTTGGCCTCGTTGTAGGCCTGCTGAATGGCGCGCCGGCGGTCGGTTTCGTCGAGCGCTTTTTTCATGGAGTCGGTACGGCGGTCGGCGTACAGGATCGCGCGGCCGTTCAGATTGCGGGCGCAGCGCCCGATGGTCTGGATCAGCGAACCGCTGGAGCGCAGGAAACCTTCTTTGTCGGCGTCGAGAATCGCGACCAGGGAAACCTCGGGCAGATCGAGGCCTTCGCGCAGCAGATTGATTCCGATCAGCACATCGAATTCGCCCTTGCGCAGATCGCGCAGGATTTTCACCCGCTCCAGAGTTTCGATCTCGGAGTGCATGTAACGGCACTTCACGCCCACTTCGCTGTAGTACTCGGCCAGGTCTTCGGCCATGCGCTTGGTGAGCGTGGTCACCAGTACTCTTTCGCCGCGTGCCACGCGTTCGCGAATTTCGTGCAGCAGGTCGTCGATCTGACCTTTCACCGGACGTACCTCGACCGGCGGATCGACTAGTCCCGTCGGGCGAATGATCTGCTCGACCACCACGCCACCGGATTTCGTCAGCTCGTACGGCCCCGGCGTAGCCGAGACGTAGACGATCTGATTCATGCGGTGCTCGAATTCCTCAAACGTTAGCGGACGATTGTCCAGCGCCGAGGGCAGGCGGAAGCCGTACTCGACCAGCGTCTCCTTGCGCGAGCGGTCGCCGTGATACATGCCGTGCAGCTGCGGCACCGTCTGATGCGACTCGTCGATGAACATCAGGTAGTCGCGCGGAAAGTAGTCGAGCAGCGTCGGCGGCGGTTCCCCGGGCAGGCGGCCGGTGAAGTGGCGCGAGTAGTTCTCGATGCCATGGCAGAAGCCCATGGACTTAATCATCTCCAGATCGAACATCGTACGCTGATGCACGCGCTGCGATTCCACCAGCCGTCCCTGCTTCTCCAATTCCGCTTCCCACCAGGCCAGTTCTTCCTTGATGGTGCGCACCGCATTGGTCCGCGTTTCTTCCTTCATCACGTAGTGTGTCTTGGGATAGATTGGCAGGCGAACGTACTTCTGCTTGACCGTGCCGAACAGCGGATCGATCTGCGCCAGCGATTCTACTTCGTCGCCCCACAGTTCAATGCGATACGCCATGTCGTCGTAGGTGGGATAGATTTCGATTACGTCGCCGCGCACGCGAAAAGTTCCGCGGCGAAAGTCGCCGTCGGTGCGCTCGTAGAGAATCTCCACCAGCTTGCGCGTGATGTCCTCGCGCTTGATCTTCTGGCCCTTCTCCACAAAGAGCAGCATGCCGTAGTAGGCCTCGGGCGAGCCCAGGCCGTAGATGCAGCTCACCGACGAAACGATCAGGCAATCGCGCCGCTCGAACAGCGACCGGGTGGCCGAAAGGCGCAGCTTGTCGAGTTCATCGTTGATGGTGGATTCTTTTTCGATGTAAAGATCGGCGGCGGGGACGTAGGCCTCCGGCTGATAGTAGTCGTAGTAGGAAACGAAATATTCCACCGCATTGTGCGGGAAGAAATTCTTGAATTCATGATAAAGCTGGGCCGCCAGAGTCTTGTTGTGGGCCATCACCAGGGCCGGCCGGTTGACGCGTTCGATCACCTTGGCCATGGTGTAGGTCTTGCCCGAGCCGGTGACGCCTAGCAGTACCTGATGCGGTTCACGGTCAGACAAGCCCTTGAGCAGGGATTGGATTGCAGTGGCCTGATCACCCTGAGGTTTGTATTCGCTGACTAATTTGAAATCCATAAGAACCCGTCACTTGTTGCAGAACCGCCATCGCGCTTGTGCGATGCGACACAGACACGAATTTCAGCGAGTGGGCATCTCTTGATTATATAACGCTCATGGGTGGTGGATTTCTCGCCAGTAAGTGGCGAGTGCCAGGTTCAACAGGCACGCCTGTCGATTTATTTCGACTTTCTCAGCGCCAGGCGGCGGAATTACTCAGCGTCGTCAACGGTCTAAGGTTTGGTTTTCTCGAATCAACATTTTAAATCGCAAAGGTCGCAGAGAAAAGCCGCAGAGGACGCCGAGAAAGGCAGAAAGACCACGCTACGAGATGCCGCAGGGCCACCAAGAAAAGGACGGCGCGATAGGCCATCCTTGATAGTCGGAAGCACACCAAACAAGGATTCTAAGGAAGCCTGAAGTTCACCGTGACCTGAGTCTGCATTTCCACCGGCTCGCCGTTCACAGAGTACGGTTTGTACTTCCACTGCCGGACCGCCTCCATGGCGGAGCGCGTGAGCATGGCGTCACCACTGAGCAGCTTGAGGCTGGTTACGCTGCCATCCTTGCCGATGCTTGCCTGCAGTTGTACGGGCCCTTCCACCTTCAACTGTTTCGCCAACGGCGGATAGACCGGCGGGACGCGCTTCAGCAATAGACCCGCTGAAATTACCTGAGACACATGGACAGGTGGAGCCACCGGTTTGGGCAGATCGACCGTAGGAGCGCCGACAGTTTTGGCAATTATTCCGTTAGTGGAGTTCGTAGCGGCTGCCGGGGACGGCGCCGGTTCAGGTGGCGAAGCCGGAGTCTTTGTTGGGCCTTTTGCATCGTTCTTAACAGCGGACGGCGGGCTGACTTTGGGTGCAGACAGCGCGTAAGCGGTGGGCTTCTGAGCCTTCGCGACCGACGTAGGCGCAGCCGCAATCGGTCTAATTGAGGGCGCGGGAGCGGACGAAGCCGGAGGCGTATTAGAAACAGCAGTCGACTGGGGCTCGGGAATGGGGCTCTGGTCCACCGTGGGCGCGGCTGGCGACGAGCCGTCGGCCGCAGATGGGGCGGCCGCTTGTCCGGTGGATTCAGACGTAGCTTCAAGGCCGGCGGCTGCAGGCGCCGTGGCAGGCACGCTTGCCGGCTCGGGAGCTGGAGCAGCAACCGGAGCGGGAGGCGGCGTAGCGGGCGCTTGCGTCGGCACCAGGTATTTCTTTACCAATGGCAAACTCATCACTCTGGGTTGGAGCCGCGGCCAGCTGAAATACGCCGCTGCAGCCAGGCCTAACACCAGGACTGCTGCGATCAGAAAATTCTTCCGGCTATGTACGTCATCGGATGTTTCCTGACTGCGGGCCGCCTCGGCCCAGGAAAAGCTGGCTTCTTCATTCAGGCTCAGAGCGGACGGTTTGGCCGCAGGCTTTTTGCTCGCCGGTTGTTCCTTTGCTCCGGCCACGGCTAAAGTTGCTTTCGCCAATGGAGGCGCTGCCGCCGGCGGGGGCTCGTACATTTTCATGACCGCAGGCGGTATCTCCCGGGCACGCGTGGCTGCGGTCGCCGCGGAGCCGCCTGACGGCGAATGATTCATATCAGCTCCGAGACTCGCCTGCGCTACTGGCCTCTCAATGTTGTTTTGAAATCCAGGGTTCTTTGGAGCAGAGGCAGGCGTCAACGGCTCCGATAGTGGTGTTGCAAGGGGCTGCGACAACGATACCTTGGATGTCACGCTTGCCATCGGATGCGCCTCACTCGAGGGAGTCAGAGAGGGCATGGATTCGAGCAGCGCCGCTTCGGCTGGTTCCAACGCTATAGCCGGTTCTTCCTCGACCTCCAGGGCCGCGCCGGCAACTGGAGTCATGGGCGGAGCTATTCTCGGCGGCGCTGGAGTGAAAGCTGGCTGCGCCAACTCCGGAGCGTCCAGGCCCAGCGGACCCGACTTGGCGGCGATACTAGGCGCGACTGATACTTCTGGCTGAGAGGCGGGCGCTGCCGGTTTGGCCGCTTCGGCCTTACGCAATAAACTGCGCGCCACACGCAGTGTTCCCTTCGACTGTTCCAAATTGATCGGCTTGGTCAGAACCAGGTTCGCTCCAATACGGAACGCCTTGGCGATACCAGCCTGGCCTTCGACCACCGCGACAGCTAGCGAACTGCTATTGGACGCGGAGTTGCGGGCAGTCTTGAACAGAAGGCTGGCATTCTGCTCATTAACGCAGTCAACCACGACGGCATCGAAGTGCTCCGCGGTAAGTTGCTTGACCGCAGCAAACGGCTCGGTGGAGCACTCGACGGTAAAGTCCAGTTCGCTTAGAACTTGCGTAACCGCACGAACGGTCTTCTCGTCGGCGCAGAACAACAGCGCTTGGTAACCCATAATTGGTTATCCTAGGTAACTCCATAATTGCCAGCAAGTTACCGAGGTACTAGCGGGTGGGACCGTGCCCACGGGTAGCGCAATGGTTTGGGTAAGGCAATACGGCTCGACATTGCGAGGGTTGACTTGGGTTGGAACGTCGCAATGAGCCTTTGACGGCGCGATAAAGAAGATTTGTGATTGCAAGCAGCTCATAACATTGCTCTAATCTAGCGACGCACTTGCGCGCAGACCTCAAGAGTTAGGGAGGACGCAATGTATGCACTCGCGCGGGATTGCCGCTTCGCATTTCGCCAACTGCGAAAAGCACATGGCCTCAGCTTAACCGTCGTGCTCACCCTGGCCCTCGGCATTGGCGCGACCACCGCCATATTCTCACTCGTCGAAGGCATCCTCTTGCGACCGTTCCCGTTCAGCGATCCAGACCGCCTCGTTCTGCTGGGAGATCACCTGGGAGGCGGTCCGAATACTCCCGTGACGGCCCGCGAGATCGGTACATACGCGAACGCGACCACCGCATTTTCTTCTGTTGGCGGATACATCGGCACCACCTATGAGCTTTCCGGCGGTGCAACTCCGGAGGAAGTCGACGCCGCCCGTTTCAGCGCGGGCGTTTTCCCTACCCTCGGTGTACGTCCGATCCTGGGTCGCGTCTTTACGCAGCAAGAGGAGGACGCTCATCAACCGCTCGCCGTCCTCAGTTACGCCCTGTGGCTGAATCGCTACCAACGCGATCCTCGCATCCTCGGCAGCTCCATCGTTCTTGGCCGCAAGCCATACACGATCATCGGCGTAATGCCGCGCAGTTTTCAGTTTCCGCTGCAGACCGGGCACCTTGACCAGGCGCAGCTCTGGGTACCGCTGAGTCTGACTCCTGACGAATTCTCCGAGCAGCACGCCGGCTTTTGGGGATACCAAATGGTCGCCCGCCTCAAGGATGGCGTTGCCCTCACACAGGCAGCACAGGATGCCGACCGCGTCGCCAAGCAGATCATGCGCGGTTTTCCCGCCAGCATGTCTGCGATCCGTATTCGGGGCGATGTAACGCTGTTGAGTGAGTATGCCGTCGGAGATGTCGGGCCGCTGCTTCGCACTTTGTTCTTAGCCGTTTCCATCGTCCTGCTGATTGCTTGCGTCAATGTCGCCGGTCTGCTATTGGTCGAGGCGATCCGGCGGCGCCGCGAATACGCCGTGCGACTGGCTTTGGGCGCGCGTTCCAGCGCCATCATCCTCGAATCGGTGTGCGAAGGCATGCTGCTCAGCGCGGCTGGCGGCTTGCTGGGCCTGGCATTTGCCGCTGCCGCCATCCGCACCGCCTTGCATCTGCTGCCCGAGTCCATGCCGCGCGTCGATTCCATCTCCATGGACGCAACCGTCGCCGCCTTCGCACTCCTTCTCGCCCTGGCAACCGGCGTACTTTGCAGCCTGGCGCCGGCCTTCGCGGCCTTGCGGACCAGCCTGACAGAAAGCCTCAAAGAGGGTGCCCGCGGCACGGGTTCTTCAAGCCATGCCTGGTTGCGTTCCGCCCTGGTCATCTCCGAGATCGCGATCGCTCTGGTGCTAATCACGATTTCCGGCGCTTTCCTGCGCAGCTTTCAAAAGATGCGTGCCGTCGATCCCGGCTTCCGTCCCGAACAGGTCCTCATCGCCGCCTATCAACTGCCACTCAACCAATACTCCACGGAAGTTTCCGCCGACTCCTTCAATCATGCCGTGGTTAACCGGCTTTCGAGCCAGCCTGGAATCGTCGCCGTCGGCATCACCAACGTGCTTCCCGCATCCGGCCGCCTTCCAGCCCGAGCCGCATACACCATCGACGGAGAGCCTGCCGAAAGTTGGAAGCTGAAATTCTCCATGTTCGCGATGACCTATGGCGACTACTTCCGCGCTATGGACATTCCGCTGTTGGATGGCCGAACCTTCACCATGGAGGACCGTTCCGACTCACTCCTGGTGGTGATCGTCAACCAGTCCATGGCCAGACATTGCTGGCCGGGTCAGAGTGCCCTGGGCAAGCGTATGCATGTCGGCAACCCGCATAAGGGCCTGCCCTGGGCAACGGTGGTGGGCGTCGTGGCTGACACCAAGGTGGGTTCTCGCGATGAGCCCAGCGACGACCAGTGGTATAGTCCGGCGCAGCAGCCCGCCATTCTTTACGGCTCCGATTACACGGGAAAGCTCACCGGCCAGGCCGGGGGCTACATCACTCTCCGCTCCGCCCTTCCCCCAGAACAGATGACGCAAACTCTGCGCGCGACTGTCGCTGAGATCGATCCGCTGCTGGCGTTGCAGCAAGTGCAGCCCATGAGTGACGCGATTTCGAACGTGGAAGCGCCGCGCCGCTTCAACACCGACCTGATTATTGCTTTTGCCTTGGGCGCTCTGGTGCTTGCCATTACTGGGATTTATGCCGTGGTCGCCTTCTCTGTTTCATTGCGGAGCCAGGAAATTGCCGTTCGCATGGTGCTCGGCTCCAAGCGCACCGGCATTGCAGGACTCGTCCTCATTTCGGCTATGAAAATGGCGCTTCTCGGATGCGGCCTCGGTGTGCTTGCTTCGCTAGCCGTCTCACGCCTGGTCAGCTCGTTTCTTTTCGACGTGAGCGCGACCGACCCACTCATTTACCTGGCGAGTGTCCTGCTCATGATGCTGATGGCGGTTCTGGCATCGGCAATTCCCGCAACCCGCGCCGCTTCCGCGGACCCAGTCGCGGCTTTGCGCTCGATGTAGAAACTCGTCTACGCCGCGGACGTACAATGCAGGTCCATGCGTGTGCCGCTTTGGCTAAAGATCGGCTGGACTGTGTGGGTCATGGTGTGGGCGCCGCTCTACTGGAAGCAGTACGGGCTGCAGAACTTCCTGTATTTCTGCGATCTGGGGAACTTTTTCATTCTGGCTGCGCTGTGGTTGGAGAGCCGGCTTCTATTCTCGTGGCAAGCTACCGGGCTATTGGTTTTCCAGTGTCTGTACACCGTCGATCTCGCCGGAGCCTTGCTTTCCGGACGCCACCTCATCGGCGGCACCGAGTTCATGTTCGATTCGAATGTGCCGCTGTTTCTCCGGCTGATGAGTCTGTTTCACGTGGTGACGCCGCCTCTGTTGCTGTGGGCGATTTGGCGTCTAGGCTATGACCGACAAGGATGGAAGTGGCAAACCGGAATGACGTTCCTGGTCGTGCCGATTAATTTCTTCTGGCGGCCGCAATTCAATATCAACTGGGCGCGCGGGATCTTGCGACAGCAACACACCGTCCCGGGATGGCTCTACCTGACCGCGTATCTCATTGTCGTGCCGCTGGCGGTGTACTGGCCGACTCATATGATATTGCGATGGTGGGACAAGCGGCTGCGAGAGCCGCCGGAATTCATTGCCCCTTCGTCACCGCGGCCAATGCCTTCTGGGTAGCCTCCAGCAAAGCTTCCGCTCCCACGGGGCGACCGGTCGCATTCTCCATCCACAAATCAGGCGTGATCCGTCCCACCTTCGCCATGCGTTCAAATTCGGGGCCGATACTGCCCGCTTTTTTCATTTGTTCTTCGATCTGAAACGCGATCAAGTGGCCGATGGGATAGTCCGGCAGGTACAGAAAAGCATCGATCATGTGAGAGTAAATCGCCAGTAGCACGACATCCTTCTGGTGAAAGACCGGAGCGTAGTAACGATTCCAGATATCTTTGGCGATCTGAATGGTGGCCTTGTTTAGCTGCTCCGGCGTGGCCTTGGGGTTGTCGTACATCCAATGCCATACTGCCATATCCACCAGCGCGACTCCGGCGATCTCATAAGTCATCCAGAAGTCGTTCAGAGTCCCTTCGGCCTGGCTCTTGGCGTCCGGCGCGGGAAGCCCCAGCAGTTCGAGGTCATGTCCCTGGAAGACAAAAGCCAACGCTTCGGTGAACGCCGTGTTGGGGACGCCCTCCAGCAGAGTGTGATCCACCTCATTCAGCGAAAATGTTTGCTCCACGTTGTGGCCCATTTCGTGGACAGCGATATTGAAGCCTTTGTAATTCATTCCGGACTTCTCGACGCGCGTGCGCAGGTGAGCCTTCTCCGCGCGCATCTCCGCACCCATCGCGTGTCCGGAGCCACGGGCAGAGTCAACGACGATGTTGTTCGCCACATACTGCGCGCGCTCCGGCGAGAAACCGAGTTTCATCAGCAGATTGGGAATGTCTTTCTGATACGCCTCAGCCGTGGGATATCTCTTGGCCACGATGGCGTCGAGCTGCGCTTCGGTCTCTTGGCTGCCCGGGCGGAAACCGTTGTACCAGATATCGAAGGGCTCAAGCGGGCGCCCCAGGCGCGACGAAATCAGCTTGGCCGTCTGAGCCACTAGCGGTGAAGTCAGCACTTGCTGGAGCATCGCAGTGACGCGCGCTTCGGGAATTTCGCGGTCTTCATCGAAGCGCCGGGCGATGAGAGTAGGCTCGGTGGGGGAATAGGGATCGGCTTTGCTGGCGGCGGTGAAGGTTTTCAGCAGCATCGCGTAGCGCGTGTCAGGCTCCCGGGCATCGCTGACATTCCCGGCGGCGGCCACAGCGGACTCGGAATCCTTCTCTGCCGCGGGCTTCACTTCGTTGGTGTAGGGATTCCAATCCACGGTGGGGTTGTCCACTACAATCGCGGGGATGGTCTGAGTTACGATGCGCTCCATCACTTGCTGGATCATGCGCTGTTTGGCAGGACCATTTTTCGCGTCGGCGTAGTCCGCTTTCAGTTCGTCGCGCAGATTCCAGTGGCTTAGCAGGCGCATTTTGGGCGGAAACAGCCGCTGCCCTTGAGCATCGACCAAGTGATACATCCAGATGTTGTATTGCGAGATATATTGCCCGGCTTGCGCTTCGGCCTGGGCAATGGACAAGCTGACGTCAGCCGGCACGCGCTTAGAAAAACGCTGCGCCAGGCGTGCCTCTGCCCACTGACGGCGGCTCCAGTGGGGACCGTCTTTCAAGCGCTCATCGAGCGTGGTCAGCGGAAAATTCAACAGCACCGTGAAAGCCAGTTTGTTCTGGAAGAAATCGTCGAGCACATGGGCTGAAGGGTCGTAGCCGCCGAAGGCTTCGTCGAAAGGCAAGACTGGGCCGAGGTCGAGGTCCAACTGCTGGCGGAATTCGCGGTTGATCTCGTGCATATGGCCGTCGAGCTGTTCCAGCAGCCGCTCATAGCGGTTGAACATGGTATCGAGCGTGGCCGGATCGCCGGCGAAGTTAACCCGGACGAAATCTTCAAACTCAGCTGCGGCTCCGTCTTCCGGCCGCCAGTATTCGCTGACCTGGAGCAATCCTCGCTCGATACGCGTACGTTGCGGCTCTCCGTACTTGGCCGCCAGTTCGCGTTCCATTTTGGCTGCCGAATCTTTGATCCACGGGATCAGCGGGTCAACGGAGGCTTGGCCTGCGACCGCGGTTGAAGAATTCTGCATTCCTGCCTCCTGCGATTCTGCGAGTGACGCCGCCAATAGAGCAGCGATGAACAAAGAAAGCAAACTGACCCAGCGCATGATGTACCTTTCCAGAGAGTCCGGGAGGGACAGTATAAACATTCCCTGAAAGCTCGATCTTGAAATTCTAGAGGAAGGCGGATGGTTCGTTGGTTTATCCCTTGTGCATTTCGGCGACTTCCGGCTGCGGCGAGACTGGATTGAGCGGGATGCGGACATAAAATACTGTTCCTTTCCCCACTTCGCTCTCGAAGGTTACAGTTCCTCCGTGTCTTTCCACGACGATGGCGTGGGCAAGAGCCAATCCCTGGCCCGTTCCTTTTCCCACTCCCTTGGTGGTAAAAAACGGCTCGAAGATACGACCTCGAATCTCGGGCGGGATCCCATTGCCGGTGTCGCCCACCGCTACCTGGACGCAATCGCCAGCGATTCCCGTTTCAACTCGAATTCGCCCTTTCCTTCCCGTTTGCTTTACGACATCGCCTATGGCGTGAGCTGCGTTTACCAGCAGATTCAGGAACACCTGATTCAAGTCGCCGAGATGGCAAGCTACCAGGGGCAGGCTCCCGAAATTGGTCTGCACATCGGCCACATATTTGATTTCGCTCTGCGCCACGATCAGCGTGCTTTCCAGCGCCTCATTCAAGTCGGCAGGCGACATTTCATGGTTCTGATCCAGATGGGCAAACTTCTTGAGGGCCTGTACGATCTTAGCCACCCGGCCTATTCCTTCGACAGTTTGATCGAGCGCCAGCGGGATTTCTTGGCGCAGGAAGTGAACGTCGGCCTTCTCCTCTGCGGCTTTTACTTCTCCGAACAGCTCGTTTGCGCCTTGCGCCGCCAACGTCTCGGTCAGTTGCTGGTGTTTGTCGAGTAGAGCCACAAGGTCGGCGAAGGAATCGTGCAGGAATCGCACATTGTCCCCCACGAACTGAATGGGAGTATTGATTTCGTGTGCGATGCCCGCTGCCAATTCACCCACCGCCTGCATCTTCTGCCCGTGACGCAACTCCACCTCCATTCGGTTGCGCTCGGTGACATCCTGGATAGCTAACAGGATGGCAGCACGGTCCTTCAGATGGATGCGTTGAAAATGGATCTCTACGTCGATGATTGACCCATCTTTCTTACGATGCTTTCGATGGGGAGAGACAGCCCGGCCGGACGGTTGCTGGCTGTCTACTTTCGAAGCCTCGGCATCGGCCTCAATATCCTTCATGGTCAGACCTAGAAATTCCTCGAGGCTGTATCCGTAGTGCTCGATGGCGGCATCGTTCGCTTCCAGGAACTTGAGCGCCGACTCATCATAAAGCCAGACGGGAAGCGGGATGGTAGTAAAGAGCTGGCGAAAGTGCTCTTCGCTGGCACGCAGAGCCAACTGGGCTTGCCTGCGTTCGCTTACTTCCTCGCGCAGCGCGTTGTTGGCAGCGGCTAGTTCGGCGGTACGTTGCCGCACCAGGTTTTCCAGTTCTTCCTGCGAACGGAGCAGGACTGCCTCCGCCTTCTTGAATTCCGTGATGTCCTCGGCAAGGCCGGCAATCTGTATGAGTTTCCCTTCCTGACTCGATACGGGAAAGTAGCGGTCACAAACCCAGCGAATGCTGCCGTCTGGTCGGACGACGCGATATTCGGCTGATCCCATCTTTCCCCGGCTTTGTTGGGAGAGCATTTCCGTGACTATGCCGCGATCGTCGGGGTGGATGCCTTCCAGCCAGGATTTGGGGATGGTGTGAATGCTTTCCCGTGTCCGCCCCCAAACGTTCTCATAGGCATAACCGACAAAGACGATCTGGTCCGTGACCGCGTCCCTGATCCAGAAGACCTCGTGGATGTTTTCGGCAACGTGGCGGAACTGCGCGTCGCTTTTCTGGAGCGCTTCCAGCATGCTGTTAATCGCAGCGCCAAGATTGGTCAATTCATCATTCCCGGCGACCGCCACCCTCTCCCCCAGATCCTGGCACTCGGCAATACTGCTGACTTCGGCGATGAGCCGAGCCAACCGGTTTAGGACCGCATGCCGCAATAGCAACAGCGTCATCAGGCCAAACACTACGCTGACAAGACCGAAAGCGGCGAGGAAGTAATTCAGACTGGCCATTCCATGCTGAAAGACGGTCCTGCGGGCGTCCAACCTTAGGAGTAGGGCGGGTTGGCCATGGACGTCCTCGAGTAGCGCGTAACCGTCGACAATCTCCTTGCTGATCGGCTGAACCACGATAATTTTGTGATTCAATTCGAGTTCGCGAGGCAGTTGATCCGCCGGTAAACCGGGCGAATAATGACTAATCGTAATGGACGAACGGGTAATCGCCATCAGCCGCTCGATGCGCGCCTGGTTCAGGTTGCGCGTCATCACCAGCACACCGCGCGCGGGTCCTTGCCGGCGGCTGGTCAGGATCGGACAAGCGGAGATGAGGATCGGGCCTTGGGGAAGGACGAGAATTCCAGACTCGGGAGTGAGCGATCTTCCCGCTTTTCGCACCCAGGAATCGGAGGCAAAAGCGACCTGCTCGGCGATTGGAAGCGCTGCCTCCTGTTTCCGAAGCCAGTCGTAATTCTTGAAATATACGATCCGCCCGGAACCGTCTACCAACATCACTGAGTTGATGCTTAGTCCTTGCAGCGTGTCATCTTGAAATTCCTTTTCTACGTAGTCCGATGAGCGCTCCCGCATGAACGTGTAGGTGCGATCCCATGCGGCGTAGTCGTTGGTTGTACTTGCCAGGTTGGAAATATCGTCTTGCAGGGCGTTGCTTGCACGCTCGACGGCAGCCCGCGTGTCGTCCGCTTCGACGCTCAGGAAGCTTCGTAGCATCAGAATGCGAGTGGTCGTATACAACACGGTCATCAGTCCCACTACCGTGAGGAACACGATCGCCAGCGTTTTCTGGGCGAGGTTCATCCTGAGACCTGGTCGTCCGCTTTGGACAGGCCGGCGCGCCCCAATAAAACGCGCTCATCTCAGATATCGGGAAGAAAAGACAATACTTTATGCTTGGGCGGATTGCCTCGGCAGTCTGAAAGCCCGGAGTTAGATTCTTCTAAACTCGACGCGCAGATCTTGGACTCGGGTTTCCGAAAGGCTTTGGGTTTGTTCCAGAGACGATGAAAAAGCCTCACATTCCCCGCGTAGCAGATCTCGTCTTTCCCGGACTCTTGCTTTCTTTTTCAGCTTGTCTTTCCACCACGCTAAGCTCTTTCTCCAACGAAGAGAACCTTTGCAGAACCTCGTGCATTCGCAGGGACATGTTGCGGATGGTTTCGATCTGCGAGCGCATGGTGGCGGAGAGCGCACCCGGCTCCAGTAAGAGCAACTCCGAATTACCGAGTACGGAAGTGAGCGCGTTATTCAGCGTGTGACGCATCTCCAGCATGTAGTCACCCAGAAGGGCCTGGCGCTGCAATCCGGCGCTCGCGGATTCCGCGATGCGGAGCCGGTTCACGGCCTCGCATCGGCGCAATACTTCCGACATCACCAGCACTGCCGCGTCCAGCCACCCTTCGTGCTGGCGGAGGATCATGGGGCGCGGTTGGCTTTCACGCATCTCTCGGCTGAGGTTCTCCTCGCATACCAGCAAGACGGGCTTGCCGGCCGCCTCGAGCGCTTTGAGAACCGCGGGAAGCCCCGCAGGACGCACTTTGCCCACGATGGCGGCGTCAAAGGTTTCCGGGTCCAGCCCCTGGCAGAGGTCTCCGCCCATCAGCGTGAACGCCGGGGTGCTGCGCTCCGACTGCCAGCGCCCGGTGATAGCACCGGAGAACCCAGCCTCATCCGAAACAATCAATACAGCTGACTGGTCCACTTAGTCCGTGCTCCATTCCTTTAGGGGCTGTCGATGCTTACGCTTTGACGTCTTTACTTCGGCTCGGGACCCCCGCTGGCAGAAGCGCCTTTAGCAATCGGTTTTGGCGATGCTCCGGCTTCCGTGGCCCGACCGGTGTGCGAATTCGGGGCTTGGCTAGACGGACGATTCTCCCCGATGCCCGCCAGTGCAGTATCCACCACGGCGCGCACGTCCGCCAGCAGGCGCAGGGGCTGCCCGGAAGAGTACTCAGCCTGAAACATCACTTTCCAGGACTGGCAGATCATGCGCAGCCGGCCCACCGGCTCATCGGCTGAGAACTCCGCGTTGCGGCAGTCCAGGGTCGTGATGCCGCGCTGCTCAAGCTCCCGCAAGCCGTCCAGGATAATGCCAAGATCCTGGTGCATCAGGCTGAAGAACGCGCGGCGCATGAGAAAGTTGAAACGGGCAAAAGCCAGCAGTGCAATGGGCGTGAAATAGTCTGGACCCGAAGAAAACTTGAGTTTTCTTCCCTTGTCCAGAATGCCGCTCCGAAACAACTCCGTCAAACTACGGCAGGAGGCCGCACCATGGACCAGCGACTCCAGAGGTTGCAACGCTTCCGGAACAGTCAACTCCACCGTCCCTAGAACCGGTTCCAGGATGCGGGCTACGTACTTCAGACTGACGCCGGGATCCTCCAGCGGCGTCGGGGCGCAAACGGAAAAGAACTGAACCAACAGGAAGTCAATTTTATCGCGGTCCGATTCGTTGGGCTGCGGTTTGCGCAGGTTGTGCTCGAGAATTGCGCGCAGAGTGGCGTCATCGGCCAGACTGCTGGTCTGGAGAAACTGGCGTAGCTCGTGGACGGGAATGCGCTGGTCCATTTCCTGAATCCAGGTTTGAACTGGCGCTAGAGACTCAGGCGCGGGAGCGTCTGCGCCGCCTTCGAATTCGGCGCAGGGAACCACGTCGATCAAGAATTCGCGGGCCAGCGCGGCATAGACGGCATGGACTAATTTTGCGGAGTTCCATGCCGCGGCTGGATCGTCTTTTCGGGGATCATTGCTGGCAGGCGTCGCCGTCATGACTTTACGATCCAATTGGCAATTTCCTTAGTAAAGCGCGCCGCCACAGCAGTGCGGCCCGCATTGTATTGCACGGCAACCACGCAGGCTTCCGCATCCAGGGTGCCGTCGGAATTTCGCAGCCGCAAGGTGTCGGCAAACTCCAGAGGCAGCGTGGAGGCAAACAATACCTCGCGGGGCGTGCCGAACTCGATCACCGTGCTCTCGCTGAAATTGTTGCCTTCCCCCGCCAGGCGGATCAGTTGTACAGGGATGCGGACCGGAGTGGCCTCGGGAAAGAATTTGGCTAGCTTGGCGGTCGTGCTCTCTGGGAGGGAACGCGCGCGAGCTGTACCCTGTCTGGGCACGACATACCTCGACGATCGAAATTAGACGCAGCCTGATTCAACGCAGCCTGGGTCCCCGTAGCCCGCCGGTTAGCGTGGCACGGGGAGCTGCCCAGACCGCATCGCAAAGGCAGTGTGCAAGAGCGCAGCCAAAACCAACTTGGAGTCGTTGCACTCGTAAGCCACTGATTAAAAAAGGACTGGCTGCATCGAACAAAGGAGAACGGAACTGGCCGGGCCGCACTTGCCCGTCTCAAGGTGAGACGAATTCTCACGGCGGCCAACTCTTACTGCAGCGCCTGACTGGCCGGATGCATGGTCTGCCGCGTCCCGATGTTGTAACGCTTGAGCTTGCGGTATAAGGTGGCGCGACTAATGCCGAGCATCTTGCCGGCGCGGGCCTTGTCCCCATTCACCTGCTCGAAGACTCGTTGAATAGTGGCGCGCTCGATATCTTCCAGGTCGCTGGAGGAAAGAGCTGGCAGCGCCGCAACGGCGTCGACATACATAGCCGGAGACGCGGACGCAATGGCCGGAGGCAAGTCGTTCACGTCGATGATACGCCGGTCGCCGAGGGCCACCGCGCGCTCGATGCAGTTCTCCAATTCGCGCACGTTTCCCGGCCAGTCATATTGCAGCAGGCTCTTCATAGCGGAGTGAGTGACCTGCATGGGGTCCCCGGGCGCATAACGCTCCAGGAACCAATGCACGAGCATGGGGATATCGGAACGGCGCTCGCGCAGAGCCGGCACATTTACCGTGACCACATTAAGCCGAAAGTAAAGATCTTTGCGGAAGGCTCCTTTCTGATATTCCGTTTCCAGGTCGCGGTTGGTAGCGGCAATCACCCGCACATCGACTTTCACCTTGTGATTGCTGCCCACGGGACGAACTTCCTTTTCCTGCAGCACGCGCAGCAGTTTGGCCTGCATTTCCAGCGGCAACTCGCCAATTTCATCGAGAAAGATCGTGCCTCCACTAGCCGATTGAAACAAGCCGGTCTTCGATCGCAGCGCGCCCGTAAAAGCGCCTTTCTCGTATCCAAAAAGTTCGCTCTCAATCAGGGTCGGGACTAACGAGCCGCAATCCACTGCCACAAAAGGACGGTTGGCAAAGACCCCGCGGAAGTGAATGGCGCGTGCAACCAGCTCCTTCCCGGTGCCACTCTCTCCGGAGATGAGCACCGGCGTCCGCGTATCTTTCAAGCGCGAGATCACGCGCAATACGTCCTGAATCTTGGCCGAGGCTCCCACGATCCCGTGCAGCCCGGTTTCGGTCTCAACCCGCTCACGCAGAAACTGGTTCTCCTCCACCAGGCGGATTTTCTCTGCCATGCGCTTGAGAAAGAGACGTAATTCTTCCAGAGGAGCGAAGGGCTTGCTGATGTAGTCATAAGCGCCCAGCTTCATGGCTTGCACTGCGGTTTCCACCGAGCCGTGGCCGGTCATCACCGCAACCTCGGTGCGCGGAAGCAGCTTCTTGACCTTGTCCAAGAACTCGAGGCCGGACATGTTGGGCATCACCATGTCGGTGAGAACCATGTGCGCGGTCTGCTCTTCGAGCAGGGCTAAAGCGGATTCCCCGCTCTCCGCCTCCAGGCAGGAAAAACCTAAAGCCTCGCCCACGGTCATGCACAGCCGGCGGATGCTTTGCTCATCATCCACGATCAGCAAACGGATTCGTAAGTCGTCGCTCACAGCGCCTTCCCTATAGTCTTTTCGACCACTGAGATGAATTGCTTGACTCGAAACGGTTTCTCCACGCAAGGCGCGCCCGTTTTTTGCAGAGTAGCCACAGTTTCCTCGTTGGCGATGTCGCCGGTAATAAAGACCAGCCGCGAGGCCAGGCCGGGGCGGTGCTGGGAGATCCAGGCGTGAACATCGCCACCATCCACGCCTCCGGGCGTGCGCATGTCCGAAACTACGCCCATGAATTCTCCGGTCTCGAGCAGGCGCAGAGCTTCGACTCCCGATGCCGTACACACGACCGAATAGCCGCTGCGCTCCAGAACGGCGCGCACGTAGGCCATGACGGCGGGCTCATCTTCGATGAGCAGCACCGGATAAACTTCGGGTTTGGTGGCGGGTAATGTCATCGCTGTATGACTCCGGCTGCGGCTCCAAGAGTGGCCGTTTCTGAGGCGACGGGAAGGCGCACGGTAAACGTCGCACCCTCCGCGCCGGCGTTGTTGTGGCAAAGAATCTCTCCTCCGTGCTCATGCACGATGCCGTAGCAGATGCTCAGGCCCAGGCCGGTTCCCTTGCCCACTTCTTTGGTGGTGAAGAACGGGTCGAAGATGCGGTCGGGAAAGGAAATGCCGTGACCGTTATCGCGAAACGAAACCTGCACGAAGGCATCCCGGCTTTCGGTTTCGATCTCGATGCGCGCGGGGCGGCCAGTTTCCCGCACCGCGTCGTACGCGTTGTTGAGAATGTTCAGGAAGACCTGCTGCAACTGCTGCGAGTCGCCGATCACGAAAGGCAGATCCTGATCGAGCTGTTCGATGACTTCCACGCCATGGCTGTTGAAGTCGTAGGAGCGCAATTGCACGGTGCGCCGCAGGATCGAGTTCAGTTCTACGGGCTTGCGCTGCGGCGGCATTTGCCGCGCAAAGCTCAACAGGTTTTGCACGATCTGCTTGGTGCGCTGCGCCTCCTGCAGAATCACCCGCAGATCCTTGCGCGCAGACTCCGGGATGTCATCGTTCTCCATCAGCAAGTCCGCGAAGCCGAGAATGGCGGTGAGTGGATTGTTGACTTCGTGAGCCACGCCGGAAACCAGTTGCCCCACGGCCGCCATCTTCTCGGCGTGCATGAGTTTCGCCTGCAGGCTGGCGGCGTCGGTGATGTCGCTCATCACCACCACGATGCTGGTCACGTTCCCCTGCTCGTCGCGCATGGGGCTCAGATTCACGGAGAATTGGCCGACTCGGCCATCGCCGCGCAGGATTTGCAGATCGAGATTGTCCACCTGATGGCCGGACAGAATGGCGGTGAACGCATCCGTCAGAGCCTGGCGGCGGGGCGATGCGACGAGCTTATCCAGCGGCGCTCCCAGCACATCTTTCTGCTCGTACCCCATATCCTGCCAGCGCCGGTTGGCATAGCTGACCACTCCGGCGTTGTCGGTCACCAGAATCAGGCTTTGGGTGTTGTTCAGAATCTTTCCGGAGAAATCGCGCTCACGCTGCAACTCAGCCTGGAAGGTTTTAAGATCGCTGATATCGAGCATGAGGCCACGGTATTGCAGGATGCGGCCCTGCGGATCGCGCACCGCGAAAGCGTTGATCATTACGTAGACGGGGGATCCGTCCTTGCGTCGCAGCGCCTCCTCGTGGTTGCGCACCACGCCGTGCTCCTGCATATGATCGGTAAACTGCTGGAAGCGCTCCGGGGAACCGTAAACGTGAGAGCGAATGTCCACTTGCAGCAACTCTTCGCGGGTGCCGTAGCCCAACATGCGAACCAGGGCGTCGTTGACTTCGATAAAACCGCCCTCGGGCGTGGAGAAGAACAACCCTTCCTGAATGTTGTCGAACAGCTCGCGGTAGCGGCGTTCGGCTTCGCGGCGGTCGGTAATGTCCTTGAGTACATGGATGGTCTGCAAACCCTCGCCGTTGGCTCCAGGGACACGTGAGGTCGAGACCAGGTAGGTACTGCCCAGCTCGGGATGAACGTACTCGCCGGTCTCATCATCGGCGCCGCGGCAGAACGGACAGGAGCGCAGCGGCGCGCCGTTATCCATCGCCAGCAGCGCATACATGTTGACGCCGATGAGTTCCTGGGGCGGCAGCCCGATGAAATCGGCCAGCGAGCGATTCACCCGCATGATGTTGTCGGCCTCATCGTGGACCACGATGAAGTCGCTGATGGCATCGAAGATTTCCATCCAGTGCCGGTTGGCACGGTCCATGCGCGTAAACAGCCGAGCGTTCTCCACCGCAACCGAGGCGTGCGCGGCTACGGCCTGCAACAGTTGTTCGTCTTCCCGCGACAGTGACTTTTCCCGGTTGGCAAGGCACAGCACTCCCACCAGTTCCTTCGTCGCACCCTGCGGCCGGGCGCCTTGTATCCGCGCACTCTCCAGTCGAGCGCCCTCCAGTCGAATCAGGGTGCAATCGGTCCAGCCCAATGCCGCGGCCAGTTCAGGGCCGAACAATTCCTGCGCCGTGGAGGAGACCACCGCCTGCTCATGCCGGCTGAGAGCGTCCGCCAGCGTCTTGCCGAAGCGACGCAACAAGGGACTTCCGAGTGCGATTCCGCCAGTTCCGCCCTGCAGCGCAAGTACTTCGAGAGTAGAGTCTTGTTTGACCGCCAACGCTGCGGAAGCCGCACCCAGCATAGCGGCGGCGCGTCCGGTGAAGCTGCTGGCGAATTCCGGGAGCCGCAGTTCGGAACTTAGTTCCAGCACCAATGTCATCAGCGATTCCGCCCGGCGGCGGTGCTGCTCAGAGACGTGCAGATTGCGCGTTACCTCGAGTGCCACCGCGACTTGAGACGCCAGGACCCTGGCACGGCGGATATCTTCCGGAGTGATTCCGGCTCCGTCCAGCCGGTCCAGCACGCCAAACATTCCCAACACTTCACCATCGCCGCCCAACAACGGTACGGTCAGCACTTGCTTGACCCGGAACTTCTCTACAGCTTCCAAGTTCGCTCCGGGGATCTTGCTGACATCATCCGACCAGAATGCTTCCCGGTTGGTGAGTGCGCGGGTTGCGAAGCCCTCGGGAAATAGCAGCTCCAGGCGCTCAGCCTTACCGCCTTCTGTACCCCAATGCAAACGGAACGTTCCATCCTCCAGCAGCCCGAGGAATGCGCGTCCAAAGCCCAGGAAGTCCGCAGCTCGCAAGGCGAATTGCTGCATGAACTGGTCAAGCTCGCCGACCGATCCCAACTCGGAGGAAATATCCAGCAACTGGTGCAGTTCGTGAGCCTGTGCCCGGGCTGTGGAATAGAGTTCTGCATTAGCGATAGCCACAGCACCAAACCCGGCCACCGCGGACATCAGGGATCGCTCGTCGGCGCTGAAAGGGCTATCCGGGCGCGGATAGACAAGAATCGCTCCCTGGGTACGGGAGGCGCGAAAGGGAGACGCAATCAGCAATCCCGCTGAAATCAGATCACCCAGGGCGTGGGTCGCGGGATCGATGGCCACGGCGATCTGCTCGCCGGCCGCAACCGTCTGCGCGGCCAGATCGACGGCGAATTGCAATCCCTGGCGGTCGTGGCGGGCGCGCGCCGATTCCGCCAACTGCGGCGATTCCGCGGCCACCGCAGAAAGCCCGAATCCGGCTCCTTGGCGCAGCAGGATGCACACCAGCCGCACGCGCAGCAAGGCCCGTAACCGGTCCGCCACGGCTTCCACTACGGCAGAGGCGTCCGGCACTGCGTGCAAGGTCTGAGCGACCTCAGCCAGAATCTCGGCGCGGCGATGCTCCTCGCGCGAAGCGAGCGTCAACCGGGTAGCTTCCAGCAAGCTGCCCAACTGGCCGGCGAGGATGGTGGCCTTGGCCGCAAGATCGTCGTTGAAGAATTCAGGATTGGAAGCGTGCATGAAGACCGCCGCTCCGATGATCTCGTTAGAAACCATCAGAGGCGCGGCCATCACGGACACGCCCTTGAATATCTCAAAGAGCACAGAACGCGAGGAGTCGACGTGGTTTGCGTACACCGTCTTGCGCTCCCGAATCGCGTCCAGCGAGACCGCCTTCTGATCCACCTTCAACCCCAAACCGCGGAAGCGCTCTGCCAGCAGCCCCTCGGCCTCAGTGCCCACCAATTCCTCAGGGGAACCGAACTGCCAAAAGTGAACGCCGTCAACCTGGAAGAATTCGAGGGTACGCTGGCAGAAAAGCCGAATCAGGGACGGCGCATCAATGCCACGGGCCGCAGCATTGGAAATCTCCAGCAGGAGCTTCTGAAAGGCCTCGTCCGAACCAGGATTGGGGTGGTGCGGCGTCGTTTCTTCCGTTGACATGGTCAGAGGAACACTTACCCGAGACTGCCCTCAAACGAACCACAAGTAATTGAATACATTGGACGATAGCTTGCAATCTCAATTTGAGTCAAGGGAATAACCGGGGGAGTGCCGAGTTGCAAAATCTGCCGTCCCTGACAAATGCGTCTCAAAATGAGAGCTAAAGAGCGTATGAGACGGTCTTCACTGTTACCAAAGGCATTTGACGCTCCAGAGGGCCTCGATTAAATCTTTTAAGAACAATTAGTTACGCTGTTCTTGCCGAAGTTACCCGCAGCGATTTGGGCTGGCAAGGGCATTGCACTTGCGCACCGGAAGCAGGTTTCCCCACAAGATGCTTTCGGCCAGCGCCGTATCACGAACGCGTGCCCCGGCGTCGGGAAACGAAGTACTGGGGGAAGGAGCAGCGATGTCGATTGGCAAGAAATTGTATCTGAGCTTTGGGGCTGTCCTTCTGATGGTGATTGTGTTGTTCCTGGTGAACATCATTGCCGTGCAGCGGGAACACAGCGCCAAAGCCGCATCCACCAGAGCCTTGGATCTGGGGGAAGCGACCAACGGCATTCGCAACCAGATGATGCAGAACCGGCTGTTCCTGACCAACTACCTGCTCAGCGGCGATACCCGGGACGTCGACTCCATGAACGACGGCATCCGCAGCCTGAACGCGAAACTGGTCAGCACGGAGAACATCGCCAATTCGGATCAGCAGCGGGCGGCACTCAGCCGAGTGCAGCAGTCCGAGCAAACCTGGGCGCAGGAACTGGCCGATCCCCTGGTCGAAAAGCGCAAGCAGGTGGATGCGGGAAACGCCACGGTAGCGGAGTTACAAATTTTTTATCTGCAAAAAGACGCCTCCGCCCTGATGAGAACCTCCACCGACTACCTCGATCAGGCCGATCAGGAAAATAAAAAGATTCTCGACGAACGCCGCAAGTCAGACGAGACGGCGGAGACCGCCACCATCACGATCGCCCTGCTGAGCACCTTGCTGGCGCTGGCGTTGGGAGTAGTCATCGCTTACACAACCGCCAAATCCATCACCGAGCCACTGACCAACCTGATGCAGGTAGCCGCGCAGATCGGCGATGCGGGCGACCTGGAGCACGAAATCGACGTCAAGGGTAACGACGAGATCGGCGGCCTCGCAAGAACCTTTTCGAAGATGGTCACTTACCTGAAAGAGATGGCATCCGTTTCAGAAGCCATCGCCGAAGGCAAGTTGACCGTGCAGGTCGAACCCAGATCCAAGAACGACACGCTGGGAAATGCTTTCGCCCGCATGACCCAGGGCCTGAGAAACCTGGTACGCAACGGGCGCGATGCGGCTTCGCAGGTGGCCAGCGCCTCCAACCAGGTGGCGGAAGCTTCGGACGAGTCCGCCAAAGTGAGCCTGCAAACTTCTTCCGCCATCGACGAAGTCACCAGCACCATGCACGAGATGAGCGTGAACGTGCAGAACATGGTGAAGAGCACGCAGGTGCAAGCTTCCAGCGTGAGCGAGACTTCCGCTTCCATCGATCAGATGGTGGCCTCCATTCAGCGCGTGGCGGATACCGCCAAGGTTCTGCTGGACATCTCCAATCGCTCGCGCGAAGAAGTACAGAGCGGTATCACCACCATGGAGAAGGCAACTGAGGGTCTGACCAAGATCAACACTACGATCCGCTCCTCGGGCCAGATTATCGATGTCCTCGGGCAGCGAGCCGATGACATTGGAAAGATTATCGAAGTGATCGACGACCTAGCAGAGCAGACGAACTTGTTGGCGCTGAACGCGGCCATCGAGGCGGCGCGCGCCGGAGAGCACGGACTGGGCTTCGCCGTGGTGGCGGACGAGGTCCGCAAGCTGGCGGAAAAATCGGCTCAATCCACCAAGGAAATTTCCGAGCTGATTCAGAGTATCCAGAAAGAAGCTCGCAAAGCCGTGGAGAACATGGACCAGAGCACCGGCATCGTGAACCAGGGGCTGGGCCTCGGACAGGAACTCAACGGAGCACTGCACAAGATTTCCAACGTGGTGACGGAAGTGTACAAGTTCGCGCAGGAAATCGGGGCGGCGACCAACGAGCAGTCGCATGGCTCGTCGCAGATTGCGCGGGCCACGACACGGCTCAACGAAATCACGCACGAGATCAACTCCGCGGTGGAAGAGCAGGCTTCCGGGGCGCAAGCGGTGGTTCGAGCCATGGAGCGTATGCGGGAACTGGTGCAGCAGACCACTTCGAGTTCCACCGAGTTGGCCGCCTCCGCAGAACAGATGTCCAAGATGTCGCGCGATCTGCTGAATTCCATGGATCAGTTTGCGCTGGAGGATGGGCGTGGAGACTCATATTCCGACATGCCTCGCGCCAAAACCAGCGCCCGGCACGCAGCGGCGGGTGCCCGTGGCTGAAGAAATCCACTCCGGCATGACTCGCGAGTTGCACATCGTCGGCTTTCAGGTGGGGCGCGAGACCTATGGCGTGCCCATCATGTCGCTGCATGAGATTGTGCGCGTGCCCGAGATCACGGCGGTGCCTGACGCTCCCGAATACATGGAGGGAGTCATCAATCTGCGCGGCAAGATCGTTTCCGTCATCGACCTGCGTAAGCGGCTGGGCCAAAGCAAAGTCGCTCCCAGCCGGCGCAACCGGATTCTGGTGGTCGAACATAACGGCCGGCTCTGCGGGCTGATGGTGGATGCGGCATCGGAAGTGCTCAAGATCCCCGCCACAGACATTGAGCCGGCAACTGCGGTTTTTCACGACGGCGGATTGAACTGCGTCACCGGGCTGGGCAAATGCCGGGGGCGCCTGATCGTGTTGCTCGATATGGAGAAGTTGTTGGAATACACCGCGCTCCGCGAGGCGGAGAGGCAACAGGCGAGAGTACTGGACTCCCAGCAGAGGCGCGCAGCGCTGCCAGCGCAGGATAGGGACAGAAAGCAAAGCATTCCCACGGATTACGAAAGAGACTTCATGAGTTCACCCAGTCTGGCTCCGCAGATCAATTCCGCCGAAATCAAACTCTTGCGGGCGCTCATCTACGAAGAGTGCGGCATGTACTTCGACGAGCGGCGCATGCACTTCCTGGAGAACCGCCTGCTTGGGCGTCTGCGGGAATGCCGCCTGGACTCTTTCTATAGCTACTATCGACTGCTGGTCAGCAGCGAGGGCAGGCAGGAATTCGTGCGGCTGCTGGAAGATCTCACGGTCAACGAAACCAGTTTTTTTCGCAACCGGGCGCAACTGGATTTGTTCCATAAGTATCTGCTCGACGAAATTATTCAAAAGAAGCTGAAGCGGGGAGACAGCTCCCTGCGACTGTGGAGTGCCGGCTGTTCGACCGGCCAGGAACCTTACACCCTCGCCATGCTGCTCGCCGATGGGTTGGCGTACTACTGTCTGCGCAATCCCTCTTCTTGCTCGGCTGCGGTTCCCCGGCCGCTCATCCCTTCACCGTGGAAGGTGGAGATTCTGGCCAGCGACATGAACTACTCGGTATTGCGCGCGGCCCAGGAAGGCATGTACAGCGAGAACCATATGGCGTCGGTGGAATACAGCTACCGCCTGCGCTTCTTCAACAAGGTTGGCGACCGTTACACCGTAAAGAACGAACTAAAGGAACTCGTCCAGTTCGACTTTCACAATCTGAAAACGCAATACCTCCCGCAAGGCAATGACGTTATCTTCTGCCGCAACGTGATGATGTATTTCGATGAAGCGGAACAAAAGCGGCTGGTGGAAAAATTCCGGCGTTGCCTGAACCCTGGCGGCTACCTTTTCATCGGCCACGCCGAGAGCCTGCGCGGCTTAAGCGACCGGTTCGCCCTGGTTCACCGCAACAACGGCAGCGCCTACCAGCGCATCGAGGTGGCGGAGTGACCCAGTTTTCCGACGAACGCGGCGCTGAACTGCGGGATCTCTTCTTCGAGACCGCGCAGGAGATGCTGCAGGCGCTCAACGAAGAGGCGCTGAAACTGGAGACGCAACCGGGCGACTTGGAAACAGTGCGCAGCATCAGGCGGACTGTCCACACCCTAAAGGGGGACGCGGCCGCCTGCGGCTTCCGTGAACTCAGCGATCTGGCGCACGAACTGGAAGACGCGCTGGCCTCTGAAACCACGTCGCCTCGCATTTCGCTGGCAGAAGTAGCCTTCGCCGCCGCCGATGCCTTTGGCGGCCTGCTCACTGCTTATCGCAGCCAGACCCCACTACCCTCCGTGGAGCCTCTGCGGAAAATGGTGCGCTTATTGGCTGAGGAGCAAGGGACACAACAGCCCCGTCAAAAGAAAGCCCGCACACCTGCGGGTAGTCGCGCCGACTGGACGGAATATGAAAAGGTAGCCATCCAGAATGCGATCAGTCAGGGAAAACATGTGTACCACGTCAGCGCTCAGCTTGATCCGCATTGCGCCATGCCCATCGCAGCCCGCCAACTGGTGCTGAATGCGCTGGCATCGATGGGTGAGGTGTTAGGAGAACGCCCGGAATCCAATCTATCCCAGGCGGTAAAGCGCTTGCAGTGGGCGGTGGCGAGCGAACACCCGGCGGAGAAGATCGTGGCCAAGTGCCAAATCCCCACCGTGATCGCGGACGTAAAGATCGAAGAGATACACGGTTCCTCGCCTGCGAAGGCCGATTCGACAACGAGCACGGAAGAAGCCCCCAACGCGGTCCCTGCCAATGAAGGCGAGGCCAGCGCGACGTCTGCCGAAAAAACCGAAGGCGAGAACAAACCGTCTTCCGGCTCATCTGCGGCAGTCGAGAACATCCTGCGCGTAGACGCCGAACGCATTGACAACGTTCTCAACCTGGTCGGCGAGCTGATTATCGGCAAGTCCATGTTGCAGCAAGTGCTCAGCGAGTTTACGCGCCGTTATCCGAAAGAGGCGTTGCGCGGCCGTTTCGTCGACGCACTGGCCTTTCAGGCGCGGGTGTTGAACGATCTGCAGCGCTCGGTCATGAAAGTTCGCATGGTTCCGGTCGAACAACTGTTCCGGCGCTTTCCACGGATGCTTCGAGATCTGGCCAAACAATGCAGCCGGGACGTGGAGCTGGTAATCAGCGGCCAGGATACCGACCTCGATAAGGGACTGCTGGACGCGATCGCAGAGCCGCTCACCCACCTGGTGCGCAACGCCGTGAGCCACGGGCTCGAATCCGCGGAAGCGCGGGTGCGCAGCGGGAAGCGCGCGCGCGGAACCGTTCGCCTGGATGCCTACCATCAGGGCAACCAGGTTATCGTCGAGGTCAGTGACGACGGGCGTGGCATCGACACGCAAAGAGTGAAAACCAAGGCTGTGGAGCAGAAGTTGCTGCGCCCGGAAGAGGCCGAGGCGTTGAGCGAAGCTGAAGTCCTGGCACTGGTTTTCCGCCCGGGATTCAGCACGGCCCAGGAGATTACCGAGATCTCGGGACGCGGCGTAGGCCTGGATGTGGTGCAGAGCGTCCTGCAGCGTTTGAAGGGTACGGTCGAGATTTCGACCCGCGCCGGCCAGGGGACGACCTTCCGCCTGAAGCTGCCGCTGACGCTGGCCATCATCAAGGCTCTGTTGTTCCGCGTCGAGCAGCGACTGTACGCCATTCCGCTGAATGCCGTAGCGGAGATCGCCCGCGCCACCGAGGCCGATTTGCACGAGGTGGACAACCGCGAAGTTCTGCAGTTGCGCGACCAGGTCGTGCATGTGGTGCGCCTGGGACGCTCCCGCAGCCGAGGCGAGGAACGATCGCGGGCGAAGATATTCGTGCTGTTGATCGCATTGGGCGAGCGCAAACTCGGACTGATTGTGGATGCTTTGGAGGGCGAAGAGGAACTCGTCATCAAGGCGGTGGACGATCAAACGATCGTCACCGATCTGGTCAGCGGAGCTTCCATTCTGGGCGACGGCCGTGTGGTCCTCATCCTGAACCTCAACGCCGTGGTCGACCGTTTCGGCAAGCTGCGTTCCCAGAGCGATGGCCAGGTTCCCTTTGGATTACTTCTCTCGCACGCCGACCGGGCGCGTCTGGCGCAGAACGCTGCGGAGGTGCACACATGACGCCTCCAGTTCGCGTTCTGGTGGTAGACGATTCGGCGCTGATGCGGAAGCTGATTCCACAGATTCTGCAGACCGACAGTTCGATCGAGGTGGTGGGCACCGCCATGGATGGGAACTTCGGCCTGAAGAAGCTTCAGGAACTGAAGCCTCAGGTGGTAACCCTCGACCTCGAAATGCCGGGTATGGGCGGACTGGAGATGTTGAAGGAAATCATGCTCCGCCATCCCGTGCCGGTGATCGTGGTGAGTTCGCACAGCACCGAGGGAGCTGCCGTCACGCTGAAGGCGCTTTCGCTGGGGGCGTTTGATTTTGTCGCTAAACCGCACGACGTTTCGGCCCGCATGCCGGAGATCGCCCAGGAACTGATCGGAAAAATCAAAGCCGCGGCGCAGAGCCGGGGCGGAGTGATTGCACCAGCGGCGGCACCTTCCGAGATTCGCCGGCCCGCTAAGGTCTCGATTGACGCAAAGATTCCTCCCACCCGGATTGTCGCCATCGGCATTTCTACCGGCGGGCCTCAGGCACTGCAATACTTGTTGCCGCAGTTGCCGGGAGATTTCCCGGCTGCCATTCTGGTAGTGCAGCATATGCCGGAGAGCTTCACCAATATGTTCGCGCGCCGCCTGGACGAAATCTCATCGATCCGGGTGAAGGAGGCTCAGTCCGGCGACGTATTGCTGGCCGGGCGCGTCTTGATCTGCCCCGGCAACCGCCACATCAAAGTGAAACGGCTGCCTTTGGACGACGTCGTCGTGTTGAGCGACGAAGCCAAGGTGAATGGACACCGTCCTTCGGCCGACGTTTTGTTCGAAAGCGTAGCCCAGGAACTCAGAGAAAAAGTCATTGCGTGTCCTGATGACGGGTATGGGAGACGACGGCGCCCGCGGCCTGGGGCTCGGTGAAAGCCGCAGGCGGCTTGACCATCGCGCAGAGCGAGGAGTCTTGCGTCGTCTATGGCATGCCGAAAGCCGCCATCGAACGGGGCAACGCGATGCGAGTCGTAAGTCTTGAAATGATGGCGAACACGTTATTCGCGCAATGCGCACAGGATCGCAAGAACGCGACAGCGGCACGGCCTGCTGGAACCGGCCTCGCCGCTGGCACGGGAAAAAGCTAGCTTCGATTCCGGCAGGCTATGCCGCCGGATATCTCGCTGGACACTTAGGAGGTCGCAACATGGAGCAGTTTGCCGCTGTACGACGCAGCAAAGACGGCCAGCCGGTCCGCTACCTGGTGGTGGACGATTCGGTTTTCGCCCGCAAGAATCTGGCCCGCATCATCGAAGCGTTCGGCGGACAGCTAGCCGGCGAAGCGGGAGACGGCCTGACCGCCATCGCCGAGTACGACCGCACTCAGCCCGATATCGTCCTCATGGATATTACGATGCCGCAGATGGAAGGCATCGAGGCGGCGGAGAAGATCGTGCAGCAGCATCCCGAGGCCCGCATCGTCATGGTGTCCTCCGTCGGGTATCAGGAGAACATCGTCGCCGCCTTGCAGCGTGGCGCGCGCCACTTTGTCCAGAAACCGGTCAAGCCGGAGGTGCTGTACGAAGTCATCAAGTACGTTCTCGGCGAAGACGGAGCCGTTGTGCAGGCCGCGAGCGCGGGGGTCTAACATGAAAATGGAGCTTATCCAGCCGTTCATCAATGCCGCCGACGCGGTGCTGTCCCAGGGTTTGCAGTCTCCGATGACCGTCGGAAATCTCAGCATGGAGCAGGAGGCCTACCGCCGCAAGGGAGTTGCCGCGCTCATCTGGCTGACCGGGGACATCGAAGGGCGCATCATCTTCGATCTCGATCCTCAAACCGCAGTGCGTGTGGCCAGCCAGTTCTCCGGCTCGGATGTGCCGGAATCGGATGAACTGGTCCGGGAAACCGTCTGCGAATTAGCCAATCAGGTCACTGGAAATGCCATCACTGCACTCAACGACCGCGGGTTCCATTTCCGCGTTCATCCTCCGGTGGTGCACACCTCGGAGCATGGCTCCGAGAACAGCGAAGACACTGAAGCCATGGTCCTGTGTTTTGAGACCCAGATGGGCTCCGTCTTCATGAACATCGCACTGCGCTATAACCTGGAACGTCAGAAGAAACGAACGGCAGCGTCGGCGTAGCAGTCGCGAATATGTCTTCCCCAACCACGCGCGATAAATGGAGCGACGGGCGTCCTCGCCCGTCAGACCACGAACCTGTACCCGGACAGACGGGGACAAGTCTCTGTCGCAACAGATGCGATTTTCGAAATTACGTATTGACTCGCGATAGCCGCGAAGCGGAGCCAGAATACGGCAAGGCGCAAGCCTTGGGAAAGAGTGAGGACTTGCCCCAGCCCTGACACGGCGAAAGAGCACATGAGATACAGACTCGGCCAGGGGACGAGTCCGTGGTCTGACGGGCGGGGACGCCCGTCGCTCCATCGACACTAGTCGAAGCGAAATCAAGCGTAGGGCTACGGCCCTGCCAGCACAAAAACCGGGTTTTGTGGCGGGGGCTGCGATCCCGGCGAAGGCGGGGGCTGAGCGCTCAGCGGCGCGGGCAGATTCAAAACCATCGTGTCGTCCAAAGTGCGAATAATGGCGGTGCTGCCCGCGTCGCAGTTTCCCACATAGACTCTCGAGCTATCGCCCGACGCGACGGTGAACAGACGGAAGCGCGTGTTCGGATCGCAGACCGCGGGGATCGTGCTCAACGCAATCGTCGATCGCACCGTCGCACTAGCGGCATTGATTACCGTTACCTGGGACGTCGCATTCCCTCCGCCGAGCACATCGCTCGCGACGTACACCCGGCTACCGTCCGGCAGCGCCGCTACTGTAACCGGATTCGCGGGCACCGGCACCACCGCCATCACAGTTGGTGGATCGGCGGTGGCGTCCAAAATGGTCAGCGTGTTCGCCGTGGGATTGGTCACGTAGAGGCGGTTGCGCTTGCTGTCGTAAAGAACGAAATTCGCGTCTACGCCGACCGAGACGCTGCCCAGCGGAAGATCGGTCTGGGTGTCGATCGCGGTGACACGTCCGCTTCCGGAGCTGAGTACGTAGACTCGCGCGCCATCGGAGCGTTCGGTGACCCAAACCGGATCGCTAATACTGGCGTCAACCGTACTCGCACTGCCCACCACCTGCCCCGTGATCGGTTTATTCAGACTCTTATCGATCTCATTGATGCTGCGGACCCAGCCCACCCCCGTGTCATCGCTGCCGACGGCATACACCTTCCTTGCATCAACAGTCTCCGCCAGCGCGATGGGATGAAAGCCAACTGCGATGTCGTTCGTAACCACGTTGCCGACGATCGCTATGGCGTCGACCCTGCTGGTCCCCGAACTGGCTACATAGACCGTATTGTTCTGCTCCATTGCCAGGAATACCGGAGCCGAGCCCGCGGGCAAACTCACGGTTGAAACCGGATTGACACTGGAAGGGGAGAAGGATGAAACCGTATCTTCCAGTTTGTTGGCGACATAAACAGTAGCGCCATTGGGCTCGAGAACCGCGTGCGAAGGACCCAGTCCAACCTGGGTCACGGCGACGTTGCTGTCGCCCGATACATCAATGCGGGTGCTGGCGCCCGGATTATTAGGACCGTTCGTGCTGAGCGAGAGCACGAAGTGGAAGCTCGCAGGATTGGGCGGAGTCGGTGCGATGGGAACAGCGACAGGGCGAAACTGATCCCCGCACCCCAACTCGGCAAGCATGAGAGCCGCCAACGCCGCCACCCACACCCAATGCTTCAGATTCATCGGCACCTTAACGGAAAGCCATCGGCTCCCATTGCTTTAGAAGAGCGTCCATTCTAATGGCTGGGAGCAGGATTGCGCTAGGGACGGAGCAATTGGCACTTAGCATTTGGCAGTTAGCGTTTAGTCCTTAGTGGTTAGTGGCGGTGAGGCTGGTCCGGGGTTGCTCGCAACCGGGACGGATGCAAGCAAGTATCCCAAGTTCAACCACCTCAATGATTATTCGGAAGTCATTTGCCTCTTCCTCGGCGCACTCTGCGGCCGTTCTCTGCGACCTTTGCGATTTAAGATTTTGTCGAGATTCGGGCAAGGCAACATCTTAAAACGCAGAGGTCGCAGAGAACTGCCGCAGAGTACGCCCAGAAAGCCGGGACACCAAATCGTCGAGGAATCAATGCCGGACGGCTGAAAGCTAAGTGCCAAGTGCAAAGTGCTAAATGCCGCTTACTCCCGTCCCCGCCGCCCTTTGCCACTGCCAACCGCTACCTCGCGCGCTGCCGACTTCGCGGTCGCTGCGGGCTTTTTCTTGCCTTCCATCTCCGCCAAACTCTGCTTCAGCGCCGCCATCAGATCGACCACTGGAGCAAGCTTCTTCGGCTTTTCGACTTCCGCGATCTTGCCGCCTTCGAGCTTGGTCTCGATCAGCTTCTTGACGTTGTCTTGGAAAGTATCGTGATACTTCTCGGGATCCCACTCGGCGGCGAGCGCCTCGATCAGCTGGTGCGCGACTTTCACTTCCGCGTCTTTCAGTTCCACATCGGGCGCGCCGAATTCTTCCACCTTGCGGACTTCCTCGGCGTAATACATGGTGTGCAGCATCATGCCTCCGGAGTGCGGACGCAGAAACACCGTGTATTCGCGGTTGTGCATGGTGAGCTTGGCAATGGCTACGTATTCGCTTTCCTCGAGCGCCTTCGTCAGCAGCGCGTACGGCCTGCGGCCGGCTTCTTCGGGAACCATGTAGTAGGAGGACTCGAAGTACACCGGGTCAACTTCGCTTTCCTTCACGAACTCCAGGATTTCCATGGTCTTGGCGGTCTTGGGTTCGATCTTTTTGATCTCATCCGGCTCGATCACGACATATTCATCCTTGCGGTACTCGTAGCCCTTTACGATTTCGCTGCGCTCGACAACCTTGCCATCCGCCAGGCACACGTACTGCTGCTTTAGCCGCGACAGGTCGTCGCGATGCAGCATGTTGAAGGAAATGCCGGAACTGCGGGCGCCGGAAAAAAGACGCACCGGCATGGAGATCAATCCAAAGGTAAGATAGCCAGACCAGACCGAAGCAGCCATAGTGTCTCCTGCAAGCGCGGCGCGAAACCGCGCACTGATGAGATGTGAGTTTAGACTACAACGAAGGCTTTGCGGCACTAAGGGCGGACGGTAATCCAAAGTGAAAGCACAATCAGTATGGCCTCTCGCTAGTGGATGCTATATGTAGCGGTTATCTGATGCGATAACATTGCCGCTCCACACTCTTCCATGCTCGATCCGGCACAAATCGCGGAGGCCTCACGGGGGATCGCGATTCCCGCTGGTCGCACCCTGTGGGCCGCAGGCCTGGTCACGGTGGCCTTCACGACTCTCGCACGCTGGATGCGCGGCGTCAGCAGGTCCGGAGCGGCGGCTGGAGCCACGGTCTGCTTCCTCATGTACGCGGGAGCCGGTCCGGGCGCATTTCTCGCTCTGATCTCTGTGTTCGCACTTACCTGGTTAACAACCCGCTGGGGCTACCAGAGAAAGCAAAAGTTGGGGACAGCCGAAAAGGGCGATGGCCGCAGAGCATCGCAGGTTCTGGCGAATCTCAGTGTGGCCGCAGGTTGTGCCGTCCTGCACGGAATCAGCGGCGGAGGCGCGGTCTACCTGTTATGCATGGTTGCAGCTCTATCGGAGGCAGCGGCAGATACGGTTTCGAGCGAATTCGGGCAGGCGCAGAGCGAAAGCGCCCGTTTGATCACGACTTGGGAGTTGGTTCCAGCAGGCACGGACGGCGCCGTAAGCCCCGCCGGCACGCTCGCAGGGATTGCCGCGGCCCTATTCGTAAGCCTGGTGTGTACGCTTGCGGGTTTGTTGCCTTGGCGATGGCTGGGCATTTCCACCACCGCGGCCGTGGCAGGCACATTGGCAGACAGCTATATGGGGGTTTTGCTGGAGCGGCGAAAAGTGCTGAATAATGACGCGGTCAACCTCTTAAGTACACTGCTCGCTGCATGCCTCGCCCGCTTGTTCGTTTGAATTCTGGCGGAGTGTACTTCTTGGTCCTGACACCCGGTCATGTCCTGTGGTTCCTTGAAGTTACACGCGTTTCCAGCAACAATAAAACCGCGCCCCACAGGCAGATGAGCTGCATCTAATCTGACACTGGCCGAGTGAGACCTTCCCCTCTGAGAGACTTGCAGCGACACTGATTGCACGAGAACTGGACCGCACGAGAAAAGAGAGACCTCAGAACCCGATGAAGACTCGGACCCTGATAATCGGCTATGTGTTGGCGCTGACGCTGTTTCTGTTTGCCCAGCAGCGCCACTCCGAGGCAGTGCAACCCTCCGGCTTCCATGCGGTTGTGGATCTAAGTCATACCATCAATGGGAATGTACCCAACTTTGAACTCTCGGAAAAGCCGGCCTACCAGGCCAAGACCGTAGCCACCATCGAGAAAGATAAGTTCTTCGCGCGCACGATCTGCCTCCCGGAACATTTCGGCACCCACATCGATGCCCCGGCTCACTTCGCGCGCGGGCTGTGGACCGTGGACCAGATTCCCGCCGAGCGTCTGGTTGCGCCCATGGTGGTGATCGACATCAGCGGCAGCACGAAGAATAACCCCGATTATCAGCTTTCCGTCGAAGATATCGCCCGCTGGGAACACGCCTACGGACCGATCCCACTGAACGCTGTGGTCATGGCCCGAACCGGCTGGGATACGCGGTGGAATTCAGTGAAAGACTTCCGCAATGCCGACGCCAAGGGCGTAATGCACTTCCCTGGCTATTCATTGGACGCAGCGAAATTCCTGGTGGAAGGACGCCGGGTCCTGGGCCTGGGCATCGACACGTTAAGCGTGGACTACGGCCCTTCGCAGGACTTTCCCGTGCATCAGTACTCGCTGCCGCACAGCGTCTATCACCTTGAGAACGTCGCCAACCTGGATCGGGTTCCGGCGAAAGGCGCGACCGTGGTAGTCGCCCCCATGAAGCTGGAAGGCGGGTCGGGCGCTCCGGTAAGGATTCTGGCGCTGGTGCGGTAGCTGGATTCGCACGAGCCTCGCACTCTTCCCTTGCACGCATTACGTTCCTGTCTAGCTTTATGACGTCATTTCATGACACATCGTTTTCCTTCTCATGTTGTAATTGAGAACGGAGATGAACATGAACGATCCGCGTTATCCCATCGGCAAGTTCACCTACGATGTTCCGCCAGACGAAGCGCAGCGAAAGAAATTTATCGACGACATCGAGCAAGCTCCGGCCGCGATGCGTGCGGCGGTGCGAGGCCTTTCTCCGCAGCAGATCGAGACTCCCTACCGCGATGGCGGCTGGACGGTGCGGCAGGTCGTTCATCACGTTCCCGAGAGCCACATGAACGCCTACATCCGCTTCAAACTCGCGTTGACGGAAGACGAGCCGACTATCAAGCCTTACGAGGAACATCTGTGGGCGGAGCTAGCCGATATACCCGTTACATCTCTTGAGGCGTCGCTTACTTTGCTTGAGGCGCTGCACGTACGCTTCGTCATCCTATTGCGTTCGTTGAAGGCAGCGGACTGGAAGCGCACATTTCGTCATCCCCAACTGGGGCTCATGCCGCTCGAGAAAAATCTGGCACTGTACGCATGGCATGGAAAGCATCACGTGGCGCATGTCACGGAACTTAGGAGGAGAATGGGCTGGTAGTTGTTTCGTCGCTCCACCGCATTCAGCCGATCTCACTCCGGTATGTGCAACCGCCACAGCGTATAGCTGGCAGCCTCGCGCAAAATTGCCAGCGCGCGCTCCCACTCGGCATGTGGCCGCGAGTCTGGACGCGGCGCTACGTACACCTGAATTCCTTCGTGCTCCAGCAAGCGATGAACTCGGAAGACGTGGTACTCATCGCTGACGGCGATGCAACTGCGCATATGATTGGCTCGCATGATTACGCCCACCCGCTGCGCGGACTGGGCGGAATCGGAGCCCTGCGTTTCCGCAATCAGGTTGGCTTCGGGGATCCCGCGATGCATCAGGTAGTCGTGGCCCACCTGGCCCTCGTTAAAGCTGGGATCGTCCGCCGCGCCCCCCGTCGTAATGACAGTTGGAGCCAAGCCGCGCTGGTAAAGCTCGAACGCATGATCGAGGCGCGCGCGAAGCACCGGCGACGGGTGCCCTGAATATTCGGCGGCACCGAAGACCACGATGGCGTCGGCGGGGTGAAGCTCCTGCAGAGAAGCTTCGCGGAGTATCCCGTAGGCAATCGCGCTGAGATAGGCAATCGCCACTGCGGCCAGCGCCAGCAGGCACAGCAGCCAGCGGCTTCGCCGACGCCGGTTGCTTGCCACACTCTTCATTCCTGTTCCTAAATTCCTGTCGCTAACCCTGCCTGTCCCTATCCCTGCGCGAAGAACTGAGAAATTTCCTGGGAGGGTATGGCGCCTTCCCGCATCACGCGCCAGCGGGCTTCCTCGTCGGTGAGGTCAACGATGGTGGAGGCCACCTCGCGAGGCGAGGTGCCGCCATCCACGATGATGGAAATCCGGTCTTGCAGCTGGTCGCGAACCGCCAGGGCCGTGGTGCACTCCGATTCTCCGCTCAGGTTCGCGGAGGTGGCGGTGATGGGAATCTGAGCCGCCTGCACGACTGCGAGCGGAATGGCGCAATTGGGAATGCGCAGAGCCACGTTGCCGGTATTGGCGGTCACCTTCAACGGAAGCCGGGAGGACGCTTTCACGATGACCGTCAGCGGCCCTGGCCAGAAGCGGCGAGCCAGCATGTAGAACTCGTCGGACAAAGGCTGGGCCAGCTCTTCCGCCTGGTCAACGCTCTCGATCAGTAGCGACAGTGGCTTGTGGCGGGAGCGAGACTTGATTTCATACACGCGGTCCACGGCACGCAGGTTGAAAGGATCAGCGGCCAAGCCGTAAAAAGTATCGGTCGGCATGCCGAGGACCTGGCCGGCGCGAATCTGGTCGGCAGCATAGCGGATGAGCGATGCCTCCGGCTTCTCACTGCTGATTTTGACGATTTCGGGGCGCACTACGCCTTCCTTCCCAAACTGCCTCTTAAGTTGGCGAAACCTAACATAACATGAGGATAGGCCGCAAGCCGAGCCAAACGCGAGGGAGGCGCGAATTCAGGGGCCGAGTCGGCGAATCTGGCCCGGAAGCCTTCACGTCCTCTGCGGAGGTTCTCGCGAACTCTGCGATTTAAGATTTTGGGGATTGTCGGGTAAAAGCAAAGTCTTGAATCGCAGAGTTCGCAGAGAACTTCCGCAGAGATCGCGGAGCAGAGCCCAAGGAGCTAAACCAGGCTACTGTGAAACGGGTATGATTCTGACCCAATGGCAAAAAGAGCCACAGCCGCTGGGGCAATAACGGCTTCAGGCCGCTTACGCCGCGTCGAGGGTCGCCACAATGCGCTGGTGAAGGAGTTGCGCGGCGCGTTCACGCACGGCGAACTCACGTCCGACGGCCATTGCGCCATTGAAGGCGTGCGCATTGTGGAAGAAGCCGTCCGCAGCGGCCTGAAGTTTCGTGCGGTATTTTTCAGCGAAGCGGCGTGCCGCCCGGGCCGAGCGCTTGTTGCCCCAGATTGCCGCCCACGTCGACACGCTGTTGCTTCCCAATAAGCTATTCGCGAGCGCCGTCCCCAGCGATACGCCGCAAGGCGTAGCTGCGCTTGTGCGAGGCAAGGAATTCTCTCTGGACGATGTACTGGCAAAGTCGAACTCCGGGCCGCTGCTGGCGGTTGCAGGAATTCAGGACCCGGGAAACCTGGGAACAATCCTGCAGATCGGCCGAGGCGTTTGGAGCAAGCGGAGCGATTCTGGGGGAAGGAACCGCAAGCGTGTTTAACTCCAAGGTCATCCGCGCCTCGGCCGGTTCGGTGTTCCGTTTACCGATGGTTCGCGCGAAACTCCATGATGCACTTGCAAAGATGCGCGACCGTGGATTGCGATTGATTGCTACGTCTTCGCACAAGGGCATCCCAGTGGACCAAGCCAAGCTCACTGAGCCGCTGGCCATTTTCATTGGAAGCGAAGGTGGCGGCTTGACGAAAGAGTTGATCGCCGAAATGGACGAAGTGTTGGCGATCCCGCACTCGCCGCAGGTGGAATCGCTGAACGCAGGAGTAGCGGCCAGCATCGTACTGTATGAGGCGGCGCGGCAGAGGAAATAAGGTTTTTCACCACGGAGACACGGAGACAACCATAAAGAATAAAAAATAAGGCCCGGCCCGGTCACAGGTCTTCCTAACGCCGGAATCATCAACCCGGTTCCTTACGTTTTTCGTGGTTTTCTCTGCGCCTCCGTGCCTCCGTGGTGAAATGAACGTTATGGGCCTCTTTCAACCCATCCCGAATAGCGAAAACTCCGTCGACCGCACTCGTCCGCTCGCCGACCGCATGCGTCCGCGTACACTGGACGAATTCGTCGGGCAAGACCACCTCGTCGCGCCGGGCAAGCCGCTGCGCACCCAGATCGAGCGCGATGATACCGGCTCGCTGATTTTCTGGGGGCCTCCAGGCACAGGCAAGACCACCCTCGCTCAGATCATCGCGCACATGACCAAGGCGGAGTTCGTAGAATTCTCCGCGGTGCTCACCGGGATCAAGGAAATCAAGCAGGTCATGGCGGACGCCGAGCGGGCCCGGCAGTATGGCACGCGAACCATCGTCTTCATCGACGAAATTCATCGCTTCAATAAGGCTCAGCAAGACGCATTCCTCCCCCATGTCGAGAAGGGCAATATTCGGCTCATCGGCGCAACGACTGAGAATCCTTCCTTTGAAATTATTTCGGCGCTGTTGTCGCGCAGCCGTGTGTACGTGCTCAAGCCGCTTACCGAAGAGCAAATTGTCCTGCTGCTCAAGCGGGCGCTGGCGGATGAAGAACGCGGGCTGGGGACACTGAGGCTGAAAGCGTCGGATCAGGTTCTGGCCAAGATCGCCGCCTACTCTAGTGGCGACGCCCGTAGCGCTTACAACGTGATCGAGGTGGCGGCCACGCTGGCACGAGGCCGCGCTGGCCAGGAAGTAGGCGCGGAAATCACCGATGACATCGTGCGGGACGCTCTGCAGAAGCGCGTGCTGCTCTACGACAAGGCCGGGGAAGAGCATTACAACCTGATTTCGGCGCTGCACAAGTCGGTGCGCAACAGCGATCCCAATGCGGCACTGTACTGGCTGGGGAGAATGCTGGAGGCGGGTGAAGATCCGCTGTACGTTGCGCGCAGGGTGGTGCGCATGGCGGTGGAGGACATCGGATTGGCCGATCCGAACGCGCTTTCGCTGTGTATGGCGGCTCGCGATGCGGTCGACTTCATCGGCATGCCCGAGGGCAATCTGGCGCTGGCGCAGGCTGTGGTCTATCTTTCTGTCGCCCCGAAATCAAACGCCCTGTACACGGCGTATGGAGCGGTGCGGCAAGATGTCGAACAAACTGCGGCCGAACCGGTTCCGTTGCATTTGCGAAATGCGCCCACGGGATTGATGAAGGGACTGGGCTACGGCCAGGGCTATGAGTACGCCCACGACGTTGAAGGCAAAGTCGCCGACATGCAGTGCCTGCCGGACAATCTGCGCGACCGGGTTTACTATCAGCCGACGAACGAAGGTGTGGAGAAGCGCATTCGCGAGAGGCTGGAGGAGATCAAGCGGCGGCGGAGCGGAGCGAGCGGGAGCGAGTAGCTCTCGGCGCTTTTCACCTTGGCGGTCCGTCTTTCTTGACGACAGCAAACTCCCCATTCTGGTTTTGGCGTCTTCAAACAAATGTCATCCTGAGCGCCTCGCGCGCCTAGCGCGACGCCCGCGAGTCGAAGGACCCCGGGGACGCCGGCAACGGCAGGAATGCTGCAAGGCATTCCCTCGATGGCTTCTACAAAGCGCCAGGAGAACGCCTTCCATCGCCACTGCCGCCCGACGCAGACGCGGGGTCCTTCGACTCCGGGAGTGCTTCGCTTCGCGAAGCACTCCCTCCGCTCAGGACGACAGAGCTTTGCTTGAGAGAGAAATTTAGAAGCGCGCCTTGTGCTCTTTAAGAATGCATTCATCCATCACCACGAAAATCCCCGCCAGGCGGGCTTTTTCGGCGGCGCGCTCGTTGACGACCTGCTCCTGCATCCAGATCGCGGGCACTTTGAGCTGGATGGCCTGATCGACGATCTCCTCCACACGCTGCGGACGGCGGAAAATGTTCACGATGTCGATCTTCTCTGGAACATCAAGAAGCGAGGGATACGCGCGCTCGCCGAGAGCCTCTTTTATGTTGGGATTCACTGGGATAATGCGATAGCCGTGCGTTTGCATGTAAGCCGAAACTCCATGGCTGGGGCGCAGCGGGCTGTCGGAGAGTCCCACGACGGCGATGGTTTTGGAGCGCTTCAGCAAGTCGAGAATGGGATCGGACTGCGGCGAGGTGACCATGGGATTATTGTAGTGGTGCGCAGTGCTGGAGCCAACTACTCGAAAATTGGCAACTGTCATTCCGACCCTGAGCGATAGCGAAGGCGGAGGAACCCCTGCTCCCGGCAGTGACTACGCGGGTAGGGATGCTTCGACTCCGCCGGAGTTCGCTTCGCTCGCTCCGGCTCCGCTCAGCATGACAAAGGGGCGTGGTCGGAGATAGCGACACGCTCTTGCAATGAAGCATTGGACGACGGACTCAACATGGTCGAAATGCACGACACGCCCCTAGGCGCGACATTCACCGTGAAAGTTCACCCCCGCGCCCGCAAGAACGCGATTACCGGCGAACTCGCCGGCGCATTGAAACTGGCGCTAACCGCGCCTCCGGTGGACGGCAAAGCAAACGAGGGGTGCATCGAGTTCTTTGCGAATCTTCTGAAAGTTCCACGTTCATCCGTTACCATAGCCTCCGGCCAAAGCAGCCGCCGAAAAGTTATTCGGGTTAGTGGATTGACGGCGGCTGAGGTTAGCAAGCACTTGCCTTGATTCCTTGCCGAAATTACAGGGACAATCTTGACCTTCTCCGAACGTTTCCACGAGATTCGCACCGGCTTCGAGCGGCCCTTCTGGGTCGCCAACATTACTGAGATCTTCGAGCGCCTCTCCTATTACGCCGTGTTCGCCGTGCTGGCGCGCTATTTGCACGAGGCGCTCCAGTTCTCCAGCGATCAAGCCGTAGCGCTGAGCGGCTTTTTCGGAGCGGGCGTGTGGGTGATGGCGATCTTTGGCGGCGCAGTGGCCGACCGCATTGGCTTTCGCCGCGCGCTGTCCGCGGCTTATTTCATCCTCACCTGTTCATACTTCCTGGTCGGCTCGATTGCCGCGCCCTGGCTCGCGCCGCTGCGAAATCTCCTCCCGCTCGGCCTGATCGCCGGAATCATCTTGTTCCTTCCCGCGCTCGGCGTGGCGATGGTCAAACCCAGCGTGGTTGGGACAACCGCCCGGGCGTCAAAAGAAAATGTCCGCTCGATTGGATATTCGATTTACTACACGCTGGTAAATATCGGCAGCTTTCTCGGGCCATTCCTCGCCGGCTGGATCCATTCCCGCATGCGGGTAGAGAACGTCTTTCGCCTGGCGGCGGCCAGCGTCCTGGTGATGTTCGTAGTTGTCCTGGTCTTTTTCCGTGAACCGAAACGCGGCGCCCAGGAGCAGGCGCCGACGCTCGGCCAGGTGGCCCGAAATTTTCTGACGGTGCTGGGCAATGGCCGCTTTGTGCTCTTCCTGCTCATCTTCTCGGGCTACTGGATCGTTTTCTGGCAGCAATACCTCATTCTGCCAATCTACATTCATGACTACGTCGATCCGAGTGCGAATACGGAGATGATTCTCATCGCCGACCCCATCATCGTGATCACTTTGACGGTCGCGGTCAACGCGCTCACCCGGCGCATCCCCGCATTCCGCGCCATCGTACTGGGAACGCTGATTACTGCCGTCGGTTGGCTCGCCCTCGACCTTCATCCGCGCGTCTGGACGGCAGTTGCCGCGTTGATGATCGTTGCGCTCGGGGAGATTACGCAGTCTCCGCGCTACTACGAATACATTTCGCGGCTCGCGCCTCCTGGGCAGCAGGGCACTTACATGGGCTTTGCGTTTCTGCCGATTGGAATTGGCTCGCTGATCGGGGGATGGTTTGGCGGAGCGCTGATCCATCATTTTGGGGAAGTCACGCATCAGCCGGGGAGGATCTGGTGGGTGGTGACTGGGGTGGGAGTGGTGACTGCGGGATTGTTGTGGATTTATGACAAGACGTTGCGGCCGGCGGATGGGGCTACGGGATAAATCGGCGGGTAGACGATTCGTAGAAAGTTCGAATCGTCAATGATTTGGACTCGTATCAGGGCACAGCTTCAGCTGTGCCGTTGGATTTTGGCGTTCTTGACTCCGCGCCGAGCCGGCGCAACTAGCAGTCCACCAGATACCGTGGGTAGTTGCGCCCCTGGGCGCGATGCGACAGTTGTTTCACCGCCACCGGTACGTCTGAAGACGTACCCTGATACGAATCTTCGAGGATCAGCTTTGCGAATGTGGTCGAAACTCCATGCCTAGCCGCAGCCCCACTACCGTTCAGGCTGCCGCTCAAATTCGCCAGATGCTAAAAAGCGGCGGCTCGGCCGAGCATGCCGCCGGCGTGCGGTGGTTCTTCAAGGAAAAAGTTAAATCGCATGGCTGGTACACGGGTGACCTGCGCCGGGCGGCCGCGCGGGCACGTCGGGATATCGTGAAGGAATACAGTCTGGACTTCCTGGTGCAGGTTGCCGACAAGCTGTTCTCGGGCCGGGTTCTGGAGGAGAAAGTCTTTGCGGTGCTTTTGCTGGAAAAGCTCACAGCCGAGTTCGGAGATTTGGAGTTCCGGCGGTTCGAGTCCTGGTTGTCGCGGATCAGCAGTTGGGCCGATCACGACGCGCTGGTGCACTATCTGATTGCGCCTATGGTTGCCGCGAAACCGGTGCGAGCAAAGTTCGTATTTCGTTGGGCGAAGTCGCGGGACCGATGGCATCGGCGGGCGGCCTGCGTCGCTTTGATCCAGGGAACGCGGAGGAAGATGCTTTTTCCGGAGATTGTGAAGCTGTCTGATTTTCTGTTGGACGATGAGGACGATATGGTGCAGAAAGGGTTGGGTTGGCTGCTGCGGGAGACTGCCAAGGCTGACGCTCAGAAGACGGTTACCTATCTGATGCACATCCGCGAGCGTGCGCCGCGGCTGGTTTTGCGGACGGCTTGCGAGACTTTGCCGACTAGGGTTCGACGGAGAATTCTCGACTAGCTGGGCTTTCGATCGGCTCAGACTTTCCGTTCCCTCGCTCGCTTCGCGTGCTTGGGTGGACGAGCGAGGCGCCCGTCCCCACTGCTACCCACAACACAAATCCTGCAACATTGTTAGAATAGGCATTTGCTCATGGATCTTGCCGCCATACAGGCTGGGCTGCGCGAGCGCAATATCGACGCGTGGCTCTTCTACGATCATCATCACCGCGATCCCATTGCTTACCGGCTGCTGGGGCTGCCGGCAAGCCTCATGGTCACGCGGCGGTGGTTCTATCTGATTCCTGCCCAGGGCGAACCCAAAAAGCTGGTGCACAAGATCGAAGCCGGCCACCTCGACTCCCTGCCTGGCAGCAAGCGCGAGTACGCGGGATGGCAAGAGCTGTTCGACGGCCTTAAGGCGACGCTGGCCGACTATCGCGACATCGCCATGCAGTACTCGCCGAATAATCTTGTATTCACGATTTCTCTGGTGGATGCAGGCACCGTCGAACTGATTCGCGGCCTGGGCAAGAACGTCGTCAGCTCGGGCGACTTGGTGGCTCTATTCGAAGCGACCTGGACCGAGGCGCAAATAAAGACTCACTTCGCCGCACGGGATGCGGTCGATTCCATCACCGCCGCCGCCTTCAAGGAAATCGGCAGCCGCCTGCGCAACGGTGGAACCACGGAACACGCCATCCAGCAATGGTTCATGGAGGCTTTTGCGCGCGAGAATCTTGTAACCGACGATCCTCCGGTGGTCGCGGTAAATGCCAACAGCGGCAATCCACACTACGAACCGCATGCGGAAGGTTCGGCACCCATTCGCGAAGGCGATTTCGTGCTCCTCGACGTGTGGGCGAAGAAAAATACCGCCGACGCCGGTCTATTACGACATTACGTGGACTGGCTTTGCCGGCAAAGCCCCCTCCGATCGTATGCGACGAAGTGTTCCAGGTGGTGCGCGACGCACGCGACGCCGGCGTAAAGACTGTGGTCGATGCCATCGCCGCGGGCCGGGCAATCTCTGGCTGGGAGGTCGACCGCGCGACGCGCAATCACATCAAGCAGGCCGGGTTCGGCGAATACTTTATTCATCGCACCGGGCACTCCATCGGCACCGAAGTCCACGCCAACGGCGCCAACATGGACGACCTGGAAATTCACGATGAACGCCGCATCCTTCCCAACTCCTGCTTTTCGATCGAGCCGGGCGTTTATCTGCCGGAGTTCGGCGTGCGCAGCGAAGTCAACGTCCTGGTGCGGCACAAAACCGCAGAAGTAACCGGTAAAATTCAACACGAGATCGTGACCATCTGAATGGCAAATTCTCCGTCAAACAAAGCGAGCACGGCATCGCAAGCCGGTTCCTTCATGTCCTACTTCGCGCCTCTGGTAGGCTGGCTGATTCCCGGCGCCGGGCACCTCATCCAAAAGCGCTGGATTCGCGGCCTGCTGCTCATGGGCTCCATTGTGAGCCTGTTTGTGCTCGGCTTGCTGATGGAGGGCCGGGTGTATCGTCCCAATGGCGGCGATATTCTTGATATTCTCGGCTTCGTCGGCGACGTGGGCGCGGGCGGCTTGTACATCGTGACCCGCATCATGGACGCTGGACAAGGCGCGATCGCGCACGCCACGGCGGACTACGGCACGAAGTACATTATTGTTGCGGGACTACTCAATTTCATTAGCATGGCCGACGCCCACCACATCGCAATCGGGAAGAAGCCATGACCCTATCCGCGCTCGCAACCGCGACCCTGGTACTCTCTCACTTCAGCGCAGCAGTGGTGTTTTCGGTGTTCGCTTCCGTAGTTTTCGGCATCACTCAGCGCAATACCGTTCGCGACCAGGTCCGCTACGGACTTTACTGCTTCGTCATGTTCGTCGGTGGAGTGTTTGTAGCGGGATGGGTGATGTGGTTTTTGAGAAGATAGCACTCAGCATTCAGCACTCGGCATTCAGTCGTCTAGTTTCTTACAGCTCCCCTGCGCACTTTTATTAACTTGTCATTCCGAACCGCTTTAGCGGTGAGGAATCTGCTTTCGCATCCACAGTAACAACAGATTCCTCGCCGATCTCGCCGCGTCTCGCGGCTACGGACGACTCGAAATGACAATCAAAGCAGTATGTGTGGCTGAATGCTGAGTGCTGAATGCTGAGTGCAGCTTTTCCTGCTATCCCTCCCACACAAACGCATCAAATACTCGCTTCGTATCAAATCCCAAGCGGCGATAAAGCTCCACGGCTCGCGCATTCGCCTCTGTGACCGTCAGGGAGAGCAAGGAAAACTTTCGCAGCCGGAGATTGGTGGTGGTAGCGGCTAGCAGCGATTCGCCAATGCGGCGCGAGCGGTATTCCGGAAGAACGCAAACCTGCGTCACGTGCCCTACATCGTGGCGCACTCGCGAACAAAGGATCAGCCCGGCGAGACTGTGAGACCGCTTGTGGATGGCCACGAACGACGCCTCGCCGTCGAAGGTTCCGCACCCCGGAAATCGCACGATGTTATTCAGAAAGCGCAGCGAGCCGCTCAGATTGCGGTATTGGTCGTTGATCTCCGCGTCCACGTGGCCGCGATAGGCCGCCGTGATCACGGCTGCAGCAGTCTGGTAGTCGTTCTCCGTCCACCGACGGATCTCGATTTCGTTGTCCAGGGTCGGCGAAGGATACATCGCGGCAGTCAGCGGCAGAACCATGAAAAGCCGGGCGTGCCGCTGAAAGCCTTGCTCCACAAAGGGGCGAGCGACCTCACCGGTTTCGTGCAATAGCAATTGTGCCTCGATGCGATGCACCCCCGGTGACTGCTGCAGAGTTTCGATCACATGCAGAAGAAGCTGAGCTTCCACAGGGCGCGGATCCGGAAGCCGACTCCCGTTGGCTACAAAAAGATCTCCGATCACTCCTTTGCTGCCTTCGTAGACAAAGAACGAATACCCGCAAATGCGGCCGCGCTCGACCGCCGCGTAACCCGGGCAGAATCTTGGCATCCACATAGCGGAGGATCATGTCAGACGAGCCGCTATAGTCCCAGGAAAGCAGGCGCGACCACAAGCCAGACTCGTCCTCCAATAGGGGACGCAGATCAACCGAAGAAAAATGCCGGAGGTCGAGAATTTCCACCCAGGGCTCCTGGAGGGGCGCATGCGCCGTGTCACGGCGCGAAAATGGAGTGTAGTGCTTTGGTCCAGCGGGAGGCAAACTGGGGGGATACGGTAAGTCACGTAGCACTCAGCATTCAGCACTCAGCCATGGGGATTCGGGAGCACCCGAGCGGCTTAGATTCTGAATGCTGAGTGCTGAGTGCTGAGTGCCGCTATTCCGCTGCCACCCAGAAATAATCCAACCCCTGCGCCGCGTAGCTTCCCAGGTACAAGATCCGGCGACCGGCGGTTTCCTTTGTTAACGCGGCCTGCATTCCTTCCGGCAGTATAACGAGATGCTCGCCGGCGGGCATTCCCCCTCGCTCATATCGTGCGATGGTTTGATCGCGATAGAACGCCAGACCGTATTCGGTTTCGCGCCTAGTTCGAAACACTGCTACTGGGAGAGATTTATTCTGCATGCGGCCAATCACCTCCGCCACGGGGCGAGCCGAAAGCGTGGCCTCAACTGCCGGGGCTCCGATGCGCAGCGCCGCAGTCACGGCGAGAATCACTGGGACGATGGTCACCAGACGGAGCATGCGGAGGCCCGCCTGGGTTCGCAGCGTCAACGCAATGCCGATTGCCAGCCCCGCCGCCAGCGTCACCGAGATCGCCGTCATCGTTCCCCACGGAAGCCGATGCTGCAGGAGGACGAATGGGATCATCATCGCCGGCACCAGAGGCAGAGCCGCCACAATCGAATGCAGCAGAACAACCGCCATCGCTGGACGATTGCCGCCTTGAACTCGCCGCCGCAGATATTCCGCCACCAGCGACGTGCTCGGGGGAAGAGCCGGCAGGATGTAGCCCGGCAGCTTCGACTGCGAAAAAGTGAAGAACACGATCGGCACGGCCATCCAGATCACGAGAAACGCGCTGAGTGCGTCGCTTCGCACGAAAGTCTGTCTCTCCGCCCACCACCCGCGAATGACGCCGACCAGGGCCGCAATTACAAAAACGGTCCAGGGAACCAAGCCCACCAGCATAGTCGGCAGGTAATACCAGAAAGGCTCTTTGTGGTGATAGAGATTGGTGCCGAAGCGCTCGAAGTTATGCTCCAGGATAAAGACGCGAAAGAACTCCGGATTCCGAATCTGTACGGCGATGTACCAGGGCAATGCAACCACACAAAACAGAAGAATGCCCGGAAGCCAGAGCGACCGCTTCAGCAGCGTGAGTTCACCCTTTGCCACCGCAAAGATCAAAAGAATCGCAATCGCCAGCAAAGGCGCAACTGGTCCCTTGGCGAGCGTTGCCAGCGCAAGAAAGACATAAAATGCCACTAAGTAGGATCTCGCGGATGTCTCATGCCAGGCAAACCATGCCAGCATGGCGATGGTGAACATCGCGGCGAGAGGCATGTCCGTCGATGCCGCACGCGCGAATCCGATCACTCCTGCGGCAGAGGCCGCCATCAGAGCGCCGTCGAGATGAAATCCGGGACGGAAGCGCCGCAAGAAAAGGTAAATGGCAACCACCATCGCAGTGGCGTCCACCGCGGAAGGCAATCGCGCGGCCCAATCGCTTACGCCGAAGATGGCGTAAGCCAGCATCGCTTGCCAGTAATAGAGACAGGGTTTTTCGAGCCACGGCTTGCCGCCGAGCGTAGGAGTGATCCAGTCATGGCGCGCCAGCATCTCCCGCGCCACTTGCGCGTAGCGCGGCTCATCGGCGCCCAGCAAGCCGAAGTATGCCAGACCGAAAAAGAAGAGGAAGCCGCAAAAGCCGGCGAGCAGCAGCCAATCGGTGGAAGGCCGTGAGCGCGGGGTGTCGGACATTTTCCTGATTGCGATTTTCTGATTGTGATCGCCGTTTTCGGCAATCGTCACTGGATCGTGCTTCCCCGCAGTTGCGTCAACACCTGCGCCACGGCCGTGGACAAGGGCCCATCCACCGAACAGCCGCTGGCGCATTCGTGGCCTCCGCCGCCAAATTGCTCCGCCACTGCGGCGACGTTCAATCCGCCCTTACTGCGTAGGCTCACGCGGAAACGGCCATCGGGGAGTTCGCGAAAGAAAGCTGCGACCTCGACATCCTGAATGGAGAGTGCGTAGTTCACCAGCCCTTCGCAATCTTCTTCTCTGGCTCCGCACTGTTGCATTTGTTCGCCGGTCACAGAAATCCACGCCAACGGCCCCTGGCGGTGCAGATTGGAAAGCGCCGCGCCCAGCAGCCGCATCTTGGCCGTGGAGTGCCCGAAGTAGACGGCCCGGGCGCAGTGCGCGGGGTCGGCGCCCGCACGCACCAGTTCGCGCGCCAGCGCGAAAGTATGCTCGTTAGTCCCAGCGAACATGAAAGAGCCTGTATCGGTAAGGACTGCGGTGTAAAGGCAGGTCGCGATCTCGGGAGAAATTTCCGCATCCACGGCGCGCGCCAGGCGATACACCATCTCCGCCGTCGCCACCGCATCGGGATCGATCCAGTTCACATTCCCAAAAGGCCGGCCGCTCAAGTGATGATCGATATTGATCAGGAAGCGATTCTCCAGACCTTCGAGCCGGGTGCGCTGGATGCTATCGCATTCGAGCACGATGGCGGCTTCGTAATCCCCGTTGACATAGCGCGCCTGAATGACTCTATCGGCAAAAGGAAGCGGCCGGTAGATGCGCGGAACACCGTCGCTCAGAACCACTTCGGCTTGCTTACCCATGGAGCGCAGGATCTGGCCGCAGGCCAGAGCCGAGCCAATCGCATCGCCGTCGGGTCGGGCGTGCGAAGTCAGCAGGAATCGCTTGTGCCGCTCGATTTGCTTCAGAACATCTTTCAGCATTCTGCCCGAACTCCGCCGGCCCCCCGGCAGTACCTGAATTTCAGCGTCGTCGTCTTGAAGTCCTTTGCGTTCTTTGCGAGTTCCCTCTGCGACCTCTGCGATTTAAGATTCTTGAGGCCGCTAAACAAATCTTAAGTCGCCGAGTACGCCGAGAAAAACCGCAGAGAACGCGAAGAAAAACTGGGAACCTTGGATTCAGAGCCGCACTGTGCCTAGCGTTTTCTCTTTTTCGTGCGGCTCAGTAGCTCCTCTACTCTGTTCCCATATTCTCCCGAGCGGTCCACCTGAAAATACAACTCCGGAGGGCGGCGCAAATGCAGGCGCTCGGCCACCTCGCGGCGAATGAATCCTACCGCAGACATCAGCCCCTCAAGAGTGCGCTCAGCCTCCGCGTCATCGCCGTCGACGTTCACGAATACCCGGGCCGACCGGGAATCATCGGCCAGCGCCACACTGCTTACGCTCGCCAGGCCTATGCGCGGATCACCCAACTCACCCTCGAGGATGGTCTCGATTTCCTCACGCAGGGCTCCGCCCAGGCGCTCACGATGATATTTTGCCCCGCGCTTTTCCACGTCCGTTTCTCCTCGGAGTAAAACTAATGAGGGTATCAGAAAATTAGATTCCCGGCAGACCTAAGTAGTTCGGGTGTAGGTGGAGGTTCGGACGTTGGGTAATGCGCGCGGTCGTGTTCTGACGGGCGGGGACGCCCGTCGCTCCATTGCTCGTCACAAATACTCCACGAACGAATCCGCAACATCCGCCCCGCTGTTATTGGCTATTCGCGTGGCCTGGCGCTCCACATTCTTCATCAGCCCATCCAGATAATCCCGCGAATCCGAAATCGCGACGACCCCAACCGTGGCATGATTCCACACCGGAGACGCATCCAGCTCCGCCACCGCGACGTTGAAGTGCGCCCGCAGCCGGTCTTTGAGGCTGCGCAAGACTTGCCGTTTGTCTTTGAGCGACTGCGCCGCTTCGATGCGCAGTTCGAGGGTGAGAAAGGCAATCACGAAACCGTCGTCGGTCCTTGGTCGTTGGTCGTTGGAAAATCCCGCACTCAGGCTTAGGAGCCAACGACCAAGGACCTACGACCAACGACGGTTTTTAAGCTATGACTTCCGCCGCAATCCGCTCGGTGGCAAAAGCTTCGATCACATCGCCGGCTTTGATGTCGCCGTAGTTGGAGATGGAAATGCCGCACTCCATGCCGTTGCGAACTTCGCTGGCATCGTCCTTGAAGCGGCGCAGCGATCCCACTTTACCGGTGAAGACGACCACATTGTCACGCAGCAGCCGAACTTCGGAGTCGCGTTTGATAATGCCGTCGGCGACCTTGCAACCGGCAATCGTGCCCACTTTCGGGATGCGGAATGTTTCCAGCACCTCGGCGCGGCCCTGGTAGGTTTCCTTGATGGTCGGCTCGAGCAGGCCGCTCATGGCGCGCTTGATCTCGTCCTGCAACTCGTAAATGATCGAGTGCAGCCGGATGTCGACTTTCTCCTGCTCCGCCAGTTCCTGCGCCTTGCGCTCCGGGCGCACGCTGAAGCCGATGATGATCGCGTTCGAAGCCGAAGCCAACAAGACGTCGGACTCGGTAATCGCGCCTACGCCCGAGCGCAAAATCTTGAGCCGTACTTTGTCGTTCGACAGCTTGGCCAACAAGTCGCCGAGCACTTCGACCGAGCCGCCGACATCCGCCTTCAGGATGATGTTCAGTTCCTTTGTGCCGGCAGTCTTCAACTGTTCTGCCAAACCTTCAAGCGATACCCGCGAACTCTTCGCCAGAGTCGCTTCACGGGCCTTCTGTTCGCGGTATTCGGAGACTCCGCGCGCCTTATCGCGATCGGCAACGACGACAAACTGATCGCCCGCCTGCGGCAGCCCTTCCATGCCGAGAATTTCAACCGGAGTGGAGGGCGGCGCTTCGATTAACTGCGCCCCGCGATCGTCAAACATGGCGCGAACCTTGCCGTACACGTTGCCGACGACGAAGTTGTCGCTCGCGCGCAGCGTTCCGTTCTGCACCAGTACGGTGGCCACCGGACCGCGCCCGCGGTCCAGCTTGGCTTCCAACACCACGCCACTGGCCGGCCGATCCGGTGTGGCTTTCAGCTCTTGCAGGTCTGCTACCAGGCAGATCATTTCCATCAGAAGATTCAGATTGGTTTTCTGTTTGGCGGAGACGTCCACGAATACCGTGGTGCCGCCCCAGGCCTCGGGCATCAGGCCGCGGTCGGCGAGTTGTTTCTTCACACGATCGGGAAGAGCGTCCGGCTTGTCGATTTTATTGACCGCCACAATGATGGGAACTTCGGCAGCGTGCGCGTGGTCGATGGCTTCAAGCGTCTGCGGCATCACGCCGTCGTCGGCAGCCACCACCAGCACGACAATGTCCGTGGCCTTGGCCCCGCGGGAACGCATGCGAGTAAACGCCTCGTGGCCCGGCGTGTCCAGGAACACGATCTGGCGGCCATAAGCCGGCGACTGCTTGTCCTGAATCGTGACTTTGTAGGCGCCAATGTGCTGGGTAATGCCACCGGCTTCGCCTCCGGCTACGTCGGTGGAGCGAATCGAATCCAGCAGCGTGGTCTTGCCGTGATCTACGTGGCCCATGATGGTTACCACCGGCGGCCGCGGGATACCTTCTGACGCCACGCCTTCTTCACCTGCCGCAGCATCGGCCACTTCTTTGGCCGCCTGCTCTTCGAAGGTGATGACGTTGGTTTCCGCTCCAAAGAAGCGAGCCATCTCGCTGGCCAATTCGGTATCGAGCGTCTGATTGATGGTGGCGAAAACGCCGCGTGCGAGGAGCCGCGCAATCAGGTCCTTGGCGCGAATGCCGAGCTTCTCTGCAAGATCTTTTACGCTGTTGCCTTCGGTAATGGTGATGCTGCGCGTAATCGGCTGCGGCTCATTCGACAGCGACAGGCGCGGCGGCGGCGTATAGCCCTTCATCGGGCCTTCCTTCACACCGCGTGGAACATAACGCTGGCCTGGCCGGCGCGCTGGGCCTCCAGGACGGCTGCCCGGCCGCGCTGGCCCCGGAGGAGGCGCTCCTGGACCCACTCCCAAAGGCCGTGTGCCTGTTGGCGACTGGCGTGTGGGATGCATGGGCCGCCGTTCCCCGGGACGTGCAATTGGACGCCCAGCCGGAGCGCCCGGGCGGGGACGCTGAAAAATCGGTTGCCCAGGGACTGGCCGCCCTGGAATTGGCCGTGGCGACGAAGCCATCGACGGGGGCGCCATCGCTGTACCTGGCGGCTGCATCGGTCGAGGAGGCGCCTTATACACCGGGCGAGGCCCAGTCTGCGGCACGATCATCCGCGGCAACGGCGTTTGCGGATACATAGCCTGCGGCGGAGGGGTGGGCCTGGCTGCGACGGGCACCGGAGGCGGTGGCGGAGCACTTGGAGGCGCGGCCTGCACCTGTATCGGCGGCGGCGCTACGGGGTTCGGCGCCACCGGAGTGACAGGTGGCGCAGCCGCAGTCGCCGGGGGCGCCACGGCCACGGTCATGACCGGCCGTACCGGCTGAACCGGAAGCACAAGCTTTGGCGGCGGAGCGGTTAGCGGTTTCGGCGCTACTGGAACAGGAGCCTTGGCAATCGGAGTTGCTGCAACCGGCCTGGATTCCATCGTCACCGGAGGCGCAGCAGGACGAACCGGAGGCGGCGCGGGAGCTGCAGGCGCTTGTTGTTTGCGCAGCAGGTTCAGCACGTCGCCCGGCTTGGAAATGTGCGAGAGATCGATCTTGGTCTTGATTTCATCGGCGTCGGCGCGGCTGGGGCGCGAAGACTTACCTGTGGCCTGCGCTTCGCCGGTCTTGCGGAAGTGTACGCGAACCTTCTCCGCGTCGTGCTCTTCCAGAGAGCTGGAGTGGGTTTTCTTCTCAGTGACTCCGGCCTCGACCAGCACGTCAAGAATAGCCTTACTCTTGACTTCCAGTTCCCGGGCCAGATCGTTGATTCGAATCTTGCTCATCCGCGTTTTCTTCCCTCCGGACTATCCCGCTAAGTCTTCATATCAACCTCACGGTGTCGGTTTGCATACTCTACTCTTTGTCCGTGTCCACGGAAGGAGCAGGCTCCCCCACGGACTCGGGAGCGCCGTTCGCCGGCGCAGCTTCTTGAGGTAGCACCTGCGCGTCGGATGAAGCCCGTTCCGGCTCCTCCGCGCTGGCTGTCTCCATGTTGCCTTCCGACGACAATTCCTCTGCTGCCGGCTCGCCGGCAATTGTCTCTTCGCCGGCAACTGCCACGCCTTCCTCGCTCGTCTCGGGAGCGATCTCGACCGGCGCTTCCTCGCCGGGCGCACCCGCCTCCAGGCTGGAGAAGTAATTATTCACTGCCAGGCTGATTTTCTCCACCGTCTTGGGGCCGATACCCTCGATGGCCTCCAACTGCTCCGGCGTCATATCGGCCAGGGCTTCCACCGTGCTTACACCGGCGGCGCTCAACTTTTCAATCAAGCCTTCCCCGAGGCCGGGAACGCTCTCGAGCGGAGTAGTCGCCGAGCCGACCAGCGCCGACATCTGTAGCTCCACTTCCTGCCGCTTCTCTTCCTCGCTCTTAATGTCGATCTTCCAACCCAGCAGCTTGGCCGCCAGGCGGACGTTCTGGCCCTTCTTGCCGATGGCCAGCGAAAGCTGGCTGTCGTCTACGACGACTTCCAGATGCTTGTCGGCGCTGTCGATCACCGTGACTCTGCTTACCTTCGCCGGCTGCAGTGCCTTTTCCGCGAATGTGACCGAATCCTCGTGGTATTCGATGATGTCAATCTTCTCGCCACGCAGTTCGCGGATGATGGACTGCACCCGCATGCCCTTCATGCCCACGCACGCGCCCACCGCATCCACATCTTTGTCCTTGGACATGACGGCGATCTTGGTGCGTTCCCCAGCTTCGCGCGCAATAGCGCGGATTACCACCGTGCCGTCGTAAATTTCCGGCACTTCCGTCTGGAACAGGTGCTGCACCAACTCCGGCGCGGCGCGAGATACCACCACTGCCGGACCTTTGGACGCCTTCTCTACGCGCGCAATCACTACGCGCACCCGCTCGCCGATGGCAAACGACTCCAGGCGGGATTGCTCTTTGCGCGGCATTCGCGATTCCGCCTTGCCCAAATCGAAGATCACGTCCGGCCCTTCGATGCGTTTCACCGTGGCGTTTACGATCTCGCCCACCCGGCCGATGTACTCGTTGTAAACCGTGTCCCGCTCCGCCTCGCGCACCTTCTGGAAGATGACCTGTTTGGCCAGTTGCGCGGCGATCCGTCCAAGAATGCCCTCGGTCTGCTTGGGAATCCGTAACTCACCGCCGATCTCTAAGTTGGGATCAACCTTGCGTGCGTCTTCCAGCGCGATCTGCAGCAGCGGGTCCTCGACCTGCTCAGGAGTCTCCACCACTGTTCGCACTGCAAAGGCGTTGATCTTGCCCGTGTCTTTGTCCAGTTCGGCGCGGAGATTCTCCTGCGTCTTGTAGTACTTGCGCGTGGCGACAACGATGGCATCTTCCACCGCGCTCACTACAATTTGCGGGTCGATGCCTTTTTCCCGGCTCAACGCGTCGATGGTGTTGTAAAGCTCGCTTGCCATAAGAAAACCATTTGGTAATTTCGTAATTGGAAGCTCGTGTCCAGTCCCGTGGTCAGGTCCAAATTACAAAATTACCCGATCCATCCAATTCCTTCTAAATCTCCGGCACCAAGTTCGCCCTCTCAACGTTGGCCAACTCGATGTCCAACTTCTGCGCTGCTTCGCTGGCCGGGCGAAACTTCTTCCGCGCCGCACTCAAGTCCAATGTCAGGCGCCCGTCTTGAAAGCTCTGCAGCCGTCCTTCAAAGTGCCGGTTGCCGTTGACCGCATCTCTGGTCGTCAACTTCACCCGGCTTCCGATGAAGCGTTCGTAGTCGGCCGGACGAATCAACTTGCGATCCAGCCCCGGAGACGAAACCTCCAGCGTATATGAACCCGAAATCGCGTCCTCAACGTCGAGGATCGTGCTCACTTCCCGGCTCAAGCTGGCGCAATCCTCGTGCGTCACACCTGCAGGCTTGTCGATGACAATCCGCAGCATGCGCGCCTTACCGCCGCCACGTAGCTCTACTTCCACCACCTCCAGCCCGCTGGAGGCAGCCACGCGCTCTGCTATCTCGCGCACTCGATCAAGCTCAAATGCCATGAAACCAGTGACTTACCAGCCTTGGGCGTGGTCCCGAAATGGGCCGAAACTAAAAAGTGGGCTTGCGCCCACTGGTGTGTCTCGCCAAGTCCTGGTACTACACAACAGTTTCCAGTCACTAATATACGCCGCTGGGAGGCAAAAGACAATGCGAGCAGGCGGGTTCGGCGCCATCCGAGAACGGAGAACGATCCACTAGCAACTGGGGTTGAGTTGAAACATGCAGAGGACAAATCTCTTCGCATTTTCCGCCGAATGTACATACATCCGGGTAATAACACCAAGGTCTCCCGGAACCCTTTTGAGCCGTCTTGACCGTAAACAGTCTTCGATTCCAGCTTCGGCAAGAAAGCCGGCCTGATCGCTCGGCGATAGTGCGGCGCGTCACATTTGCCTCAACCCTCATCCGTCTCTAGAATAGAGACTTACCTTTTCAAGTCCCGAGAAAACTTATGATTCATTTTCCCGTTCCAGAGGCGCTTACCTTCGATGACGTGTTGCTGCTGCCCGGCCATTCCGACATCATTCCCGCCCACGCCAATACGCAGACGCAGCTCACGCGCAACATCAGCTTGAACATTCCCATCATCAGCGCCGCCATGGACACGGTCACCGAATCCCACATGGCGATCGCTTTGGCGCAGCAGGGCGGGCTTGGCCTGATTCACCGCAACCTGACCATCGAGCAGCAAGCCAACGAGGTGGATAAGGTAAAGCGCTCGGAGAGCGGCATGATCGTCGACCCCGTCACTATGTCGCCCGACGATAAAGTCTCCGACGCGCTGGAAGTCATGCGTAAGTACAAGATTTCCGGCGTGCCCATCACCAAGGACGGGAAGCTGGTCGGGATCCTGACCAACCGCGACCTGCGTTTCGAATCCCGTTTCGATATTCCTATCCACAAAGTGATGACCAAGGAAAATCTGATCACGGTCGCGGTCGGCACCACGCTCGAAGAAGCGGAACAAATCCTGCACGAGCACCGCGTCGAGAAATTGCTGGTGGTCGACGACAAATACAACCTCAAGGGCCTGATCACCGTAAAGGACATTCAAAAGAAACTGAAATATCCCAATGCCGCCAAGGATTCGCACGGCCGCCTACGCGTAGGCGCGGCGATCGGCGCAACCGGCGATTTCCTGGAGCGCGCTCAGGAGTTGGTGGAATGCAAGGTAGACGTGCTGGCAATCGACAGCGCTCACGGCCACTCCACCCGGGTGCTGGACGCGATCAAAGCGATCAAGTCTAAATTGCCGGACGTGGAATTAATCGCCGGAAATGTCGGGACCTTCGATGGTGCATGCGAACTGGCTCGCGCCGGCGCGGACGCGATCAAAGTGGGCATCGGACCAGGCTCGATCTGCACCACGCGTGTAGTGACAGGCGCGGGCGTACCCCAGATGACGGCCATTGCCGAGGCCTACCGCGCCACCAAAGATGCCAAAGTCCCGGTGATTGCCGACGGCGGTGTCAAGTACTCCGGCGACATCACCAAAGCACTGGCCGCAGGCGCGAGCGCGGTGATGATCGGATCCATGTTTGCCGGCACCGATGAAAGCCCCGGCGAACTGATCCTGTATCAAGGGCGTAGTTTCAAGTCCTACCGCGGCATGGGGTCGATGGGAGCCATGGCGGCAGGATCGAGTGAACGCTACTTCCAGAGCACCGACGGCGAAGCTTCCGCCGCGATGCCTGGGACAGGCGACGACGCCAACCGGCTGGGCAAGTTGGTCCCGGAAGGCGTGGAGGGACGCGTTCCTTACCGCGGATCCGTCGCGATGATCGTGCACCAGATGGTAGGGGGACTGAAGTCGGGCATGGGATATTGCGGCTGTGCCACCATCCCGGAACTGCTGCAGAAGACGCGCTTTGTGCGCATCAGTGTGGCCGGTCTGCGCGAAAGCCACGTGCATGACGTGATGATCACTCGCGAGGCGCCTAACTATGCAGCTGAATAGTAGTTCATCGCCAAGTTCGCAGAGACGATCCGAAAGCGCGGGGTTGCGACGGAGCCAGTTCTCTTCCCGCGGGAATCTTATCGCTTGAACCCGGCCCGCACGCAGATATGGAAGGCGTGGCTCCCCGCGCTGATCTGGATTGGGATCATCGTCTTGGAGTCGACAGTCGGCTCCGCCAATAACACCGGCCGCATCCTCTACCCCATATTTCATTTCTTCAGCGGCATGGACCCGGACCGTTTCGAAGTGTGGCATCACTACATACGTAAGACGGGCCACTTCGTGGGTTATTTCACGCTAAGCCTCCTGTTGTTTCGCGCCTGGCGAGCGACGCTTCCTGACATCGGCTCAATCCGATGGTCCGCGCAATCGGCAACAGTTTCTTTATTGATGAGCGTGCTGGTCGCGAGCCTCGACGAGTGGCATCAGAGTTTTTCGCCTTTGCGCACCAGCCGTTGGCAGGATGTGGTTCTTGACAGTTCGGCGGCGCTGGTCGCGCAAATCTTCATTTGGATCTTCCGTCGCAGACCTCACAGATTCACGGCGTAGCTCGTCCGCCATCTGAAAATCAGTTTGTAGAACCGACTTGGGCCGCGGGCTGGTTGGACGGCCTCCACCAGCGTGAAGCCAATAATGTCGCCGCCGAGACAACCGCGATTCCAGCGGAAAGGTAAAACGGAACATGTGGGCCGAAGCGCTTCCATAGTTCACCGGTAATCACGCTGGCCAGTAATGCCGCCACGCTGATGGTGAAGGAATAGACGCCCAGGGCGCGGCCTCGAACGCCGGCGGGTACACTCTCCACCACCAGCGCCTTCAGCACGGGATTGGTGAGAGCATAAAACAAACCGTAGGAAGCCATCGCCGCCCAGATCGCGAGCACGGACGGCGCGCTGGCGAAGACAAAATAAACCGCGGCAAACACCAGATAGCCACCGGCCGCCATGGCGCGCCGTGAGAGCAGGTCGCTCAGTCTGCCGGCGGGCCAGGAAAACAGCGTGTACATGATGTTGAACACAAGACCCAGCAAAGGCGCGTGGGTGGCGGGAATTCCGATGCTCTGGGCCCGCAACACCAGAAACATGTCGCTGGAGTTTCCCAGCGAGAATAGCGCCACGGCTGCAAGCACGAAGTAAAAGGAGGCGGGAAACCCGGCTGGCCGAGCTGCATTGGCCTGCGCATCCAGAGAACGAACGGCGCGCTTGTCACTGTCGCCGGAAGTGGCGGTCGCTGCACTACTGGCGGCTCTTCCGGTTTCCCGTATCCCCAAAATAGCCACGGCGACGCATAGGGCTCCGGGAACAGCGGCAAACCAGAACACCCTGCGCAAGCCATAATGCGCGACCAGCAACAAAGCAAGCAGCGGACCGAGGATCGCCCCCGCCGAGTCCATCGCCTGAATGAGCCCATACGCCGACCCGATGTGTGATTCTTCAACGGACTCGGCGACCATCACGTCGCGCGGCGTGTTGCGGATGCCCTTGGCCAGCCGGTCAGCAAAACGGATGCCCAGCACATGCCACCACGAAGTCGCCAGTGCGAGTAAAGGCTTGACCGCATTGGCCACGAAATAGCCGGAGACGACAATCGGCTTGCGGCGGGGAATGCGGTCGGCCAGAAAACCCGACAGTAGCTTGGCGAAGGATGCAACGCTTTCCGCAATGCCTTCAATGAAGCCCAATTGCGCCGGTCCTGCTCCGATGGATGCCAGGAACGCAGGTAGCACCCAATAAGCCATTTCGCTGGCTGTGTCATTCAGTAACGAGGTCAGTCCGAAGGCATAGACGTTGCGGGAGGGAGCATTCTTCTCTTCGTCTCGTGATCCGGTGCTCGGCAATCGATTCATGAGGAAGCTGTTGGATGACCGAGCAGGCGGCGCGGATGCTCTGACTCTAGAGTTCCCGCACGCGGCGCTGAGTTGGGAACCAGTTCTCGGCCTTCAGTTCCCGGTTCCGAGTTCTCTATCCCCTCAGTACATAGCGTCGTACTTGGTGACCACCCATTCGCCGTCCTTGTTTTCGAGGGTTACCGAGAGCAGTTCCTGATATGTGCCTTTCTTGCCGGTGGCGTTGTGGCGGGTTCCCTGGTACTGCAGGATTCGTAGTGGCGGGGCATCTTCCCACTGCGCAATTTTCCAGGCGACGAGCGGATGCTGCGCCTCCGAGTCGCACAGAAACGCCGCGTATTTCTTGCGGTAGTCTTGCTCCCACTGAGCAAGTTGGTCCTGGCAATGTCCGTCGCGCATGGCGCGAAGGAACTGCGCCGCGGCATTCTCCGAGGAGCGGTCGCGCAAAGGGTTAAGCGTGATCGAATTCGGAATCCCCGAAAGCGGGTCGCGCTCCTCAGAACGCGACAGCACCGGCCCCTGGCGGCTCAGCCAGATTAAGCTGCCAAAGAAGATCAGAAGCAGCAGCGCGCCGGCGCCCGCGGCAATGGCGAGTTGCGTGCGCGAGGATTCCATTGTCGCCAGTGTAACGCCGGATCAGAGCGGGTGGGATTACGGTTATGATGCGGGAGAAACAAAAGAAGGCGGGACAGAAAGCGCCACGCCTTCGATACTTGTCTTTAATCCTTTATCCTTCGCTCTCTTTAATCTTTATCTTTTTCTTTGCTCTCGCCTTCGTCGGATGGCCCGCTGGCGCCGCTCGCTTTGGTCTCCGCTTCGGACTCTTCCATACTCTTCTTCATCTCGGCGGCGCGCTTGGCGCGGGCTTCGGCGCGCTTCTGCTTCTTCTCTTCCTGGAGCTTCTCGCTACCCAGAAGTTCGACGAAAGCCTTGTCGGCGCCATCGCCCTTCCGCCACGCACCGCGGACGATGCGCAGAAAGCCGCCCTCGCGGTCGCCGAAGCGGGGACCGATAGTCTCGAATAGCTTGTCCACAGCCGCGCTGGTCATCAGATAAGCGTGGGCCTGGCGGCGCGCGGCTAGATCGCCGCGCTTGCCGAGGGTAATCATCTTCTCGACCAGAGGACGAATGGCCTTGGCTTTGGGCACAGTAGTCTCGATGCGCTCCTCGAGAATCACCGAGGTGACCAGGTTCCGCAGCAGGGAGCGGCGGTGGCTGGTGTTACGTCCTAACTTCCATCCTGCTACTTTGTGACGCATGGCTTGGTCCTCAATTTCCTTTGCAGCTTCGACCTTGCACGGCGGCAACGGTTGCAGCCAAGAAAACCCGGGACCTGAAAATCGGCTTTCAGTTTCCAGTTCCCGGTTCTCAGTCGGCTTTACAGGTCGTTGTCGTTGCCGTAGGCGGAGGCGGGCAGTACCTGGTTCGAAGTCGGGCCGGGCACGGCGTTGCCGTGTTCGTCGATCTTCATTCCCAGGCTCAGCCCCATCGTCGAAAGAATTTCCTTAATCTCGTTCAACGACTTCCGTCCGAAATTCTTGGTCTTCAGCATTTCCGCTTCGGTCTTCTGCACTAACTCGCCGATCGACTGAATATTGGCGTTCTTCAGGCAGTTATAGCTGCGCACCGAAAGTTCCAGCTCCTCGACCGAGCGATTGAGATTTTCGTTCTTGATCTCCGGCTTGCGGTCGTCGGTCGCAGTGGAAGTCTCGATATCCTCCTCGAAGTTGATGAAGATGTTCATGTGGTCCTTCAGCAGTTTGGCCGCCAGGCCGATCGCGTCGGCGGGCAGGATGGAGCCGTTGGTCCACAGTTCGAGGGTGAGCTTGTCGTAGTCCGTAATCTGCCCAAGACGAGCCGCTTCCACGGTGTAGTTGCACTTGCGCACCGGGGAGTGCACGGAATCGATGGGGATGAAACCGATGCCGAGATCCTCATCGAAGTTCTTGTCGGCAGCAACGTAGCCGCGGCCGCGCTTCAGCCGCATTTCCATGTCGAGTTTGCCGCCTTCGCTGACCGTGGCGACATAGACGTCTTTATCTAGAACCTCGACATCCGCATCCGCTTCGATCATGCCGGAAGTGACTACGCCCGGCTGGTCGGCGCGCAAGTAAATTGCCTTCGGAGCATCGCCGCTCAACTTGAAGGGAATCTGCTTCAGGTTGAGGATGATGTCGGTAGCGTCCTCGACCACTCCGGTGATCGACTGGAATTCGTGCAGCACCCCTTCGATCTTCACCGCTGTGATTGCCGCACCTTCGATGGAACTGAGGAGCACGCGGCGCAAGGCATTGCCGATGGTGGTGCCGAAGCCGCGTTCGAAGGGCTGCGCCCAGAAGATGCCGTACTTGTCAGTGAGGGTGGAGGTATCGACGGCGAGACGTTTCGGTTTCTGAAAGCCTTTCCAAAGCATTTGTTTCTCCTTCGGCCGTTTGGCTCAGTGCCGGCTCCCTGAGTTGGTCCGAACCCAGGTGGGTGCCCCGTTCTAAGTTTCGCTCAGTTTGCGAAACTTAGGGGGGACTTTTGTCGGCAAAGGCTGATCTGGCTCGAAAAATGGACCTGGCAAACCCCGTCGTTGGTCCTTGGTCGTTGGTCCTTTGCAAAACCGTGCTGGCACCCAGTTGTTTTTGCCAACGACCAACGACCAAGGACCAACGACGCCTTGCTTGCTTACTTACTGTACAACTCAACTATCAGCTGCTCGTTGATCGGCTGCTGAATCTCCTCGCGCTTGGGCAGCGACAGAACTTTGCCCTTGTAATTGTCGCGGTCAATCTCCAGCCACGTTGGAGCATTCTGGTGGCTGGCAAATTCCTTCGACTGCTCCAGAATAGCCAGCTTCAGGCTGCCGGCGCGGATCGCGATCTCATCCCCTGCGCTCACTTCAAAGGAGGGAATGTTGACCTTGCGCCCGTTTACCTGCACGTGTCCATGGCGCACCAACTGCCGAGCCTGGCGGCGGGACATGCCGAAACCCAGGCGATAGACAACGTTGTCCAAGCGGCGCTCCAGTTGCTGCAAGAGCATTTCGCCGGTCACACCCCTGGTACGCGCAGCTTTCTCGAAGTAATTGCGGAACTGGCCTTCCTGGGTGAAGTAGATGCGCTTGGCTTTCTGCTTCTCGCGCAACTGCAGGCCATAGCCCACGATCTTCGCCTTGCGGTCCTTGCCGTGCTGGCCAGGAGCGAAGTTGCGCTTCTCGATGGGGCATTTATCGCTGAAACATTTTGCGCCTTTGAGGAACAGCTTCATGCCCTCGCGGCGGCACAGACGGCAGACGGGATCAGTGTATCTTGCCAAGTTTCTTCTCCTTAGATGACCGGTTTACAGGTTTGGCTTCACCCTTCGTCCCGGACGAAAATCAGTCGTTGGTCGTTCGTCGTTGGCCGTTGGCAAAACCCCGGAAGCTCAAAAAGCTTTGCCTTCCCAGGCCGTTCGCTTTTGCCAACGACGAACGACCAAGGACCAACGACGGTTTCTACACCCTTCTCCGCTTCGGCGGACGGCAGCCGTTGTGCGGAATGGGCGTGGAATCCTTGATATTGCGTACCTCGATGCCGGCGGCGGCGAGGGCACGGATGGCGGACTCGCGTCCCGAGCCCGGGCCGCTGACTCGTACTTCGACCGTGCGCACTCCGTGATCGCGAGCCATGTTGGCGGCGTTCATCGCGGCCTGCTGTGCGGCAAAGGGCGTGCCTTTGCGCGAACCGCGGAAGCCGAGCGAGCCCGAACTCTTCCAGGCCAGCACATTCCCCGCAGGATCGCAGATGGTCACGATGGTGTTGTTGAAAGAAGCCTGGATGTGCGCCACGCCGAATGGGACGTGCTTGCGCTCCTTCTTCTTAAATACCTTCTTCTTGCCTTTTTTCTCCGGCGCCGCTGCTCCGCCGCCTGCTGCCGCTGGTTTTGCCATAGTTAGCCTTTAGCTCTTGGCCGTTAGCCTTTAGCTTTGCCGCTGCGTGAGCTAACGGCGAAAGGCTAACGGCTAAGGGCGGTTTTAAGTCTTTGCCGCCGCCTTCTTCTTCTGTGCGACTGTGCCCTTGCGCGGGCCTTTGCGGGTGCGCGCGTTGGTGTGTGTACGCTGGCCGCGGACCGGCAGGTTCCGGCGATGGCGGTAGCCCCGATAGGAGCCGATTTCGATGAGCCGCTTGATGTTCATCGAAATCTCTTTGCGCAGATCGCCTTCCACCATGCCTTCAGCTTCGATGACCTGGCGGATGCGGTTGACCTCGTCCTCGCCCAGATCCTGAACCTTCTTCATGGGCTCGACTTTCGCGGCTTCCAGAATAGTAGCGGCGCGCGGGTGGCCGATGCCGTAGATGTACGTCAGCGCGATATTCACGTGCTTATTGCGCGGAAGATCGACGCCTGCAATACGTGCCATAAGAGTTCCTTTAGCCTTGCCGTTGTTTGTGTTTCGCGGTTTCGCAGATCACCCGGACTACACCCTTGCGGTGGATGACCTTGCACTTGTCGCAAATCTTCTTTACTGATGCTCGTACTTTCATAAAACCCGTCCTTGGTCGTTGGTCGTTGGCCAACTGCCGTGCTGCGCACGGCAACCAGGTCCCTTCGGCTCCGCTCAGAGCGAGCGCCGACCCGGTCCTACGCGTTTATTTATAGCGATACACGATTCTTCCGCGATTCAGGTCGTAGGGCGAAAGCTCGACTGCGACTTTGTCGCCGGGAAGGATGCGGATGAAGTTCTTGCGCATCTTGCCGGATACGTGCGCTAGCACCTGGTGCTTGTTTTCCAGTTCCACCCGGAACATAGCATTGGGCAGGGGTTCCAGCACCACTGCCATGACTTCAATCGCGTCTTCTTTGCTCATCGACTCCTTAGATCAGCTCTTGGCCTATAGCCGTCAACCTTTGGCCGTTAGCCTTTAGCCGGCCGTTTTGGCTAAGGGCCATCGGCTAACGGCCATCGGCGTCTTCACTGTGTCAAAATCACCGGTCCATCCCGCGTCACCGCCACGCAGTGCTCGAAATGCGCGCTGCAGCTTCCGTCGGCGGTCACCGCGGTCCATTTGTCGTCGAGCACGCGGGTTCCGGGTTTGCCCGAGTTCACCATCGGCTCGATCGCCAGCACCATGCCTTCGCGCAACCGGGCGCCGTGGCCGCGGGCGCCAAAATTCGGAACTTGCGGCTCCTCATGCAGCCGGGTCCCGATGCCGTGCCCCACAAACTCACGCACCACGCTGAAGCCGTTAGCTTCGACAAATTCCTGTACCGCCGCCCCGACATCGCCAACCGCGTTGCCTACCCGCGCCTGCTCAATGGCCCGATACAACGAGGCTTCCGTAACTTCGAGCAGCTTGCGCAACTCCGGCGAGATCGATCCATCCACCGGCACGGTAATCGCGGCATCGCCGTAGTACCCATCCACCACCACTCCACAATCGATGGAGACGATGTCGCCCGCCTTCAGCACCCGCTTCTCGGAGGGAATGCCGTGAACAATCTCCTCGTTGATCGAAGTACAAAGCACGCAGGGGTAGTCGTAATACCCCTTGAACGCGGGCTTCGCTCCGAGTTCCTTCATCTTCTGCTCGGCGGCGCGCTCCAGGTCCATCGTGGTGACGCCGGGCGCCACCAACTCGCGGACGCGGTTCAACACTTCGCGAACGATGCGGCCGCTGTGCCGCATCTTTTCGATCTCCGCAGCCGATTTGCACACAATCGCCATTTTCAGTCGCCATTCGCCGTCACCGCGGCGTGGCTCTCAATCTCCCGGAAAATCTGCGCACTCACTTCGTCCACCGGCAGATCGCCATTCACATCCACCAGCCGGCCCTTGCGCTGGTAGTAATCCGCCACCGGCTTGGTCTGGCGCTCGTAGGTGGACAAACGTTCGCTGATCACTTCGTCGCGATCGTCATTGCGGGTTACCAGCTGGGAACCGTCTTCGTCGCAAATGCCAGCGACGCGAGGTGGCTGGAGATAGACGTTATAGATGTGCCCGTGGGCGAGACAAGTTCTACGTCCGGTAAGCCGGAGCAACAATTGATTATAGTCTACGGTAATGCGGACCACAATCAGCCAATGCCTGCCCCGCGGGAATTTTTCAAAGAACTCGCGCTCCAAATACATGTCCAGCCACCGAGCCTGGGCCGCGGTGCGTGGAAAGCCATCCAGGATAAAACCGTGCTCGCAATCCGGCTGGCGAAGGCGCTGTTTCACCATGTCGCAAACCAGGCCGTCGGGCACCAACTCGCCCCGGGCCATGGCGTCCTGGGCCTTCAGCCCCAGATCGGTTGCGCGCTGCACGTTCTCCCGCAGCAGGTCGCCGGTAGAAATCTGCGGAATGCCGTAGCGCGTAGCCGCCCGCTTGGCTTGTGTGCCCTTGCCGGCGCCCGGCGCTCCCAGCAAAACGATCGGTCCGACGTTGCGCGAGGCTTCCTCTGCCATGAAACTCGCCTGTTTTTTCCCCGCACTCTGAACCGGTCAGCTCATACCAATCCAGCCGGTGGCTTACGCCATTGACGTTGCCAGCAACGTCTTTACAGATAATAGCTCCTGAACTTTACGACCACGAACGGCGGCCGCGAATGCGCCCGCTGCGTGGAGTAAATCCGTCGTAGTGGCGCATGATGAGCTGCGCCTCGACCTGGGTCACCGTATCCATGGCGACGCCCACCACGATCAGCAGCGATGTGCCCCCAAAATAAAACGTGACCCCCAAACCATTCGTCACCCAGGTCGGCAATCGTTCAAAAAACGCGCCCAACGCCCCCGGCAAATGGTTCAGGTGAATGCCGGCGATCATCCATTCCGGAAGGAACGAAATGATAATCAAATACAGCGCGCCCACCAGCGTGATGCGGGTCAAAATCTCGTTGATATGGTCCGCCGTACGGCGGCCAGGACGGATTCCGGGAATAAACCCGCCATATTTCCGCATGTTGTCGGCAACCTCGTTGGGGTTGAACACAATGGACACGTAGAAATAGGCGAAGAAAATGATTCCCAGGGCGTATAGGACGGTGTAGAGCGGCTCGCCCCAGCCGAGGGCTTTCATCAGGCCGCCAAAATAGCGGTTGTCGCGTAATCCGTAGCCCACGGTCTGCGGCAGCGTCAAAATCGAAGAAGCAAAAATCACCGGCATTACGCCGCCCGCGTTCACCCGCAAGGGCAGGTGCGTCGACTGCCCGCCCATCACCTTGCGCCCGACGACTCGCTTGGCATACTGCACCGGAATGCGCCGTTCGCTGCGCTCCATGTACACGATGAAGGCCACCACGGCGATCATCAGGGCCACCAGGATAATCATCGCGATCGGCGTGAACGGGCCCCATGCGCCGTTCTTCGTCTTGTCGACGAGGTCGGCGATCCCGCGCGGCAGACCCACCACGATGCCCGCGAATATCAACAGCGACATGCCGTTACCCACGCCGCGTTCGGTGATCTGCTCACCCAGCCACATAATGAATACGCTGCCGGTGGTGAGAGTCAGCATGGTCATCAGAACGAAAGCCGGGCCGGGATTGATGACGAAGTCGCCCGACTTCTGCAGGCTGATGGCGATGCCGAAAGACTGCACCGCGCTTAGCCCGAAGGTGATGTAACGCGTCCACTGCGTGATCTTCTTGCGGCCCAGTTCACCTTCCTTCTGCAGTTTGGCCAGCGGCTCATAAACCACGGTCAACAACTGAAGAATGATGGAAGCGGTGATATAGGGCATGATGCCCAGAGCGAAAATAGTGAGGCGGCGGAGCTGGCCGCCGGAGAACAAGTCCACAAAACCGAGAAACGTTCCCTTATTTTGCTCGAAGAATTGTTGCAGCTTGTCGGCATTCACTCCGGGCGTAGGGATGTGGCCGCCGAGGCGGTACACCGCCAGTAGCCCCAGCGTAAACAGAATCCGCTTACGCAGGTCGGGTATGCGAAATATGTTGGAGAATTTCTCCCACATTTACTGCAAGACCTCGAACTTGCCGCCCGCCTTAGTGATCTTATCCTGCGCCGACTTGGAGAACTTGTGCGCGTGCACGGTAATGGCCGCCGTAAGTTCGCCGGTGCCGAGGATCTTCACCGGATGCTTGGTGCTGATGACTCCGGCGGTGCGCAGCACGTCCGGCGTGATCGCGATGTCTCCCAGCGTCTCGCCCAGGACCACCAGCTTTTCCAGGTTCACGATGTTGAATTCCTTGCGGAAAATGTTGGTGAAGCCGCGCTTGGGCATGCGGCGGTGCAGCGGCATCTGGCCGCCTTCGAAGCCGCGCATCATACGCGAACCGCTGCGCGACCGCTGGCCTTTGTGGCCCCGAGCCGAAGTCTTGCCCATGCCCGAGCCCATGCCGCGGCCCACGCGCTTCTTGTTCGAATTCGCCTTCTTCGGTGCTCGAATGTTGGAAAGATTCATATTAGCTCTCAGCCGTCAGCCATCAGCTCATCCGGTTCAGGTTTCCCTGAGCGCGGATGGCTGACGGCTGATGGCTATTTCATAATCTCAACCAGATGCGGTACCTTGGCCACCATTCCGCGAATGGCGCCGGTGTCCGGGCGCTCGATGACCTGGTTCAGCCGGGTGAAGCCCAGACCCTTGATCACCAGTTTCTGCTTCACCGGAGCACAAATCGCGGAGCGAACCCACTTCAACTGCAGCTTGCCGCCGTCCTTATTGGATGTCTTAGCCATCGCTTACAGCTCCTCGACCGTCTTGCCGCGCATGGCAGCTACGTCACTTCGGTTCTTCAACCGCTTCAGCGCGTCAAAGGTCGCCTTGATCACGTTGTGCGGGTTGGTGGTGCCAATCGATTTGGTCAGGACATTTTGCACGCCGGCAGATGTCATGACCGCCCGCACCGCGCCGCCAGCGATCACGCCGGTGCCTTCGGGGGCGGGCTTCAGCAGCACCTTGCCGGAACCGAAGCGCCCTAAAACCAGATGTGGAATGCTGGTCTGCGTGAGGTTCACACGCATCAGGTTCTTCTTGGCCGACTCAATTCCTTTACGGATGGCCTGCGGAACTTCTTTCGCCTTCCCCGAGCCATATCCGACTACGGCCGCGCTGGGATCGCCCACCACCACCAGGGCGGCGAACGAAAGGTTCTTGCCTCCCTTGACAACCTTAGTGACGCGGTTGATGGCTACCACCTGATCTTTCAGCTGGTAGGAATTCGCGTCGAGCTTCTTGATAACAGTTGGCATTTAGTAACCCATTTTGTAATTTTGTAATTGAGTAATTTTGTAATTTGCCCCCCCGACACGCCGGGTTAAATTACGAAATTACCCAATTACAAAATTACTCAATCTACTAGAATTTGAGTCCTGCCTCGCGGGCCGCATCCGCCAGGGCCTTCACCCGCCCATGGTAAATATATCCGCCGCGATCAAAAACCACTTTATCGATTCCCTTGGATTTGGCGCGCTCGGCAATGGCTTTGCCCACGGTCTTGGCTGCCGCCAAATTGCCGCCGGTGCGCCGCTCGCCCTTCTGGCCCTCGGCTGAATTGGCCGAGACCATAGTCGAGCCCTTCAGATCGTCAATCAACTGGACGTAAATGTGATTCAGTGAGCGATACACATTCAGACGCGGCCGCTCCGCCGTGCCCAAAATCTTCTTGCGAATGCGCTCATGCACATGCCGCCGGTTCGCGTTCTTGGATGACTGGTTAAGCATTTTGATTCGTCCTTGGTCCTTGGTCGTTGGTCGTTGGCAAAACAACGACCAAGGACCAACGACGGGCTTATTTCGCTCCCGTCTTGCCTACCTTCTTCTTCAACCGCTCGCCGGCGTAGCGCACTCCCTTATTCTTGTAGGGATCGGGCGGGCGCAGGCTGCGCATTTCGGCGGCCACCTGGCCAACCTTCTGGCGATCGATGCCGTTCACCGTCAGCTTGGTCTGCTTGGGATCGACAGCGACATCGATGCCAGAAGGCAGGGGGTATTCGATGGGATGCGAGTATCCCAGACTGAATACCACGGTGCCTTTGCCCTTCAACTCCGCGCGATATCCGATGCCGACGATTTCCAGATCCTTGGCCCAACCCTTGGTGACGCCTTCGACCGCGTTGTTGACCAGCGCGCGCGCCAGTCCGTGAACCGCGGCCTGCGAATCGTTTTCGCGGACCGCGAGCAGCTCGCCCTCCTGTTGCTCGATGCGGATGCCCGCGGGCAACTGCGTATCCAGCTTGCCTTTGGGGCCCTGCACGGCAACCGAGTTGCCTTCGATTTTAACCGTGACGCCCTTAGGCAGCGGGATCGGTTTTCTTCCAATTCGTGACATAAATTCAGCCTTTGGCCCTTGGCCGTTCGCCCTTAGGTTCGCTATGTGTCGTGCCGGTTTCGGCTAAAGGCCCCGAAGGCTACCGGCTAACGGCGGTTTCCTACCAAATCTGGCACAGAACTTCTCCGCCCAAACCCTGCTTGCGCGCCTGGCGGCCGGTCATGACTCCGCGGGGCGTGGTGATGATGTTAATCCCCATGCCTCCTAGCACGCGCGGAATCTCGCTGCGGCGCACGTAGACCCGGCAACCGGGCCGCGACACGCGCTCCAGCTTCGAGATCGTGGCTTCATTGTTGTTGCCATATTTCAGATAGATGCGCAGGACCTTGTGGCCCTCCTCTTCCGCCGCTTTGTAGTTGGAAATGTACCCTTCCTCTTTGAGGATACGGGCGATCTCCAGCTTCAGTTTGGAAGCGGGAACATCTACCTTCTGGTGCCGGGCGCTCACCGCATTGCGGATGCGCGTCAGCATGTCCGCGACCGGATCGGTCAACCTCATCGCTTTGCTTCTCCTCAGCCGCCCGTTTGCTTCGGCCCTAAAGCCTTGGCCGAAGAACCCGCGGCGGCGCACTTACTCGTGTCGGCGCGGGCGACTCGCCCGCACTCCTTAGCCCTTGCCCTCTACCAGGACGACTTCGAAACCCCGGGAATCTCCCCGCGCAGCGCCAGGCCGCGGAAACACAAGCGGCATAGCCCGAATTTTCGGATAAACGCCCGCGGCCGACCGCAGATCTGGCAGCGATTGTGCTTGCGGCTGGAAAACTTGGGCTTTCTCGCGTCCTTAACTCGTTTTGCTGTAGTCGCCATGAAACCTTTCTTAGTGAATCATTGAGTCATTGACTCATCGGTTCATCGACTCAATCCCTCAATGATTCAATCGCTAAATTCCTAGGGCCGGAACGGCATCCCCAAATGCTTCAGCAGCGCGCGCGCCTCGGCATCGCTGCGGGCGGTGGTCACAATGGTGACGTTCATGCCCTTCTGCTTATCCACCTTGGCGTAATCGATCTCCGGAAAAATCAACTGATCGTGCAAGCCCAGGGTGTAGTTGCCGCGCCCGTCGAACGACTTGGTCGGATACTCCCTTGAAATCTCTTACGCGGGGCAGCACCACATTCACCAGCCGGTCGAAGAATTCGTACATGCGGTCGCCGCGCAGCGTGACCATGGCGCCGATGGCCTGGCCTTCGCGCACTTTGAATGCCGCAATCGACTTCTTGGCCTTGGTCACGACCGGCTTCTGGCCGGTGATCTGGCCAAGCTCATGCACCGCCGGATCGAGCACCTTGGCATTCTGCGTGGCTTCGCCGACGCCCATGTTGACCACGATCTTGTGCAGATGCGGCACCGCCATCGGATTCGTGCGTCGAGTTCCTTCATCAGCGCGGGCGCAACTTCCTTGGCGAAACGCTGCTTCAGCCGCGGAATTTCCTTGGCGCTATGCCGGGCAACTTCTGGAGCCTTCTGCTCCTGCGGTTCGCCCTTTTTTCTCTCTTTTTTCTTTTGCCATGATCTAAATCCAATTGAGTAATTTTGTAATCGGATAATTTTGTAATTTGAAAACCACCCGAACCGCGCGCTTCACATTCAATTCAAATTACCCAATTTCAAATTAATCACCCAATTACCAAATTTACTTATCCAGCGTGGTTCCGCACTTCTTGCACACCCGCACTTTGCGACCGCCGCGCTCTTCGTGCCCAATGCGCACCGGCCCGCAGGCGCCGCATAGCAGCTGAATGTTCGAGATGCGAAATGCGGCTCTCCTGCTCGGCGATGCCGCCTTTGACGTTGCGCTGCGGATTGGGGCGCACATGCTTTTTCACCATCATGACGTGCTCGACCAGAACCCGGCGCTCGTCCGGAAACACCCGCAGGACGCGGCCTTCCTTGCCTTTGTCGCGGCCGGCCATGACCTTCACGGTGTCGTTGCGCCGGATGTCGACCCGTTGATGTGCTGTGGTTACTGTCTTCATCTTTAAACCCTAAATTTACGATTTTGTGATCGGGTAATTTGCGATTCAAAAACGCCCGAGTCAGGTTTCAAATTACAAAATTACCCAATTGCAAAATTACAAATCCCTATAACACTTCCGGCGCCAGCGACACGATCTTCAAAAACTTCTTTTCGCGCAGTTCGCGAGCCACCGGCCCGAAAACGCGCGTCCCTACCGGCTCGCCGGCGTCGTTGATCAGCACCGCCGCATTCTGATCGAAGCGGATGTAGGTGCCGTCGCGCCGGCGGTATTCCTTGCGGGTGCGCACGATCACCGCTTTGACCACCGTCCCCTTTTTCACCTGGCCGTCGGGAGCGGCTTCTTTCACGCTGGCGGTGATTACGTCCCCCAGGCCCGCGTGCAATCCAGTCGAACCGCCGAGCGGCAGAATCATCTGCAGCTTGCGGGCGCCGGAATTGTCGGCCACCTCGAGCATGCTTCTCATCATCACGGCCATAACTCAGTCTCCCTTCCCGCGCCAGCTTAGACTTTGACGGCGGGAACTTCCGGCACCAGCGCCGTGCGGCGCACTACTTCCTTCAGCCGCCAGCGCTTCAATTTCGATAGCGGCCGGCTCTCTTCCAGCCGCACCACATCGCCGATGCGGGCTTCGTTCTTCTCGTCGTGCGCGTAGAACTTCTTGTCTTTTGAGACCACCCGGCCGTAGAACGCGTGCGCCTTCTTGCGCGTGACCTCGACCACGATGGTCTTGGTCATGCGGTTGGAGACGACCTGTCCCACGACTTCTTTACGGCGCCCCTGCACGGGCTTGGCTTGCGCTGCTGCGGTTTCCACCATAGTTACTTCTTCTCCGTTGCGCCGGCGGCGACGATTTCGCGCTCGCGGGCGATGGTCTTCACCCGCGCAATGTCTTTGCGCAGGCCGCGGATCTTTTTCAGGCTCTCCGTCTGTCCCATATTCAGCTGGAACTTCAGCTTGAAGAGCTGATCGTTGAGCTCGCGCTCCTGGTGGCGAAGCTCCTCGTCGGTCAAGTTGCGAACTTTCTCGGGTTTCATAGATTCATTTCCGATTTCATAATCTTGTAATTTGAAAACTTTGCTTTCCAAGGTTTCAATTACCAAATTACCCAATTACGAAATTACAAAATCCACTCAGTGCGCCGCCGCATGGCGCTTCACAAAGGAAGTGCGCAGCGGCAGCTTGTGCGACGCCAACCGCATCGCCTCGGAAGCATCCTGCACGGTCACGCCTTCCATCTCAAACAGAATCTTGCCCGGCCGCACCACCGCGACCCAGTGATCCGGCGCGCCTTTGCCTTTACCCATACGGGTTTCGGCCGGCTTCTTGGTGACCGGCTTGTCGGGAAACACCCGCAGCCAGATCTTGCCGCCGCGCTTGACGAAGCGCGTCATGGCGACACGGCTGGCCTCAATCTGCCGGTCGGTGATCCAGCCGGGCTCCAGCACCTTCAGCCCGAAATCGCCGAAAGCCAGCTCGCTGCCGCGCCACGCCTTGCCGGTCATGCGCCCGCGCTGCTGCTTGCGGTACTTAACTTTTTTCGGCATCAACATGAAATCAGTCCTTGGTCCTTGGCCGTTGGTCCTTGGCCTTTAGCTAAACGCGCCGGCTTGCTGCGGCTCCCGCTTTTTCGTGGGAAGAATCTCGCCGCGATATACCCAGCACTTCACCCCGATGACGCCGTAGGTGGTGCGAGCCTCGGAAAAACCGTAATCGATATCGGCGCGCAGCGTGTGCAGCGGCAGCCGCCCTTGCAGATACCACTCCGAACGGGCGATTTCATTGCCGTTCAGCCGTCCGCTCACCCGAACCTTGATTCCCTTGCAACCGAAGCGCAGCGCCGAGTCCACCGCCTTGCGCATGGCGCGACGGAAGCCTACGCGCTTTTCCAGCTGCAGCGCGATCGACTCCGAAACCAGCTGCGCATCCAGCTCCGGCTTGTGCACTTCCTGGATATCGATGTAAACCTCGCGGGCGGTGCGCTTCTGCACGTCGCCTTTGAGCTTGTCGATCTCCGCGCCCTTGCGCCCGATGATGATGCCCGGCCGCGCCGTCTTGATGATGACGCGCAGCTTATTGCCCGGGCGCTCGATCTCAATCGAACTCACGCCCGCCGACTTGAGCTTTTCCTTCAGCTCGTTCTTCAGCTTGACGTCTTCGAGCAGCAGCTTGTCGTAATCCTTCTCGACAAACCAGCGCGACTTCCACGGCTTGGTGTAGCCGAGGCGAAAACCGTAAGGATGAACCTTCTGTCCCATCGTTGCTCCTTCAGCCGCCGGTAGTCAGTCGTCGGCAACTTGCCGAGAACTCTCGACTAAGAACCGGGAACCGATTATCTTGCTCCCACTGCCTTCTTCTTGCCCTTGCCTGCCGGGGCTTTGCCCTTCGCCCGAGCCTTGCTCTTAGCCGGAACTTTGGCACGGCCAGCCAATTCTTCCCCCGCGGTCGTGACTAATTCTTCGCGACCCTGGCCGCGTTCCGCCAGTACCAGTTCGATATGCGCGATACGCCGCACGTAACGGAACGCTCGGCCCATGGGCGCGGGACGAATCCGCTTCAAGCGCGGCCCATCGTTTGCCACCGCCCGCTTGACGTAGAGGCTGTCCACATCCACGTCGATGCCTTTTTCCCCACTCAGGTAGTTGGCATTCTCCAGCGCCGAGCGCAGCAGTTTTTCTACCGTCGCCGCCACCCGCTTCTTGGTGAAGAGCAGCGTATTGAGCGCATCTTCCACTCGCTTGCCTTTGATCAGCTCCAGCACCAGGCGCGCCTTTTGCGGCGAGACGCGCATGAAACGGGCTTGGGCTCGAAATTCCATCGTGCGTCTCCCTTACTGCCTTCGGCGCCGGCGGCGCGGCCGGAGCAATCGCTCCCGGACCGCCCGGTATGCCTGCAGGCCTGGCAGCGGTTTCGGTCGCCGCCCGCATCGAGTGCCCCTTGAACTGGCGGGTAAAGCTGAACTCACCCAGCTTGTGGCCCACCATGTTCTCGGTGACATACACCGGGATAAATTTCTTCCCGTTGTGCACGGCGATGGTGTGACCCACCATCTCCGGGATGATGGTCGAGCGCCGCGACCAGGTGCGCAGCACCTTCTTCTCGTTGCGCGCGTTCATGCCTTCGATCCGCGTCTGCAGGTAGAGATCGATGAACGGCCCTTTTTTTGTCGAACGTGCCATAAAGTCAGTCCTTGGTCCTTGGTCGTGAGTCCTTGGCACTCGCCAGGGACCTTAGCAGCCGCCGTCTCATCGCTCGCGGTCCATTCCAAACCCTGCGTGTCGTCATTGGCCAACGACCTAGGACCAACGACCGACGACGGTCTTACTTACTTCTCCGGTTCACGATAAACGCGTCCGTGCGCTTGTTGTTGCGCGTCTTGTAGCCGCGGGTCGGCTGGCCCCACGGAGTTACCGGATGCCGTCCGCCGGAAGTCTTGCCTTCGCCTCCGCCGTGCGGATGATCCACCGGATTCATCGAAACGCCCCGGTTATGCGGACGCTTTCCCAGCCAGCGCGATCGCCCAGCCTTGCCGATGGTTACATTCTCGTGATCGGTGTTGCCCACCTGCCCGATGGTCGCCATGCACTCCTGCGCCACCTTGCGAGTCTCGCCCGAGGGCAGCTTGACCAGCGCGTAGTCGCCTTCCTTGGCCACCAGTTGCGCCGAACCGCCCGCCGAGCGCACCATCTGCGCGCCCTTGCCCGGCTTCAATTCGATGTTATGAATGGTCGTGCCGGGCGGAATATTTTTGAGCGGCAGGGCGTTGCCGACCAGAATATCCGCCTCCGGGCCGCTGACCACTTTTTGCCCGACCTTCAAACCATCGGGCTGCAGGATGTAGCGCTTCTCACCATCGGCATAGCTCAACAGAGCAATGCGCGACGAGCGGTTGGGATCGTATTCGATGGTCGCGACCGTCGCTGGAATGCCGATCTTGTCGCGCTTGAAATCGATGATCCGCAGCTTGCGCTTGTGGCCGCCCCCGATGAACCGCATCGTGGTGTCGCCCGAATTGCGCCGCCCGCCGGTGCGCGGCTTCGGCTCGAGCAACGGCTTATGCGGCTGGGTCGAGGTAATGTCGTCGTTGACCAGCGTGGTGCGGTAACGCAGCGTCTGGGTCGTCGGTCGGTATGTCTTGATTGGCATAAATCAGCTCTTCACTGCGTCCTTGGTCGTTGGTCGTACGTCGTTGGTCAAAGCTCGAAGCTCCTGGTCTTAGCCAACGACCAACGACGAACGGCCAACGACGGTTTTACAGATTCTGTGCGTACTCCGGCATCTTCTCGCCGGCCTTCAGGCGCACGTACGCCTTTTTCCAGTCGGGGCGGTAGCCGGCGAATTTTCCCCGGCGCCGTTCCTTGCCCGGATAATTGGCGGTGCGCACCGAATTCACCTTCACCTTGAAAATCGTCTGTACGGCTTCCTTGATCTCGGTCTTGGTCGCCGCCTTTGCCACCTGGAAGACCAGCGTGTTCTGGTTCTCCTTGATGGCCAGGCCTTTTTCCGTAATCACGGGCCGGCGAATAATCTGGTACGCGGATTTCATCAGGCCACCTCCGCGGCTTTTTCATGCCGCGTCCGCCGCCGCGGCGAGCGCGTGGTTTTCTTCTGCGCCTCGCGGCTCCCACCGGCTTCGTGCTGCCGCGCTTGGAAGTCGAACTCTTCAGCGACACCTGCAGCTTCTCAATGGCGGGATGCGAGAAAATCACGCGGTCGTAGCGCAGCAGGTGATAAGGATGCACCTCGTTGCCGCTCACCAGCTCCATTCCGTCCAGATTGCGCGAACTGAGCACCAGGTTGCGGTTTCCATGCTGCGGAACTTCGACCAGCAGCGCGCGCGATCGACTTTCAGCGCGTCCAGAGCCTCGCGAAATTTCTTGGCCTTGGGCTCATCGAGATCGAAGGCCTTCACCACGATCAGCTTGCCGTCGGCAAACTTCGCCGCCAGCGCCGAGCGCAGTGCGCCCAGCAGCTTCTTGCGGGGGAAGGCGTAATCGTAGGAACGCGGCTGCGGACCGTGCACCGTGCCGCCGTGCCGCCACAGCGGCGAACGGATCGAACCCACGCGCGCTCGCCCCGTGCCTTTCTGCTTCCACAGTTTCTTGCCTGCTCCGGAAACCAGCTTCTTGTTCTTGGTGGCATGGGTCCCGGCCCGCTGCGAGGCGCGATAGTGCTTGACCGCTTCCCACAGCAGGTCCTCGTTCACCGCGCCGAAAATTTCGTCGGCCAGCTCAAGCGTGCCCACTTGGCCGCCGCTCAGATCGTGAATGTCGATGCTTGCCATAGCAATCTCTTCGTGAACCAGGAACTCAAAACCGGGAACTGGACCTGATTCTAGTTCTCTGCTTTCCGTTCTCCGTTTCCAGACAGCTGCAACTATTACTAAGCCCTTCTTCGCCGCGCGCTTGGCCGCCTTCAACGGATCGACCGTCGCCGAACCGGCAAATCCACGCCGCTCGCGTGGCGGCTTCTGCGCCTTGGTGATAATCAGATATCCGCCATTCGGTCCCGGCACCGCGCCTTCGACCACCAGCAGATTGTCGTCCTTGTCCACGCCCAGCACCCGCAGGTTGCGCACGGTCACGCGCGCGTTGCCCATATGTCCCGACATGCGCATGCCCTTGAACACGCGCGAAGGAAATGCCGACGATCCGATCGAACCGGTAATTTGAAACATCGAACCATGGGACTTCGGTCCGCCGCCGAAATGATGGCGCTTGACCACTCCCTGAAAGCCGCGTCCCTTGCTGAGTGCCGACGATGTCGACGAACTTCTCGCTTCGAAAATGTCCACCAGCACGCGGTCGCCGGCTTTGACCGCGCCATCGGCCTCGGCTTCGGCTTTCGGCTTCCACCTCGATGGGCACTTCGCGCATGAACTTCACCGGCGGCAGATTGTTCTTGCCCAGGTGTCCGCGCATGGGCTTGGTCAGCCGCGACTCTTTCACGAACTCGACCAGGCCGAGCTGGGCCGCGTCGTAGCCGTCGCGCGTCTGCGTCTTGTGCTGCGTGACCACGCAGGGCCCGGCCTGCAGCACGGTCGCGGGATGCACGTCGCCCTTATCGTCGAAGAGCTGCGTCATGCCGACTTTTTTGCCCAGAATTCCCGTTACTTTTGCCATGATCTTTCTCCAGCCATGTGGCGCCGGCGCCCTCGGCCATGCGGAAGCCCCGCTCCACCAGACGGCCGAGACGGCCGTCGCCACTGACCTACTTATGCTCTTTCCCGAACGCCTTGATCTCGACATCCACACCCGCCGGCAGATCGAGCTTCATCAGCGCGTCGACGGTCTGCTGCGTCGGCTCCAAAATATCGAGCAGGCGCTTGTGAGTGCGGATCTCGAACTGCTCGCGCGACTTCTTGTCCACGTGCGGAGAACGCAGCACGCAGTATTTGTTCTTCATCGTGGGCAGCGGAATCGGGCCCGCGATTTGCGCGCCGGTGCGCCGCGCGGTTTCCACAATCTCGCCGGTGGATTGGTCGAGGATGCGGTAGTCGTACGCCTTCAACCGGATTCGAATTCTTTCTTTTCCTATCACTTTGGGGCTCTCTATCCCCTCCCGGCTGCTCCGGGAGGAAAGAACTGGCGGCAAGGTGCAAGCCGCTCAACAAACCTTCTAGTCATTTACTGAGAACCGGGAACTTCAAACTCGAAACTGGTTCCCTCACATTGAACCGCGGCTCGGGCGAGTCGCCCGAGCCCACACCATTTCCCTACGTCACAATCTCGCTGATCGTGCCTGCTCCCACCGTGTGCCCGCCTTCGCGAATCGCGAAGCGCAAGCCCTTTTCCATCGCCACCGGCGTGATCAGCTCGATCACCAGCTGCACGTTGTCGCCCGGCATCACCATCTCGGTGCCGCCCGGCAGCTCCGCTACACCCGTTACGTCGGTCGTCCGCAGGTAGAACTGCGGCCGGTAGCCTTTGAAGAACGGCGTGTGCCGCCCGCCTTCTTCTTTGGTCAGAATGTAGACTTCGGCTTTGAACTTGGTGTGCGGAGTAATCGATCCGCCTTTGGCCAAGCACCATGCCGCGTTCGACATCTTCTTTCGCGGTGCCGCGCAACAGGAGGCCGGCATTGTCGCCCGCCAGGCCTTCGTCCAGCTGCTTCTTGAACATTTCGACGCCGGTCACCACCGTCTTGCGGGTCTCGCGGAAGCCGACGATTTCTACTTCCTCGCCGACCTTCACCTTGCCGCGCTCGATTCTTCCAGTCACGACCGTACCGCGCCCTTGAATCGAGAAGATATCTTCAATCGGCATCAGAAACGGCTTGTCCAATTCGCGCGCCGGCTGCGGCACGCTCTTGTCCACTGCCGCCATCAGCTCGTCGATCTGCTTCTCCCACTTGGCTTCGCCGTTCAGCGCGCCCAGCGCGGAGAGACGCACTACGGGCACGTCGTCTCCGGGGAACTGATAAGTCTTCAGCAACTCGCGCACTTCCAGTTCGACCAGATCCAGCAACTCGGGATCATCCACGGCATCGCACTTATTCAGCGCGACTACGATGTAAGGCACGCCCACCTGCCGCGCCAGCAGTACGTGCTCGCGGGTTTGCGGCATGGGGCCGTCGGTCGCCGCGACGACTAAGATCGCGCCATCCATCTGCGCCGCGCCCGTGATCATGTTCTTGATGTAGTCGGCGTGGCCGGGGCAGTCGACGTGCGCGTAGTGCCGGTTCGCCGTCTCATACTCGACGTGCGCCGTGGCAATGGTGATGCCGCGGGCTTTCTCTTCCGGAGCGTTGTCGATCGAATCGAACGACCGGAATACGATCTTCGGGTTGTGCTTCTGCAACACCTTGGTGATGGCCGCGGTCAGCGTGGTCTTGCCATGATCGATGTGACCGATGGTGCCCACGTTGCAGTGCGGCTTATTGCGATCAAATTTCTCTTTCGCCATTGCTTTCCTCAGCCTCTAGCTACAAACTTAATCCGCATGCAGCTTACTCGGTGTGGAGCGGGCACTCTTGCCCGCTCACCTTTAACATCCCCTACCGGTTATTCGCCTGCGCCCCGCCGATAATCTCGTCGGCCTTGCTGCGCGGCACTTCCTCATAACGCGCGAAGTGCATCGAGTACTCGGCGCGCCCCTGGGTATTCGAGCGCATCTGCGTGGCGTAGCCAAACATCTCCGACAGCGGCACAATTGCGCTGATTACCTGCGAGCCGGCGCGATGCTCCATGCCTTCAATGCGCCCGCGGCGCGAACTCAAGTCGCCCATGATCACGCCCGCATAATCCTCCGGCGTCACGACTTCGACCGCCATCACCGGTTCCAGCAACACGGGCGAAGCCTTACGCGCGGCCTCTTTGAAAGCCATCGAGCCGGCAATCTTGAACGCCATTTCGTTCGAATCGACATCGTGATAGCTGCCGTCGTAAAGCTCGACCTTCACATCCACCATGGGATAGCCGGCCAGAACCCCGCCTTCCATGGCTTCCTGAATGCCCTGATCGATGGGCTTGATGTATTCCTTGGGCACCGAGCCGCCAATGATTTCGTTGACGAATTCGTAGCCTGCGCCCGCCGGCTGCGGCTCCAGGCGAATCTTGGCGTGGCCGTACTGGCCGCGGCCACCGGTCTGGCGAATGTACTTGCCTTCGGCTTCGGCCTTCCTGCGGATAGTCTCGCGGTACGCCACCTGCGGCTTGCCGACATTGGCCTCGACTTTGTATTCGCGCATCATGCGGTCGATGATGATTTCGAGGTGCAACTCGCCCATGCCGCTGATGATCGTCTGGCCGCTGTCGGGATCGGTGTGAACCTTGAAGGTGGGATCTTCCTGGGCCAGGCGGCCAAGCGCCATGCCCATCTTTTCCTGGTCGGCCTTGGTCTTAGGCTCAACCGCGACTGAAATGACCGGAACTGCGAAGGTAATCGATTCCAGCGCGATGGGATGCTTTTCGTCGCAGATGGTGTCGCCGGTATTGACGTTCTTCAGGCCCACCGCCGCGCAGATATCGCCCGCCAGGATCTCATTGATGTCTTCGCGTTTGTTGGCGTGCATCTTCAGCAGACGCCCAATGCGCTCGGTACGTCCCCGGCCGGAGTTCAGCACTGATTCGCCCGACTTAATCTGGCCGGAGTAGACGCGAATGAAGGTCAGCTGACCGACAAACGGATCAGCCATGATCTTGAACGCCAGCGCGGAAAATGGCTCGCCGTCAGATGGCTTGCGCGTAATGGTTTCGCCGTTATCGGGATTCGTCCCTTTGGTTTCCTTGGTATCGAGAGGCGAGGGCAGGTAATCCACTACCGCGTCGAGCAGCGGCTGTACACCTTTGTTCTTGAAAGCGGTGCCGACGACAACGGGAAACACTTTCAATGCGACGGTGGACTTGCGCAGCGAAGCCCGCAGTTCCTCGGGAGAAATTGTCTCGCCTTCCAGGAATTTGTGCAGCATGTCATCGTCGTTTTCGGCAATGGTTTCGACCAGCAACGCACGCGCGGCTTCCGCCTTCTTCAGCAGGTCGGCGGGAATTTCCTCGGTAAGGTATTCCGCCCCAATCGTGTCATCCTGCCACACGATGGCCTTCATCGAGATCAGGTCCACCACGCCTCTGAACTTGTCTTCTTGTCCGACGGGGATTTGGATCGCGATGGGCTTGGCGTTCAGGCGCTTGCGGATGGTATCGACGGCATGCTCGAAATCGGCGCCCATTTTGTCGATCTTGTTGATGAAGCAAATTCTAGGCACGCCGTACTTGTCAGCCTGACGCCAGACTTTTTCCGACTGCGGCTGCACGCCGTGCACGGCGTCAAATACCGCGACCGCGCCGTCCAGGACGCGCAGCGAGCGCTCGACTTCGGCGGTGAAATCCACGTGGCCGGGCGTATCAATAATGTTGATGCGCACGTCGCGCCAGGTACAAGTCGTCGCGGCGGAGGTGATGGTAATGCCGCGCTCCTGCTCCTGCTCCATCCAGTCCATGGTGGCAGTGCCTTCGTGGACCTCGCCGATGCGATGCGTCTTTCCCGTATAGAACAGGATGCGCTCGGTCGTAGTGGTCTTACCGGCATCGATGTGGGCCATAATGCCGATGTTCCTGCACCGTTCTAATGGGACTTGTCGGGACACAGCTTTCTTCTTCTCTTCTTTCCGGGGCTCCGGTTTATTTACTTCAATGACGGTATCAGCCACGTAACTCAGGACCATTCTCTCTACCAGCGATAGTGGGCGAAGGCTTTGTTGGCCTCCGCCATACGGTGTACATCTTCTTTCTTCTTGATCGCCGCGCCGCGCCCGTTGGCGGCGTCGAGCAATTCGTTGCTCAGCTTGTCGACCATGCCCTTTTCGGCGCGCCCGCGCGAATAGGCGATCAGCCAGCGGATGGCCAGCGAAGTACGGCGGTCGGCGTTCACTTCCACCGGAACCTGATAGTTCGCGCCACCTACACGGCGGGACTTCACTTCGAGCAGCGGCTTGGCGTTCTCGACCGCCTTCTTGAACAGCTTCAGAGCTTCGTCGCCGCCCTTGGCCTGCATCTTGGTCAAGGCTTCGTAGAAGATGCCTTCCGCCGTGCTCTTCTTGCCCTGCCACATCATGGAGTTGATGAACTTCGTCACCAGGTCTGATCCGTATACGGGATCGACCTCCACGGTTCGCTTGGCGATATGTCCTTTTCTTGGCATTGCTGCTCTTAGCTCCTGGCTTCTAGCTCTTGGCTAGAAGCTTGCCGGCGACACGCCGGCGCTACGCTATGCTTTCGGGCGCTTGGCGCCGTACTTCGAACGGCTTTGCTTGCGGCCAGCCACACCGACCGCATCCAGGGTTCCGCGCACCACGTGATAGCGCACACCCGGCAAATCCTTCACGCGGCCCCCGCGGATCAGCACAATCGAGTGCTCCTGCAGGTTGTGTCCAACACCTGGAATGTAGGTAGTTACCTCAATCCCATTGGTCAGGCGCACGCGCGCGACCTTGCGCAGCGCTGAATTCGGTTTCTTAGGAGTCTGCGTGTACACGCGGGTGCAGACACCGCGTTTCTGCGGACATCCCTCCAAAGCCGGACTCGCCGTCTTGTAACGCGGACGCTTGCGTCCGTCGCGCACTAACTGATTGAAGGTTGGCACAGTTTGCTGCTCCTTCAGCCACGCCCTCGCCCCACACGCCCGCCAAGGCGCGTAATCGCGGAACGCCGCCGCTTCTGCTTTCCCTGATTGCAGGGGCTGGGTGGCATGATCAGCCAACCATGCTTCTCGCCGCACACCAACCCCGGCGAGAGATTCTCAGTTTCCCGTTCAGACTAAACGCCCACGACGGTGGCGCCAGGCCCGGTTGATATTCCCACCCGGGAGATGCTCCGTTTCGTTGGCTCCGCCCCGCATATCCTTCCGCTAAGGGCGGAAAGCAGCGCGGGACGTTTCAGCGAGGGCGCCCCCGTTTAACATCTTCTCCGGAGACGTATATCTCTAAAGCTCAGCTGCGTTCTTTCGCGCCTTTGGCACGCGCACACGCGCACACCGAAAGACTACGCCTACAGGCAAGCCAGAATGAACTCGCGGAACCCTACAAATATAGCAACTGAGTTCGCACATCGTCAACCGCCGTTTGCGGCATCCTATGATTTCGGGCGTTCTCCTTAGAATGCCAAGTCAAGATCAAAGTCAAAGGCAGCGGACAGGAGTGTCCGCTCTACGGTCAACTTGCTGAAAAGATTCGCAGCCTCTACACTGGAAATTTTCCACGACAAGACGTGCTCGCCCTATGGGCGGCCATGGGGGCGGGAAGGATGTCCAGGCATGGGTAGGTCCGCGTCGTTTTTGGCAGTGGTCGCCATTCTCGGTCTTCTGGGCGCTCTTTCCGCCTGCAGCAGCGGCGGCAGCGGCACGGTCAGCACGCCGCCGCCCGTTCCTCTCATAATTTCGATCGCGCCTTCACCAGATACGTCGATGGAAGTGGGCAAGACGGTAGCTTTCACGGCCAATCCCTCAAATGGGACCACGACTCTTGTGGAAACCATCTCCTATCAGTCCAGCAACACGGCTGTAGTTACCATCGCGTCCAACGGCCTTGCCTGTGCCGGGTCCTGGGATTCGCTGACCGCTCCGCAAGTCTGTACTCCCGGACCGGTAGGCGTGGCTCAGATCACGGCGACCGTCGATGGTGTCAGCAGTCCGCCCACTACCGTCTATGTCCACCAGCACATCGACAGTATCACTATCAGCCCGGTGCCGACCGCGACCACTCCGCTGCAGTCCTGCTTTTCGAAGGACCAGACCTTTGTTTATCAAGCGACTGCGACGAGTCGTGGCGTGGATGTTACTTCGAGCGTTGGCCCATTTACCTGGCAGGCAGTGAATTCTTCCGTAGTGAAGCTTACCGCAAACACACCAACCAGCCCTATCGCCGGATTGCTGCCCGGCCAGGCCCAACTAACCGCTAACATTCCCGGTTTCACCCCCATTTTTGCCAGCGCCAGCGGCGTCACCAGCGTTCCCTTTGATTTCAATACTTGTCCGGTGCAGTCGGTCACCCTGGAAATCAATGGCGTGGTTCCGGCTGGCCCGGTCACGCTGGTTCAAGGCGGTTCGCAAAACATTGGTGTGATTGTGGTGGACACTCGGGGAACAACAATCACGGACGTGCCGTTGACCTGGTGCTCATCCCAGCCGACGTTGGTAACAGTTGGCACCAACTGCATCACCAACACGGCGAGCAGTGTTCTGGCTACCGGAACGCTGGCGGGAGGCGCAACCATTACTGCATCCTGCACCCCTCCAAGTTGCAACGCCGGAGTTCTTCCCAGTCTCCCGATCTTTCCCCAAAGCGCGATCGACGTCGTGGTGAACCCAACGGGAACTTCAACCGCTCCTGCCGCGCAAGCGTGGGTGACGAGCACTGGTTGCGGACTGATCGACGGCTGCGTCAGCGAGTTGGTTTCCGTAACTGCCGGGACCACCGCCGCCCCCGGCTCAGTGAGCGCCCCTCTTGACTTGCCGGCCACGCCCAATTCACTCATCTTCAACTCGGCCGGGACCAAAGCCTATTTGGGAACCGATCGGGGTAATCTCGGCACAAAAGGATTGATGGTGTTTGATCCCACGGTCAGTCCGGCCACGGTGACTCCGTTCACCTCGGCCGCCGGCAAAGTGCTGGCGGTGTCGCCGGATGGGATCAAGGTCATTCTCTCTGACACCGCCGAAACCCCGAACCAGGTCTTTGTTTTCGACACCGCGACGAATACTCCGGTGGCGTTCCGCATCAACGGAGCCACGGCCGCGGCCTTCTCGCCTGACAGCCTAAAAGCGTTCATCATTGCCGGCAGCACTCTGTACGTGTACTCAAAACTGGATGCGCTGCAAACCATCCCCCTGAATGCCCCGGCAACGGACGTAGCTTTCCTAGGCAACGGCATGTTTGGCTATATGGCGGGTGGCGATCCCGCGGGTGTCTCGTTTCGGGCGACCTGTGACGATCCCACTGCGCCGACGATCGCCAGCGTGAACATTCCGGGCGCGACAGCGATTCAGGCATTGCCGGACGGGAAGACGATGATCGCGGTGTCTCCACCTAACATTCAGACCTTCAGCGCGACCGTCAGCGGCATGCCGAGTCCCGGTGTTCTAGACGGCTGCCCCGCGCCTCGAGGATTCCTGCTGCCCGCGAATACTCCAGGCACCGCGGTCAATCTGGGCCAGGGCAATTTCATTCCCGAGCAGTTGATCATCTCCCCCGACAGCACGACGGCTTATATTCTGGGCAGTAACTTGAGCAGCATTCTGGTATTTAACATCATCAACCGTACAACCTTTCCGCTCGCGCTCACCGGCAATGCCGCACCAGTGCAGGCCTCGCTCGGGCCCGACGGCAGCAAACTTCTGGTCGCGGCCAGCGACGGCATGGTGCATATCGTGGACACGGTGATCAACGCCGACATTCAACAGTTTTCGATTCCGCAAAACCTGGCCGCTTTGCAGGGCGGACTCTGCCGGAACGTGAACTTCGTGTGTAATCCGGATTTGATTGCGGTGAGGCCTTAGGGGCCGTCGTTGGTCGTTGGTCGTTGGCTTTTTCATGGTGGGCCGCCAACGTTGGTAAGACTCAGATCTTCGCAGCGACATCTCGGCCCGGCAGAGAAAAGCCAACGACGAACGATCAACGATCAACAACGGTTTCAGGCCTTCGCCTTCTCTAAACCCCGCCCTACGCTGTCCAGCACTCCATTGATGAATTGCACTGACTCCGGGCTGGAGAATTTGCGGGCGATTTCCAAGGCTTCATTGATAACCACGGCGCGAGGAGTATCCGGAAAACCAAGCAGCTCCGCCACGGCGGCGCGCAACAGATTGCGATCCACAGCGGCCATGCGCTCCATGCGCCAATGCTCGGCGTGCTGCTCGATCAAGCCATCAATTTCCGCAGCACGGTCGCTGGCGACGCGAAACAGGTCTTCGGCAAAACCTTGAACGTCGGCACCTACATCGCCACGGCCACTCCAGAAGTTGCGGCGAACTTCCTCCGGCCCCTGCTTTCCCATGTCGGCCTGGAAGAGCATTTGCAGTGCTAGTTCGCGTGATTTGCGCCGGGTGCCCATGGGAGTGCTGTCAGGTATCAGCTTTCAGCCATCAGTTTACAGGAAGGAGTTTGCAGTCTTGCAGCGTTAAGGGCGAGCCTTGCGTTTCCGGACAGGAGAGGAGGCCTTTCGGGTCTTGACTTTACTGATGGCCGACGGCTGAGGGCTGACGGCTGCTTTTAGACTCGCCATCTCCACCGCCGCCAGCGCCGCCTCGAAGCCTTTATTGCCCATCTTCAATCCGGCGCGGTCGATAGCCTGCTCGAGCGTGTCGCAAGTCAGCACCCCGAAAGCATGGGGAACGCCGGTCTCCTGCGCCGATTGGCCGATGCCGCGGGTAACTTCATTCACGATCACGTCGTAGTGCGCCGTGTCGCCGCGTAGGAGGCAACCCAGGCAGATGACCGCGTCGTATTTCTTCGTCTCTGCCAGGGTGCGCGCAACGGAAGGAATTTCAAACGATCCGGGGACGCGAATAATTTGGATGTCGCTCCGCGCCGCCCCGCATTGCCGCAGTCCGCCGAGCGCGCCCTGCAGCAGGCGCTCGGTAATGAATGCGTTGAAGCGGGCAACCACGATGGCGAAGCGTTTGCCAGCAGCTTCAAGTTTGCCTTCGAGCCCGGGCGGCGGCTCTGCCGGGCCTCCCACGACGAAGAGCACGATCTCACCCGGCAGCTCCAGAGAAAAGCTGCGGGACTCGCCCTCGGGGAGTAATGAGTCGCTCAATATCTTCAGCCCAAACTTTTGTGCCAGGTCGAAAACCACGTCGGGATTCGACACTCCCACGACCACGTGATGGCCAGCTTCCGAAGAGGGCGCGGCCGACGGCATGTTGACGCTGAACACTCCGCGCGGAGCCGTCAGCAGCGCGGATTGCTTCGCCTCGTCGCAGTAGGCGCGCTGGAATCCGATCGCTTCAAGGAAACCGATGAGCGTTTTGGCCTCGTCGGGTGCAAGGTTCCAGCGGTCGATTTGGAGATGCTCGAGCATGGATTGCGATTGCGGTTCGGAGATTTTGTACTCTGGCGCCCAGCCTTACTTCACCAGATAGAATGCCTCCTGGCGCGGGCGAAAGAATCTATATCCCTCACTGGTCAGATATGCGTCGTCTTCCATCATGATATAGACCTTTTGATTGTCCCACTCGGGAATCAAGGTAGCAGTATTCAGTTCAATCGACGTGTAGCAGCCCGCGCGCAGGGGTTTTGCTCCTGAAGCGGCGATATCCTTACGCTGAGCCGAACGGAAGTCAATCGCGGGGCCGAGCCCGTGACCCTGATTTCCGATGGGGTGACTGTAGATCATGGCTTCGATGCCCTTCTTACTCATCTCTTCCATGGCAGCGTTGTAAACCTCGCCGCCGGTGCGCCCAGGGCGCGCCGCGCTGGTGACGGCGTCTTGCAGCAAATTGGTATTTTTGATGGCAGCCTTCAGGCCGGGAGGGACATCGTGCTCGCCCTTGCGCAGGACGTAGGCCATTTTTTGCCAATCGGTATTGAGTCCCATGTAGGTGATGCCAAAATCGACGTGCAGCAAGTCTCCGCGCTCAATCACAACACTTTCCGGCGCGACGGCGAGAAATCCCCGCGAGGTCGCATTCTGCGTGGACTTGCGTTGCACCCGGAGGTCGGGCTGAAACCAGGTGCCTAGGCCGTGAAACCCGAGTTGATCGTACAACCAGCGCCGCACATCGCCCACCGTGGTCTTGCCCGGATGAATCACTTCGTTCGAAAGCGCGCGCCGGGTGAGCACCTCGGTGAATAGAACCATGGTCTGGTAGGTTTCAAACTCTTCTGGAATGCGCGTGTCCAAATAGTCTTCGATCAAATCCTTCGCGGGAACAAAATGCGCGGCCGCGCCGGGACCCATTTTCTCCGAAATGAAATTGTAAGTGTCGTAGGTCAGGCTGCGTTCCACGCCGCGGGGAGCGTCGAAACTCAGGGCGATTTTCCTGGGTTGGTATTGCTCGTAGAGCTGACGCAACGCCTGATCGGCGGGCACGGGTTCATCCGGGGCTTCGAAGAATCTTTTCAGGCTCTCTTCCGCAAAGCCGGTGATCGCGATCTTGCGCAGGCCTTTCTCTCCGGTATCGATGAAAACGAAGAAGTCGCGATTGCCGGCATAAGGGCGCGGCGGGGCAATGTACTGGGTGAGCGGGTCGTCGTGAAACTCTTCGTTGGCGACGATCCACATGTCGATGCCGTGTTTGCGCATCAGCGGGAGAATCATTTCCTGACGCTTGGCCAGCCAGGTCTCGCGGAGAGCGATCTGCTGCGACCAGGAGAGAAGCTTGGGAAGTTTGAGTTCTTCAGCCTGGAGCGAGGAAAGGCTGAGCACGAGAAGCCCCGCGAAGAGCCCGCAGACTCGTTGGCGCATGTCAGTGATATTCGTTCGCGGAGAATGAAATTGTCAAACTAAGTTCTTCGTTCTTCTTTCGTGGAGTCAAAAAGCTACTTTCCGGTGAAGTTTGCCGGGCGCTTCTCCAGGAATGCCCTGGTGCCTTCCTTCTTGTCTTCGGTAGCGCAGCATACTCCGAACAGCGCCGCTTCCAGATACAGCCCTTCGGCGAGCGGCATTTCCATGCCCCGGTTCACCGCTTCCATCGCATACTGCACCGCCAGAGGGCCGTTGGCGATGATCTTCTGCGCAATCGCTTCGGCGCGCGGGATGAGATCGGCGGGCGCAGTCACCTCATTCACCAGGCCGATGCGGTGTGCTTCTTGCGCCGTGATCATCTCGCCGGTAGTCACAAGCTGCATGGCAATGCCCTTGCCTACGAGTCGCGGCAGTCGCTGCGAACCACCAAGACCAGGAATAATGCCCAGCTTCACCTCCGGCTGGCCGAGCTTGGCATTCTCGCTGGCCAGACGCATGGTGCAGGCCATGGCGAGTTCGCATCCGCCGCCGAGCGCGAAGCCGTTGATGCAGGCGATGACAGGCTTACCCAGGTTTTCGATCAGGTCGAGCACCGACTGGCCGCGATGAGTGAACTCCTTGCCGCGGACGGCCTCCTGGGTGGCCAGTTCGCCGATGTCTGCGCCGGCGATGAATGCCTTCTCGCCCGCACCGGTCAGGATGGCCACGCGGATGTTGGCGTCGTTCTTGATATCGGTGAACGCCGACCGCAGCTCTTCCATGGTGGCGGAATTCAGCGCATTGAGAACTTTGGGACGGTTCACGGTTACGTAGGCGATGGAGGATTTCTTTTCGAGGAGGATGTTTTCGAAGGTCATGTTAGTGAGTTCCACTTGCGCCGCAGCCAATTGGATTTCTCTCCTAGCTAGCCCGCAATGAAGATCTTTGCGCGCAAAACCATTGCGAAACCACCACTTCTGATAGAACAAGTTGCCGCAGCGTGGACATCTCCACATGTTGAATCGGATTGCCGCGACCGGATACATCACGAACCATGCGCCGAGTAAGAACCCAAACTGCGACATCGGGGAGTCCCAACTTGCTCCATGCGAAAAACACCAGCGCACCCCACGGAACGATAGCCGAGGAAGATAAACAGAAAGATCTTCCGACAGGCGCTTGTATTCGTCCCAGCGACCACGATAACGCGCTACGTCTGGTTAGGTCAGCACCTCAGCCTCCAATAACGCATGCCGGCAAGAAACCTTCGCTGCTATAATTGTATAGCACGAGGATTAAGTCGATGCTAGCCATTCGTCTTCCCGATAAAATCGAAAAACGCCTCGACCGCCTTGCCAAGCGCACAGGACGCACCAAGACATATTATGCGCGCGAGGCTATCCTTCAACATCTGGATGAGCTGGAAGACATCTATCTAGCGGAGAAGGCCTTGGAAGAGGTTCGCTCAGGCCGAAGCAAGCCCATCCCGCTTGAAAAAGTGATGCGGCGTTATGGTATGGAAGGTTGAGATTTCGCCAGCCGCGCTGAAACAACTGAATAAGCTAGACAAGTCCGTCTCCCGCCGAATTCTTAGATTTCTCCACGAGCGCGTCGGAAAACTGGATGACCCGCGAAGCATCGGAGCAAAGCTCCAAGGCACTCTCAGCGAGTTCTGGAAATACCGCGTCGGAGAATACCGACTCATTTGCTCATTGGAGGATGACCGGTTTGTGGTGCTAGTGCTCCGCATCGGTCACCGCCGGGAAGTTTACAGGCGTTAATAGAAGCAAGAATCAAGTAGGCCCGGACGCCTTCGTCCGGGCGCGAGCTTCAGCTCGCTGGAGCCGGAGCTAAAGCTCCTTGGACGGCCGAAGGCGGCCGTCCCCACGTGCATTACAGCTTGTTGGGCTTGGGATTGCTTGGGTCCGAATAATCGTAAAACCCCTTGCCCGATTTCCTTCCATACCATCCTGCCATCACCAGACGCTTCAGCAGCGGCGGCGAAGCGAAGCGCCGTTCTTTGAATTCGTCGAACATCACATGCGTGATGTAGTAAGTCGTATCTAGCCCGACGAAATCCAGCAGCGTGAACGGGCCCATGGGATGCCCCATGCCCAGCTTGATGGCGTTGTCGATGTCTTCAATTGAGCCTATGCCTTCTTCGTAGGCGCGGATGGCGTCTAGCAAATACGGCACCAGAATGCGGTTCACGATGAATCCGGTCTTGTCGCTGGTGCGCACCGGCACTTTACCCAGCTTTTTCCCGAACGCGTAGGCGGCGTCGAACACCTCGCTGGAGGTGGCGATGGTGCGCACCACCTCGACCAGCTTCATGATCGGCACTGGGTTAAAGAAGTGCAGCCCGATGAAGCGCTCCGGGCGCTTGGTCGCGGTCATCAGCTCGGTGATCGAAATAGATGACGTATTGGAGGCGAAGATGGCGTCTTTCTTCACGATGTCATCGAGCGCCGCGTACATCTCTTTTTTTTGCGCCACGTTCTCGATGATGGCTTCGATGATGATGTCGCAATCGGCGAGGTCTTGTCTTCTTGTAGTGCCCTTGAGCCGCGCGCGGATAGCTTGCGGCGCCTCTTTGATCGTGCCCTTTTCGGCGAACTTGGCCAGCGACTTCTCGATGCTGGCCAGGCCTTTATCGAGGAACGCCTGCTCAACTTCGAGGACGGTAACGTCAAAACCTGCCGTGGCGGCGACTTGGGCGATACCGGAGCCCATCAGGCCGCAACCGAGAACGCCGACTTTCTTGATTTCCATAGTTTTCCCTTGTAATTCCGAATGCCTTCGCAGCCGCGATTAGCGGCGAGAAGGCGCGAGGAATCCGCTGCCAGCTGGCCTTCGAGAGAAGCAGCTTTTCCGCTTCGCTCAAATGACAAACGCAATTGGATCTTCTTTCGGACTCGACAGTTTAACAGCGGGAATGGCGTGCCGCCAGAAGGCATTGCCGCGGGACAGGACAGCAGATTCCTCGTCGGAATGACAAATCCTGGGGGCGTTGAGTAATTGGGAGGCTGCTACGCTACCGCTGCCGCCGCCAGCGCGGCCGCAACCGCGACAACTTTGCCCGGCCCCTCGGCGAGGGCGCAATCCAGCGCGTGCTCTGCCCGGTTGATCACTTCGGTAACGATGTCCACAGCATCGAATTCCTGGCGCACCACGGCGGTGGCGAGTCCAGCGTTGAACGGAACGGGCTCTTCTCTTCCGGGCAGCCGCACCTCCGCCAGCAGCTTGCGCAACTTATCGACTGCGAGCAGGCCTTCGCTGTCGCTGGTGTCGCCCAGTATGAGAGCCACCGTGGTCGCCTCGTAACGAAACGCCAAATCGTTTTGCCGGATATTTGCGCTGAAGAGTTGGCCAATCTGCTGCATGGCGGCCTCCAAAGCTGCTTCCCCGAAGTCCTTGATCATGGCGGCACTCTTGCCGAACTGCATCAGCATAACCGTCAGTTGGGTTTTCTGCTGCAAGGCGCGGCGGGTCTCCGCCATCAACAGGTCTAGATATGACACGCGCTTCAGCAGGCCAGACTTTTCATCGGTGACGGAGAGATTTTTGACCAGGCGCCGCAACCCGGCGTTATTGAGCGCGATCACAATCTGCTCGCTGATAGTTTTTAGCACCACCACGTCACTGGACTGCCAGCCGCGCGGGCCTCCGTGCAGCAATAGCAACACGCCCATTTGATCCTTGCCATCACTGAGCGGTATCGCCAGCAGCGAGCTAATGGCCAACTCCGTAATCGGCTCGCGAACCGCCTGCAATTCCGGCGCGGCCTGAGCGTCACCGATGGCGAAGGTGCCATGGCTGATGGCCAAGTCCTGCACCGCAGCCACGATCTTCGCCAGCGTTGTTGGGGCTCCGGGTTGCGCGCCTTCTCCGCAATACTCAGTGACTGCGGTGGGAGGCTGGCCAGGCTTGCGGAGTGCGGCCACGCAGCGTCCGACTTTCCACTGCGCGCCGATTTCGTTTGCCGCGGTAGATAGCACTGCATCGGCATTATTCTGGCGGTATAGTTTGCGGGAAATCTCGGCCACGCGGGTGAAGGCGTTGACATCGGGGGCTTCCGCCGGCTGGGGAGGAGGTGGCGCAGGGTGGCTGACTGGAGCAACTGCTCGCGCCGGCGCGGGCGGGGGCGGGTGGAGGTGGCGCGGACACGGGCGCAGGTTCGGCGTAGCGTGGCGTCAGCCCGGCGGCCATATACAGTTTCTGCAAATCCTGATTTCGCTCCTCCGCGTGCGGAAAAAGCTCCTGAATACGTTGCAGCCGCTCCAGGGCCTTGGCGCGCATTCCATATTGCACCAGGATTTCCGCCTGCAGGATGAGGTCCTGTAGAGCGGACGCGCCTAGCGTCGGCTCACCGCTGCGAACCGGCTCCGCGAGGGGCTTTCCGAGACTGCTGAAGCGCGAAGCAATCGCCGAGTAGCGGCTTTCATCGACTTTGCCGCGCAGGCTTTCCAGCCGCCGCTGGTGCCCGGATTCGTACGCGTCCACTTCCGCGGCGCGGTCCAGGCATTCGGCGGCTTTCGCATAGTTGCCGGCGGTGTAGTGCAGGTCGAATAGCTTGATCAGGGTCTGTGCGTAGTCGCTCTCCCGGTTGGAGGAGTTGAACATCTCGCTCATGAACTCCAACACCTGATGCGAAGGGCGATGGCCGGAAGTGATGTCCTGCATCATGGCGGCGAAGGATTTGCGTTCCCCCCGGCGGCTCTGCACTTTCTCCAGCTTGCGCGCCAGAGCGACCGCCTCGGCATCCTGTTGCGCATCGATGAACAGCCCGATCAGTTTCGCGATTTCGGGCAGGCGTGAGACATTTTGCTCGAACTGCTCCCAAATGAACGGTTCTGCTTCGCTGAGGCGGTTCGCCTCCAGCAGAGCCTTGCCATAGCTTTCGCGCAACTCCCGCGATTGCGGATTGGCGGCCAGATGAGGTTCGAGGACAAAGATGGCAGCGCCGGCCTGTGTCTGCGCCAGCAAGCTCTTACCGTACGCCAGAGCGATCGCAGAATCGGCGGGATTCTCAGCGTAAGCCCGCTCAAAGCATTGGGCGGCGCCGGCGCCTCCAGCTTCCGTCATCTGTCCTAATCTCAGAAACGCTGCGGCCGCCGTCTTGTTGTCACCTGCCTGGGAAGCAAGCTCTCCCAACCGGCGCAGGTTCTGCTCGCTGGCTTCGAGCGCGACGATCTTCTTCAGCACAATCAGAGAGTGCTCTTTGTCGTCCCGTTTGAGCAGTTCCTCAAGCGCGGTTTCGTAAGTCTCAGCCGCCAGCCTCCGGTTGGAGCCCTCCAACAACTGGCCAAAACGGATTCGTTGCTCCCAGGTCGGCTTGGCGTAGCGAGTTAGCTTTTTGTAGGTGAGGCTGGCCCGCGTGGCGTCTCCGGCCTGGATTTGCCGCTCAAACATCTCTCCCAGCAGGCCTACCGCGTCTTGCACCCGTTGCAGGGACAGGCAAAGGTCGGCGGCCATTTGCCGTACTGCATCGTTGGCTACGTCCACGGTCAGGATCTGGAGGTATTCCTGGAGCGCATCGGCAGTTTTCCCTTTCTGCAGAAGCTTTTCCGCATGCTCTATTAGCTTGGCGATCTCGGCTCGATCCAGTCGATGAGGAGTTTCTGGCATGAGAGAGCGCTCGGGACGGACTGACCCAACAGAAATTCTAGGGTTCAGTGGAGATAGCCGCAACGAAGTAACGGCCAGAGGTGGTGACGAAAGTTACCTACGCAGGAGGGTTCGCTGGCGTTAAACCTAGCATTTACTTAGGTCTACGTTTCATGTCGGGATAGTCGCGTGCGGCTGCCCCCCCGCACGGTAGGCGAACTGCGCTCGCCGGACGCCCAAGTGCAGCCGTCCCACAGGATCTGTGGCTGAGGGGCGCCTGCTTCCACATGAGCTATGGCTACGAGGTCTCTCTGCCCCCAATGTTGAGCAATAGCTAATCAGTGCCTGGAAGCTTCTTCACATCGGTCTCTCCAGCCCAGTAACTGCTCCGGGCCAGGACAGTTTCCTTTGTCTGATCTTTCAGCCGCACATGAAGTCGATGCAGCCCAGAATGCGGATCTTTGGGCTGAAAACTCAAGAGATAGCGGCTATGCAGGTGGTTCGTGAAGTCAATCATGTGAGTTTCGAACCGCTTACGCGATTCGAACAGCTCGTACTCGCCGCCGGTCATCGAGGCAATGGCTCTCGGAGTATTCTTCCTCATCGCTTGCGCTGCCAATACGATGGGCGCCAGCACATCTGGCCCGGCCTGCGCCTCATCCCAACGTTTGCCGCGCTCGGTGTCGAGCACGTTGGATAGTGCCGGTGAGAAGACCAGCGCATACACGGCGGTGTTGCTGTCCCCGATCAGAGTTACGACATCCTCGAGTTTGGCCCAACGGCTGCCATGATCGCGGGTTTCGCTGATTAACAGCAGCACCCGCTGGCCAGCGTCGGGAAGCTTATCGAGCAGGTTCACCGAGTAGTTCACCGCGTCATAAATTGCCGCTCCTGAATCTCCCGGCTCCAGATTTTTCAAGCCCAGCTCGATGAGGCTGGAGTCGTTGGTGAAGTCCTGCACCAGAGCTACCTGCGTATCAAACTTGACCAAGGCGATGCGATTCTCTGGCTGGCTGAGAATGGGATCCAGCATCGAGCTCAACCCCTGCATCCGGGGAAGTTCGTGTTTGGCTTCGCGTCCGCATTGAACTACGACTATTACCGAAACTGGCTCAGCCTCCGCCGCCTCGTCCAGATTGACCTTCTGGTCAATGCCATCGTCTTGGATTACGAAGTCCTTCGCTTGCAGCCCGTACACCGCGCGTCCGTCCTTGTCCTTTACCAGCGCGGGAACGAGCACGACGTTGGATTGGCTGCTGAAGGTCGGCTCCTGAGCGGAGCAGGCGCCAACCAACAAGGAAAGCAGCAAGACACCTGCGCTGAGGCTAGACAGAATCATGGGTGAATACCAGACCTCAAAGGCCATGATCTTAGAACCAATCGCTCCGGCAATGGTTTTCTGCTGGTTCCTCACGAATATCCTGATGATCCTCATTCTCCGCGAACCCGTCTCAAGTTACGAGCGTAAGCCCGAATATCGGTTTCCTGATGCCCCTCCACTTTGCTCTCGGCTACGCTCAAAACGAGTATCTGACGCCACCCGGCGCATTGACGGATTGTGACTTTGTTACAAACATTTGCCGCTTCCACCTATGGTTTGATTCTGGCCCTGGCTGGAGCCAGCACCGGCCTGTGGCTTGTCTCCAGAAGCTTCCGCACGGTGCGGCGGAAGCGGCTGATTCTTAATTGTCCGGCTTCCAAGATCCGCAGCGCAGCCTCGGGCCTGGTGGAAATTTGCGGACTAGCCGTCGGGCCGTACACGATTGACGCTGCCCTCTCCGGCATCTCGTGTTTCTACTACCGCACCTTGGCATGGCAACTGAAGCAATCGGGGAAAGACAAGAAGTGGGAAAAAGTAGCCGACGAGAGTATGCATGTGCCCTTCTACATCGACGACAATACGGGGCGCGTGCTGGTCGACCCGCAGGGCGCGAACCTGGACCTGCAGTGCGAAATTCAAGAGGAATTCAATACCCTCCGGTTCTCCAACCGCTTGAATCTGCCGGCCAACATAGCCAGCTTTCTTAGCCGGCACGGCGTGGCTACGGACAAGAGCGTAAAGATCGAAGAATACTGCATCAAGCCGAAGAAAGTGGTCTTTGTCCTGGGAACGCTGACGCGGAATCCCGGCCTGACTGTGAGTGCTACTCCGGTGCCCACCGTCTCCGGCGACCAGGGCTCGTTCGAATCTCCTTTACGCTCAGATGAAACGGGTCGAAGTGCTCCGGCCATGCGCGCGGCGGTGACCAGCAAAGGTGTTGATGCGTTGCGGCCCTCTGAGTCGACAAGCAGCATCGCGGACGTGACGTTCGAGTCTGGAGCCGGTTTTGGCACGCCCGAAGTGATCCGATTAGGAGGCGGCGAAAGACCGTTCGAGGCTATCGCCATGACGCAACAGGAAAAGGTCGCCGCCGCGCTTACCAGGGCAGGCATCTCGGATCCGGCTGGCTGGACGGATGGATCACGACATCCCGTAGTCACCATTAACACCTCCCGGGGAGGCGCGGCCGCGGCCGCTGCACCGGCGTTGGCCTTCGACCTCAAACCACAGACCGTGCTGACGAAAGGCACAGAACCGGGACTGTTCATTTCCTGGCGCAGTCAGCGTGACGTAGTCCAGGCGCTGGGCTGGAAATCGGCGTTGATGATCTGGGGAGGCCCCACGCTGACCGCGGCCTCAGGTTGCATTCTGATCGCGCACTTTGTCTGGAGGTAGAACCAGACGGAAGCATCGCAAGGAATAAGCAGTGACCGCAAATTGACGGGGCTTCGCGAACTTGGGTCCTAAAGTAGAATGATCGGGTGAAAGAAGCAGTCCGCATCGGAATCCTGGGCGATTTCAACCACGAATTCCGCTCGCACCACGCCACCAACCATGCTTTGCAACATGCAGCCGACCGGCTGAACCTGACCATCGAGTCGCAGTGGATTCCCACGCCTTCTCTGCTTGAACCCAACGCGCCGAAAGTGTTGGAAGGCTTCGACGGACTGTGGGCGTCTCCGGGAAGCCCCTATCAGAGCTTCGACGGCATGCTCAAGGGAATCGAGTTCGCGCGCAAGCGCGACTGGCCTTTTCTCGGGACCTGCGGAGGCTTTCAGTACGCGTTCATCGAGTTGGCACGCAACGTTCTAGGCATCGCCGACGCGGACTCGGCCGAAAACAACTCCGGCTCTAAGAACGTCATCATCTACCCCGTGGCCTGTGCCGTACCCGACCGTGGCTCGGATGCACCTAAACTCTCCGGCGTGGTTCCCGAGATCCGCCTGCGCCCGGGATCCTATCTCCAGTCTTATTACACGCAGGATAAAGTGGCCGAAGAATTCTTCTGCAACTTCGAAATAAATCCTGACTACGAATGGACCACCATAGAGGCCGGATTCCCGGTCGTAGCCCGTGGTCCGCAGGGTGAGATTCGCGCCATCGAGTCGACCACCCACAAATTCTACGTTGCAACGCTTTTCCAGCCTCAGCTTTCTTCCCAGCCAGACAAGCCTCACCCGCTCATTCTCGCGTTCGTGCAAGCCGCAGCGGATTGGAGCAGAAAGAAGCTCGACGATAGCGTGTTGGAGTAGCATGCCCCACGTCAGATCGGAATCAGCTCATAAGCGGGGTAGCTTTGCGCCAGGTCCGTAAAAGCCTGCGCCGGCGAACCCGCGGCCACAGGAAAGTAGCGTTGGACCTCGCGTTTGAAGGTGTCTAGGTAGGCTTTCAAAACTTCCAGCTTTTCGTCACCGTCAAGAGCGCGAAGGCGAAACTTCTGTCGCAGGCTTCCCTTCTTCAGTGTTACCTCTCCTGCCGCTTCCGCATTACGCACCCATTGCGTGCGGCCCCGCGGGGCCACCAAGAACTTCTCGCCCCGCAATTCCAACAGATCAATGGGCATCGAGTAAATGCGGCCACTCTGGCGCCCGCGGACTTGCAGCAAGTAGTTATAGGAGAAACCCAGGCCCAGGCCGACCAGAATTCCGAAAGCCCGATTGAAGAAGCGCTCGCCCGCGGATGGCGCACGGAATGACGGTAAGACAGCGTTCATAGTGGCTCCATTCTAAGCTTGAAGTCTGAGACTGAAATAGCGGCCAACGACGCTCACAAACCGGGCTACCTGTTGCCGGCAAAGCGGGCGCGTCTAGAGCAACGAAGCGTTCTATCACGACCGCTCAATCGCCGACGGACTCCGTACGTATCCGCCACAGGAGAGCACCGGCAGCCGGGGATACCTCTGAAAGCGATCATCGGAAAATGAAAGTTCACACAAGACGAATACCGCCCCGCGGTCCGACACCACCCGACGGGCGTGAATGCAGTCAGCACAAAGGCCAGAACTCGGTTGAGTTGCTGGAGCTTTGGAGGGGTCTGTCATTCGGGAAGAATACAGCCGCGGGTCGACATATGTGTGAACCACGAGCAAGTCTTTCCCATTTTGGAATTGAGGCCTTCCACTAGAGGCTCCCGGCTACGGCTTTCAAGTTATACTTCGGTTTTACGCCGCTCGCGAAATCTCGAGTTACAGAGACGATGTGAACCATGACAACCGCACTGGCCAAACGCGCAGAATCGAAGATTCTAATTCTGCGCGGGCAGAAAATCATACTCGACTCGGACTTAGCTGAACTTTACCGCGTTTCTGTGAAACGCTTAAACCAGCAAGTCAACCGCAATGCCAAGCGTTTTCCGCCCGATTTCATTTTTAAGTTATCTGCGACCGAATTCAAAAACTTGAGGTTGCAAATTGCAACCTCAAGTTTGAGCCACGGTGGAAGGCGTTATCTGCCGCATGCGTTCACTGAGCACGGCGCGATCATGGCAGCAACAGTGCTGAACTCCAGTCGCGCCATCGAAATGAGCGTCTTTATAGTTCGAGCATTCGCACGCATGCGCGAAGCATTGGCCCATAATCAGGGAATTGTTTCCAAGCTAGCTGAGCTTGAACGCCGTGTGGAGAATCATGATGTCGACATTGAAGACCTCATGGAAGCGGTTCGCGAGATGATGATTCCTCCCCCGCGCACTGGCCGCCGGATCGGGTTCCAGTTGCCTCCCACTTCGGCCAAAGCTCTTCGAAGAGTAAGCTGACTGCAAGTCGCGGGCCTCAACTCGTTCGATGGCTTCCTTCGAAATCGCTGCCGATCCCTTCTGCACAACTAAAATAAACCGTTTAGTATGGACGATTCGAGGCGATGCCCCTTGATCCGAGTCCAGAATTTGGTCAAGCAGTTCGGAGACTTCACCGCGGTCAACGACGTTTCCTTCGAAGTCCAGAAGGGCGAGATTTTCGCTTTTCTAGGACCGAATGGCGCGGGCAAGACCACCACCATCAAAATGCTGACCACGCTGCTCAATCCCACTCGCGGCAAGATTGAACTCGACGGACTCGACCCCACCGTCCGGCGCAACGAAGCCAGGCAACGCTTCGGTATCGTCTTTCAGGACCCCAGCCTCGATGGCGAGCAAACCGCTTACGAAAACATGGAGCTGCACGCGGTGCTCTACAAAGTTCCGCGCAAGGTTCGCGGCGAGCGCATCGAGCGCTTGCTCAAGCAGTTCGAGCTGTGGGATCGGCGCGACGACTACGCCAAGACATTTTCCGGAGGCATGAAGCGCCGCCTGGAAATCGCCCGCGGATTTCTGCACACCCCGAAAATTCTCTTCCTGGATGAGCCTACGCTGGGTCTCGACCCGCAAACCCGCAACCAGCTTTGGACTCACGTCAAACAACTGAATGCGACAGAAAACATCACCGTGTTTCTGACCACTCATTACATGGACGAGGCCGAGCGCGTGGCTCACCGCATCGCAATCATCGACCACGGCCGCGTCGTGGCCCAGGGCACGCCGCAGGAACTGAAGCTGCAAACCAAGAGCGAATCGTTGGAGCAGGCCTTTTTGGCTTTGACCGGATCGTCAATTCGCGATGAAAGCGCTACCTCCGCCGATCAGTTGCGGCAAGTCGCGAAGATGTGGGGCAACCGCCGATGAGTGCCATCTATATTCTTTGGCTGCGGGAACTGAAGCGCTATGTGCGCTCGCGAACCCAAATCGCCGTTTCTCTGGGACAGCCTGTGCTCTATCTTCTGGTGCTGGGTTTCGGGCTGGGGCCGGTGTTTCAGCGAGCGGGCAACGGCAGCTATTTGCAATTCGTGGCTCCCGGCGTGATCAGCATGACGATCCTGTTTTCCGCGGTGTTTTCCGGTATTGCCATGCTGTGGGACCGGCAATTTGGCTTTTTGAAAGAAACTCTGGTCGCCCCGGTGCCTCGTATCGAAGTCATGATCGGCAGAACTCTCGGCGGCGCCACGGTCGCGGTAATCCAGGGCTCGTTGATCCTGATCGTTTGCCTGATTGCAGGCTTCCGCCCTGTGCATCTGGCGCTGGTGCCGCTGGCATTTCTCTTGATGATGTTGATCGCCATCGTGTTCGCCGCTCTGGGCACGGCATTCGGCTCCATCATTCAAGACATGCAGGGTTTCCAACTCATCATGAACTTCATGGTGCTGCCGATTTTCTTCCTGTCGGGGGCGCTATTCCCCTTGAACAATCTCCCGAAAGCTCTCGCCATCATCACCCGGCTCGACCCTTTGACCTATGGCGTGGACGCCTTGCGGGGCGCGCTGATCGGGCTTTCGCATTTCAGTTTCGCGCTGAATATTTCGTTGTTGTGTCTTCTGGCGGTGGCATTTCTCTCGCTCGGCGGATATCTTTTTTCCAAGATCCAGCTGTAGACCGAAACCAGTCAGTGAATACCGAATAGCCGGGAGGAAAGAAAAATGATGAGGTCTTTTCTTGGAAAGGCAGGCGCCTTCCCGCTCTTGTTCCTGGCAGCGGCGCTGACCGCAGCCCAGAGCGCTTCTGACCCGCGAATCGAGCTTTACCATCCCGGCATGATTCGCGTCCTGATTTTCTCCGGCCGCAACAATCACGACTGGCGCGTCTCCACACCGTTCCTTCGAGATCTGCTCGTCGCCACCAACAAGTTTGACGTTCGCGTGGAGGAGGAGCCGACCGGCATTACCAGTGCAACGCTGGCCATCTACGACGTCGTAGTGCTCGACTACAACGGCCCGCGCTGGGGCGAGGTCACGGAAAAGGCATTGCAGGATTTCGTCAGCTCCGGAAAGGGCCTAGTCGTCTATCACGGCGCCAGTTGGGCGTTCAACGGCTTGCCGGTGCTGGCCGACCATCACGTTCACACCAAAATCTTTGAGCCTGCGTGGCCGGAATACGCCAAAATGATCGGCGGCTCGTGGTCCAAGCAGGACCCGCCCACCGCGCACGCGCCATATCACGAGTTCACCGTCAAGTTCGTCGACAAGACTCATCCGATCACAGCCGGCTTGGGCGACAGTTATGTGACCAACGACGAGCTTTATCACAACATGCGCATGCAGCCGGCCGTCCACGTGCTGGCCACCGCCTACGATGATCCGAACAACATTGGAAAAACCGCCGAAGCCAGGGGGACAGGAAAAGACGAGCCCGTGCTCTGGACAGTGATCTATGGCAAGGGCCGCGTCTTTCACACCACGATGGGCCACGACATCAAGGCGATGCAGGTTGCAGATTTCCGCGAAACATTCATACGAGGTACGGAGTGGGCAGCGACCGGAGCGGTTACAGCGGCAAAAGTTCCGGCAACTGAATCCGCTAAGTGATCTAGTGTCTCTCTCTCTGCGTTCTCTGCGGATGTTCTCCGCGATCTCGGCGATTTAAGATTTGTTCTGCGGGCTACTAAAATCCTAAAACGCTGAGATCGCCGAGAACACCCCCAGAGAACTGAGAGACCTCTGCAGCATCCTGAAGTCGCAATCACCTTCCCTCTTGACTTCGCCTAATCTTCGCCTACAATAGCGCCATGGCTATCACTCGGCGGCAACGGCAGGTCTACGACTTCATCTCCGAGTTTGTGCAGAAGAACGGCTACTCGCCTTCGTTCGAGGAAATTGGCGGCGGAATGGGGCTGAGTTCGCTGGCCACCGTGCACAAACACATCTCCAACCTGGAGAAAAAAGGTCTGCTCACGCGCGACTACAACCGCAGCCGCTCGATCGATCTGCTGCCGCCGAAAGGACGGCTCAAGCAGGCCATGGCGGTGAATACCACCATGGTTCTGCCGCTATTAGGCAGGATCGCCGCCGGCCAGCCGATTGAAGCGGTGCAGAACAATGAGACCATCTCGCTGGCCGACTTCGTGCGCTCCAAGGAAGTCTTCGTACTGGAGGTCCGCGGCGACTCCATGCAGGACGAGCACATCGTGGACGGCGATTACGTGCTGGTAGAGAAATCCAAAACGGCGCACAACGGAGACATCGTGGTGGCGCTGGTCGAGGGAACCGACGCCACATTAAAGCGCTTCTACCGGGAAGGCGACAAGGTTCGTTTGCAGCCGTCCAATGCTGCAATGCAGCCGATTATCGTGCCGGCAATCGCGGTGCAGATTCAGGGCAGGGTGATCGGAGTGTTGAGGAAGTATTAGAAAAGCACTCAGCATTCAGCACTCAGCATCTAGCGAGGATGTATCGCGGAGACCGACGCAACACCTGGGTAAGCTTCTCGCCCGGAAACGACCGTGTTCTTCTCCATGCCGGCAGACAGCAGATTCCTCGTCGCTGTCGCTCCTCGGAATGATAAATCTTAAGACTCGTTTATCACAAGAAAAACGCCCGGCTCTAAGACCGGGCGTTTCATGACTGAATGCCGATTGCTGAATGCTACTTCACCCAAGGTGCCGATTCAGCGCCTGCTGTATCGCTTCCTTTGGCTTGTAGCCCACGATTTGCTCCACCACCTGGCCGCCCTTGAATACGAGCAGGGTGGGAATGCCGGTGACCTTGTAGCGCATGGGCGTGGCGCTGTTACGGTCCACATCCATTTTGCCGACCTTCACTTTGCCTTCGTACTCGTGGGCTAACTCGTCCACGATGGGAGCGATGGCGCGGCAGGGGCCGCACCAGGTCGCCCAGAAATCCAGCAGGACCGGCTGATCCGACTTCAGCACGTCCTGGTCGAAATTAGCGTCGTTGATTTCAAAAATTGAGTTGCTTGCCATTTTCTCCCCTTCTGCAAGTCGCTCACAACAAAGCCTGCGGCAATCTCCCGCAGGCGAAACTCAGTGTGAGCGCCACCACCCTACCGCTGTGTACTCTATCGTACCACTTGCATTTGATGCTAGGCAGGGTCGTGAAGTCGCAAAGGAGTAACCTCGGGTCCTGGGCTTCCAGCGCCCAATAAAAAAGCGCCCTGAACGCAAAGTTCAGGACGCCCTCCGGCAGCCCTCCCCCAGAACTGCCAAACACAATCCGGATGGTAGCCTGACCGGTGCCCGGCGTAAACGTCACTTCAGTAATTCTTCGTCACTTCAGCGGTAATCATTCCCACATAGGTCCGGGAATGAGCTGAGTCTGGCGCACCTCTCCGCTAAAGTCTTGTCGGTACAGGAGAAGTTCTGCTCGGCAGCTTTCGGCCCATCATGGAATTGAGACTTCGGGGCGTGCCAACAGGGAGGGTGGGTTTCGGCATCTTCGTGCGAAGGCAAAATCTTAAATCGCGGAGGCCGCGGAGAACGGCCGCGAAGGGCGCGGAGAAAACTCGTACCCTTCCCGAATCTTCCAGCAAGGCGCTATTACTTCTTTTCTTCCCACGTGAGCGCGCTATCGCTCGTGGTCCAGATCGTCCCGGTCGCCGTCGTAAGCTGGAGGTGTTGGACGTCGGGGAACTCGATGCGAACGATGTCGGCTGCGAGGACCTTGCCGTCACAAACCGGTTTTACCGTCGCCCATTGGCGACCGGCATCGGAGGAATGATAGAGCACGCCGCCGGCGCCTCCGACCCACACCTCCGGCCCGATTGCGGCAACGGCCCTAAAGATTGCCTCGCCGGCGACCGGAATCATGTCCCAGGTCTTGCCTTCATCGAGAGAGCGCATCAGAGACTTGCCGTCCGATGAGAGCGTCCACTGCGGCGTAATAAAGCTTGCCGCGATCTGCATTGTCCCCTTTTTCAGTGCGCTCTTCTGCCGCTCGGAGCGAAAGGTTGTTTCCGCAGTCGCGGCTGACGAATTATCCGCAACAAAAGCAGGTGCGCTTTTGGCGGCCGGCGGTTTCGCTTTGGGCTCAACTGTCTCCGGAGGGGGCGCCAGCGCGACCGTGACCTGGTCGTTCTGTTTGGCGGCTTGGGGTACGTTTAGTTTTGCGCCAAGATCCTTTGCTATCGCGGCTTGCGCGCTCTCCCGCTGTTCTTTCTGCTGTTGGTATGCGGCCATCGCCCGGAGGCTCTCGGTCTTGGACGAGGGTAGCGGCGGAGCGACCGGTGCCGGCGGCCTAGCCCCGATTGCCCCCGCGGTCCCTCCGATCGCTCCCACGGTTCGTCCGTTCGGACCAGACATCAGCGGCTCCGCCAAGATTCTCTTCTCCATCGCTTTGGCCTGGGCGCGCTGTTGCGCAACCCCTGGGGAAGCTGCGGCAATCCCAGACTGCTGCTTGGCATTGGCGGCTGAAGAGGTCTCCTGGATGGCACGCTGCATAGTTGCCGGTTTCTTTCCTGCGCTTGCGTCGGTTTCGAGCGACTTGAGCGTCGCGACCTCGCCGGACTGCACGTCTTTAGGAGGATTTGAAAACTTCGCTTGCTCGCGACGGTGAAGCGTTGCCACCCCGCCGATCACTAGAACACAAGCCGCCGCTGCCGCCCAGCGCAACATCGATCCTCGAAACCATGGGGAGCGCGCCTGCGCAGCAGCAGCCACCTGCACAAGCTCGAGTTGCGGCTGAGCCAGCGCCAAAGTCTCCCGGCAATCGACACACTGGGCCAGATGCTCCATGACCATGCCGCGTTCCCGCGCTCCGAGCGACTGCTCGCCAAATGCGGTGAGCAGATCCGCATCCGGATGACCCTCGGCCTGCTGCGTTGCTTGCAACCGCTGGCGCACGATTTTGGGGAGCTGTTCCATTAGCGACTCTTACAGAATTCCACCCGGAGGCACGGAGACATTCAAAAGATTTTCTCCGTGTCTCCGTGCCTCCGTGGTGAATAGACTTTTCATTCCCTACAATCCCGCTCCGTCTCCCACCTGCGCGCCCGGCCCTTCCTTAGGGAACGCTTTGCCATCGGTTTTTTGCGCCAGGTGTTTGCCAATATTCACGGTGAGGTCGCGCACATCGATTTCCATGGCTTCCTCGGCTTGGCGGCGAGACATGCCGGTGCCGAGCAGCGCGGCAACAATCTGCTTGCGCAACCCCTTGGCCAACTTATCCAGCTTGCGGCTGATGGTCGATTCGTGCACTCCCAGCAATCGCGCGATTTCAGCCAGGGTACGGCCGTCGAGGTAGTAGGCCGCCAACATGAAGCCGTTCCTCGACGTCCAGCGCAGCCAGGGCTTCATCGGTCGCCTTCTCTACTCTGGGATCAACTGCCGACACCGGCGCGGGATCAGGGGCCGCAAAGCGTTCACCATTCTCATTCTCTTCGTCGAGACTTACCAATCGCCGCCGCTTGCGATAGCGATTCACGTGTTCCTGCGACATCACCGTGCGGAGCCACCCTTCGAGCGAACCGCGACCGGTGTAGGAAGCCAGCTTCGAAACCCGGCAGCCGTCGCGGGTTTCCGTGCCATAAAGATCGGCATAGATGGAGTCGGCCAGATCGCGCGCCGATGAATCTTCGCGAGTAATGCTGACTGCCATGTCGTACAGCTTGACGCGGTAACGCCGCAAAAAAATCTCCCAGGCGCGTTCGTGGCCCGCGGCACAGGCCCGGGCGAGCGCGAGTTCCTCGGCCCGCAAGCTGGCATAGAGTTCGCAGCACTCTTGTTGTCCCGCCTCAGCCGGCAGGTACTTGGCGGCGATTTCTTTCAGCACTGCGTCGAACTGCTCGCGGCTCAGTCCAAACTCCGCGCCACCGCTCTTTCGATAGATGTCTGCCATCACAGACTCCGCCCCCGAAGGAAAGCCCACAACGGATTGGACACTCGGGGTCGGCATAACGGAGGCAGCCACCGTGGATCGTATCAATATTTTGGATGCAAGAAGCGAGGAATTTCCGTTCAACCAGTAGCGCCGGCGTCTCGCCGGCTGTCGCGCGGGCATTGCGCTGCGCGGGCAGAGGCCAGTGGTCTGACGGGCGAGGACCGCCCGTCGCTCCATCGCGGCGCTACAGGAGAAACCTTATGAGCTTCAAAGTTTGGATTCCAATTCTGGTACTCGGAGGCATTACAGCGATGGCATGGTTCCCGCGCTTCACCGCGAAGGCCGGCGGAACTCCTCCGCTGACATTGGGTTACAAAGTCTTAGACCCCATCCGGCAAGGTAACTTGACCGTATTCCCTGTTGTTGCCGCTACTTCCCACGATACCCATGAATTCCTCACTCTCGATGAAGGGGTGCGGTCCGGCGAAGTAGTGGTAACCGAATCGGGCAATGTGCAGCCCCTGATGCGCCGCCAGGGCATCCCCATTTCCCACGAAGGCGCGCAGGTGAACCAATTGGTTTTGGTGAACAACTCGAAACGTCCGCTGATTTTGCTTGCAGGGGAGATCGTCACCGGAGGAAAGCAAGACCGCGTGATCGGCAAAGATCGCATCGTGCCGGCCGAGAGCGATCCCATCGATCTGAGCGTCTTCTGCGTTGAGCCGGGCCGCTGGACCGGCGCTTCGGCCAAGTTCGGTTCCCTGGGCTACTCCATGGCGCAACCGGCAGTCCGCGCCAAGGCCATGGGGGCGAAGGACCAGGGGCAAGTCTGGTCTGAGGTAAGAAAGCAACAGGCGGAAATGTCGTCCAACCTGGCGGTAGCGAGTCCGTCCGCGGCGGCCGCGATCGGAGGCACTACTTCCTACGCCCGCGTGATGGACAACGCGGCCGTGAAGCAGCAAGTCGACGCGGTGGCGGAGCCCATTCAGCACAGCTATCAGAGCCTGATCCACGAACTGCGCGACAAGAATGCCGTCGGCGTGGTGGTGGCGGTGAACGGCGAGATCATCTGGGCTGACGTTTTCGCGAGCACCAGCCTGCTGGAAAAATATTGGCCCAAGCTGGTGCGCTCCTACGCAGCCGAGGCGGTCGTGGCTCGGACCATTACGAAGGAGGCAACCGTCACCGCAGCGGAGAGGTTTCTCGACGAAATGGATGGAAAGCGCGAGACCGTGGAGAGCGAACCCGGCCTCTATCGTCATACTGAGATCACCGGCGAGGGCTTCCGAGCATTCGAATTGACGTCTTTGCTGCCGAAGACGGGATTCGACCTGCACGTGGCCAAGATGGCGGAGTGACTGGTGGAATGGGATGCATGAAAGGTTTCAGACTGCTTCTAGATTTGTTATTTCGAGCGGAGCGAGAAATCCGCTTTCTACTAGCGTCGGCAGACAGTAGATACCTCGCCGCTTCGAACCTTGGAATGGCAATGGTCGGTTCTGGAACGGCATGACCTCGAGTCATGCCGTTCCCGTCTGTAGCCGGCGAAGTCTGCTCCTACAGAATCTGCATTCCTTCTTGAATGGTGGGATAGGCAAGGACCGGTAGCATTTCGCGCTTCATCCGCGAATTATCGGCCACACACGAGGTCATACCGGCCTTGACGATATCCCGGTTCAGCGGAGCCGCTGTGCGGAAGATCAAAGCCGCCATTTCGCAGACCGTGCCTGCGAGGTGAAACACAATCTCAGGCAATCGCCAGGGGCGCGGGTAGCCCCAATAGTCGGCCAACTGGTCGACCAAGTCTTGCAGCAGCAGCGGACCATCGTCGCAGACCTGATAAATTCCGCTGGCGTTGCGGTTTTCAACTGCCAACTGCAGAGCGGCCAGGAAATCCGGCATTGCGATCAGGTGCGCCCACGTCGGCCGGCGCCAGATCGCCATCAGGCGGTGGCGTAACATCCAGCGCGCCCCTTCGATTAGCTTGATGCCCTTGCCGTAAACAATCCCCGCGCGAAACACTACCGGAGTCATGGCCGTCCCCTGGCTACTCTCGAGCAGGTATTTTTCGGCTTCGAGGCGAGTCCGGAAATGCACTACGTCGGGAACGGCGTCGAGTCGTCCGCTAGCCGGGCGCTCGGGCGTGGTCATGCCCTCCACATGGGGGAAGCTGACGAGAACGAACTTGCCTACTCTTGCGGCCCGCGCAGCCTCCGCCAGGTTCCTGACATACCCCACGTTGGTCTGAGGCAAGAAACGTTCCGGTAGCGGGAAGAAAAGAACACCCGCGAGATGAACGATGCAGTCCATTCCAGCGCAAGCCTCAGCCAGTGTCTGAGCGCGGCTGAGGTCGCCGCGAACAACGGAAACGTTCGATTGCCCGGAAATATCGAATGGCAACGAAGACTTGTGCAGGAGCAGACGCAGCTCATATCCGCGCTTCATCAAGTGCCCGGCTACGCGGGAACCCAAATTGCCAGACGCTCCCGTGATCAGAATCTTCAACGGGTCATCTCCAAATGATTGAGGCTACAGGCCAGGAAAGAGGAATTCTGTCCTTAGTGTCCCGCCGTACTGTACCAGTTTCTCCAGGCGGTGGGGTCGTTCGGCAGACTCTGCCCGGTGATGTCGCGCAGGGCCTGATAGACCCAGGTGTGAGTCTGGGCATCCAGCGATTCATCTTCGGCGAAGTCCAGCAATTGAGGGATCGCACTGCGGCGCTGCTTTTCACTGAGCATGCCGGACTGCGCCAGACTGCAGGCGGCACGCTCCCGAATCATGGGCGAGGGATCATCGTGTAAGACTTGCAGAAGCGGTGCGATGCTGTCATCCGTCCCCAGGTAGGCCAGCCCCTCGATGGCCCAGTAGCGAATGTTAGTGTTCGAATCATGCAGCTGTCTTATCAGTATCTCTCCTGCGCGTCCCGGCTCAACCCCTAGGTTGCCTAGCAATCCGAGCATCCACAGAGCCCACACCCGCTCCGCCTGGCTCCCGGATTCCGCTTGCGGCGCCAGCCGATCGGCGCTTAGCTCAGTCTTTCCCACGTTCAGGGCTGCCAGGTCCACCTCGATGCCGGCTGCGCGCACTCGCAGATCGTCCGAGTTCAACGCGGTGCTGATCAGAGATTGCAATGCCGACGTGGACTTGAGTTTCCCATGCCAGCCGTCCACTCGGGCGGCGAGCTGATCGCTTGCCCCTTGATGGTGATTGATCGCGCGCTCCAGGAGAAGTTCCGCTTGGCTCTGGGGGCTTGCCCGGTCAAGTCGCTCAATTTCGTGGTCGGATAAGACTGCGCCCGAAGCCGGTTCGGGCTTTCCCCGCACGCTGAGAAGCTGCGAGACTGCCTCCCACGCCGTTCCGCGGGCGACAAAGAGCAACGCGCACAGTACGCCTATGGCCAGGGCGGCTAGCACTCGCCAACGCCCCCCAGACGGGCCCACGGGCCGGCCCGGAGTCAGATTAGAACCAGGTCCCAGGGAGCCGTAGTCGGGCTTCGGATCCTGTAGCGGGTCGCGAGTGGGCAAATCCACAGAGAAAGTCTAAAGACGCCGCCAAATACGATAAAGTTACGTTCGGGCCGAGTCCAGCATCTGAAAGTGATTCGTACTAGCAATTTTACGAAGCGGAGACTCCCTATGCAGCGTCCTTCTTTGGCAGCCGGTTTAGTCGTTCTTCTCTCGACCGTCTTTACCCTCGCCGCAGATCCCGGTTATCACGTGACGAAGACCTATAAGCTCGGGGGAGAAGGCGGCTGGGACTACCTTTTGGTCGACAGCACATCGCGGCAACTCTACATCTCGCGCGGCACGCATGTAATCGTGGTCGACGCGGATTCCGGAAAGCTGCTGGGCGACATTCCTGATACTCCCGGTGTCCATGGCATCGCGCTGGCCCCGGAATTTGGGCGCGGCTTCATCAGCGATGGGCGCGAAGGCATGGCCACCATCTTTGACTTGAAGACGCTGAAACCCATTACTAAGGTCAAGACCGGTGACAATCCCGACGCCATACTCTACGACCCCGCCAGCAAGCGGGTGTTCACTTTCAACGGCAGAAGCCATGATGCCACCGCCATCGATGCCGCCACCGGCAAAGTTTTGGGGACGATCAAACTGGACGGCAAACCCGAATTCGCGGTCAGTGACGAAAAGGGAGGAGTTTTCGTCAACATCGAAGACAAGAGTGAATTAACAGCGATCGACCCGGTCAAGCTGGAGGTAAAAGCGAGTTGGCCCCTGGCGCCTTGTGAGTCGCCTTCGGGCCTGGCGATTGACCGCAAGCATCGCCGCTTGTTTTCCGGTTGCGAGAACAAAGTAATGGCCGTTGTGGACGCGGACAGCGGCAAAGTCATCACCACGCTGCCGATCGGAAGCGGAGTGGACGCCACGAGCTTCGACGCGGACACCGGACTCGCCTTCGCCTCCTGCGGCGAGGGCACACTTACCGTCATTAAAGAAGACTCGCCGGCCAAGTTTAGCGTGGCGGAAAATGCGCCCACGCAAAGAGGCGCGCGCACCATGGCGCTCGACTCGAAAACGCATCGGGTGTTTGTCGTAACCGCGCAATTCGGGCCGCCGCCGGCGCCCACTGCCGATCAACCGCGTCCCCGTCCGGCCATTCTCCCGGACAGCTTTGTCGTGCTGGTGGTGAGCCAATAAACCGGCTGGCAGCCTGTCGCCCCAGCTCATTCGCATGCAAATTTGCCGCAACATCCCGGTGAGGGCGGCCAGCGCGCTCTTGTTGTTCGTGTTGCTGGCGTCCAACGCTCTAGTCGGCTATTCGGTTCTAACCCATGAACAGATCGTCGATCTGCTGTGGAAAGACCAAATTCAACCGTTGCTCCTGAAGCGTTTTCCGGCCGCGACCGAGGACGACCTACGCCAAGCCCACGGCTTTGCCTACGGTGGATCCGTCATTCAGGACATGGGCTATTACCCATTTGGCGACAAGTATTTCAGCGATCTGGTGCACTACGTCCGCAGCGGCGACTTCGTTGAAGCTCTTCTGCAAGACAGCTCCGATCTCAACGAGTATGCCTTCGCCCTGGGCGCCCTGGCTCATTACGCCTCCGACAACAGCGGCCATCCCGTCATCAACCGGATAACGGGAATCGAGTTTCCGAAACTAAGAAAAAAGTACGGCGAGGAAGTCACTTACGCGGACGACGCTAAGGCCCACATCCGCACCGAGTTCGGCTTCGACATGGTTCAAGTGGCCAGGAACCGCTATACCTCGGATCGTTACCATGACTTCATTGGCTTCGAAGTTTCGAAGCCACTACTCGAGAGAGCTTTCCTGGAGACCTACGGCCTCAAACTGGAAGATATTTTCGGAAGCGTGGATTTAGCCATCGGCAGCTACCGGCGTGGCGTCAGCAAGATAATCCCCGAGATGACGCGCGTCGCCCTGCTCTCCCGCCATGACGACATCGTGAAAGAAACCCCCAATTTCAATAAGAAACAATTCCTCTACTATCTTTCCCGCACCGGCTATCAGAAAGAGTGGGGAACGATCTATCGCAAGCCGGGAATTGGTACACGGATTCTCGCGTTTTTCCTGAAGCTGCTGCCCAAGGTAGGCCCATTCAAAGCGGTGAACTTCAAGATCCCTACCAGGCAGACGGAAGACATGTATATCAAGAGCGTCGATCAAACCGTCCAAAACTATTCCGGCCTGCTGCAACAACTTCGTACGGGCAAGCTCGACCTGCCTGACCGCGACTGCGATACCGGTCGCGACACCGCGGCGGGAGAATATTCGCTGGCTGACGTAACTTATGCCCGGCTACTCGACGATCTTGTTGGGAAAACGTCCACGCCAGTGCCCGCTGAACTGCGCGACAACTTGCTCCATTTCTACGCTGATCTGAACGCACCCATTGCCACCAAGAAAGACAAGAACGCCTGGGAAAAGCTCTTGCGAGACTTGGATAGTCTGAGGCAGCCGCCGGTGGTTCAAAAGTCCATGGTCGCGCCACCGTCCTGTACGGCAGCTCCGTAGGCGTCGCCGTTCAGTAAACGCTCGGGTCGAAAGTAACCTAACCCTGTCCCCCGAGTCCTGTAAACTAGAAAACCTTATAAACCTCTAATGTTGCCGAGGCTGGCTGGAAATGACCACTTCTGAGGACAAGTTTTACCGCGCGAAGATCACCCAGCGGAAGGACTTCGCTCCCGATCTGTGGATGCTGCGGGTTCAGCCGTCGGGCGAGTTCAAATTCGCTCCCGGGCAGTACGCTACCCTCGGCGTCGAAGGAATGCACAAGCGCTCGGAGCGGCCGTATTCCATCGCCTCCTCGCCCTACGAGAACGAAATTGAGTTCTTCTTCGAATTGGTTCCGCAGGGCGAGCTGACCCCGCGGCTTCACAAAATGCAGGTCGGGGACGAAATGCTCATGCGCAAAATCCCCAAAGGGCGATTCACGCTCGACACTCAGGGGGGCCGTACCAATCATCTGCTGGTTTCGACCGTTACCGGCGTTGCTCCCTTCGTAAGTTATGTCCGTACGCTTTACCGCGACTGGAAGGAAGGCCGCTTTGACGGCAGTCACAAACTTTTTCTCTTGGAGGGCGCCAGCCGCTCCTGGGAATTGGGCTACGACGCGGAGTTGCGGAAGTTCGCGGACGAAGTTCCCTGGCTGAAATTTGTGCCCACGATCAGCCGTCCCTGGGACGATGCCAATTGGCGAGGCGAGATCGGCCGCGTGGATGAACTTCTTCGCAAGTACACTGATTTGTGGGGACTGAACGGAACCAATTCCGTAGGCTACATTTGCGGCCATCCGCAGATGATCGAGAATGGTAAGGGAATCCTGCACCGGATCGGCTTCACCAAGGAAGTACTGAAGGAAGAGGTCTACTGGATTCCCAATAAGCATGCGGCCAGCGCCGGAGTGCAGGTTTAGAGGGCTACTCTGGAACTGGTGTTCTCTGCGTCCTTTGCGGCAGGGGACGCAAAGAAGACCCTGGGATTGGCTCTCTAACGCCAGGCGCGATTTAGCTCTCCGCAGGCGCGAAGAACACCAGAACGGCCAACTCTTCCTCAATATCGTAAAAACGGTGCTCCACCTCGGCTCCCACAAACACCACTCTGCCTGAACTCACAGCCTGATCCTCCGAACCAACCTGCATACGCGCCCGTCCGCGGATGACGTAATACATCTCGTCTTCTTTGTGCGGTGGCTGCCGATCGGTACCCCCGGCCGGCAGCACATAGAGCCCCGCGCTCATGGCCGGAACGCGAAGAAATTCGAGATACGGCTTGGCCTCTCGCGCCCGCCATGATTCAAGGTGAGTAAGGTCAAAAAAGGTCGGCAAATTCGTTCTCCAGCCTGATTCAGAAAGCCAGCACTCTCACCGAAACGCGCCAGAAAAGAAAATTTCGGTGTATTGCTGGGTCAAGTGTTCCTGTTGAAGCGCCCCTTCGGGCCGATACCACTGGTAAATCCAATTAATCATCCCCAGCAGGGCAAAGGCAGCGGCGCGAGGATGGACTTCACCCTTGGCGCCGCGGACGTTTTGTACCTCGGCAATCAGGTTCTCCACGAAGTGGACGTACTCTTTCTTCCGCGCATTGATGTGCCGGCGAAGCGGCGGCGGCAGGGGGTGGTTCTCATGCAGCATCACGGTGATTTCGCGGTCGCGCTCGCCGAGCACGACCGCGATATGCAGCTGGATTAGTTTCCGCAGACGCTCCTCGGGGTCGGCGATGCCGGCCACCCGGTCGAGTACACGCTCCTGAGTGATGTCCATGGCATGGTCCATCAGGTTGAAGAGGATTTCGTCCTTGCTCTGGAAGTGGTGATACAGGCCGCCCTTGCTCAGCTTAAGGGCGGCGGCGACGTCACTCATCGAGGTCGCATCGTAACCCTGCCGCTGGAACAGGCGGGCCGCCGCCCGCAGGATTTCCTGGCGGGAGTCGGTGGCAGTTTCGCGAGTCACTAGGCGGACAGCATATACGCCGAAGCTGGATTGCCAATCCAGGCATTCAGCGGGGGATTATTGGAACGGGCTCCGCGCCGAAGGCCTCTCGGCGTTCTTCGCGTCCTTCGCAGAGGATAGGCTCTACAAGGTATCGGAGATGGCACCTCGAAGTGGGCGGTTTTTTGCCTTGACATAAGCCTCACGGCGCAGCTACCATTTCGAAACTGACCGACCGGTCGGTTTGGCTGTGGCCCTCCGGACGACTTCAGCAATCGCCGTAGGTTAAAGAAAACAGATGGCTAACAAGCCTTCCGTTTTCAATCTAGGAGAAACATCTTGTCCACCGTTTTCTACGAGCAGGGAGCAAATCCTGAGGCACTGAAGGGCAAAATCATCGCGGTCCTAGGCTACGGAAGCCAGGGCCATGCCCAGGCCCAGAACCTTCGCGACAGCGGCTACGACGTCATTGTCGGCCTCGACCCGGACCGCGCCAGCGCGCAACAGGCCAAGGCCGACGGCATGACCGTCGTCTCCCCGTCCGAAGCCGCCAAGCGCGCCGACTGGATTCAGATCCTTACCCCGGACGAGACCCAGGCCGATTTCTACGAGGCGTCGATCAAGCCGCATCTGCGCGCCGGAAAGATTCTCGGCGTCTCGCACGGCTTCAGCATCCATTTCAAAACCATCGTGCCGCCGCCCGACGTTGACGTGGTCATGATCGCGCCCAAGAGTCCGGGCCACCTGCTGCGCCGGGTGTATGTGGAAGGCCGCGGCGTGCCGTCGTTGCTGGCGGTCCATCAGGATGCCAGCGGCCGCGCCCAGGAATATGCGTTGTGCTACGCCTACGGCATCGGCTCCACTCGCGCCGGCGTTCTGCAGACCTCCTTCAAAGAAGAAACCGAGAGCGACCTCTTCGGCGAGCAGGCTGTGCTCTGCGGCGGCCTGACCTCGCTCATGAAGAAGGGGTTCGAAACGCTGGTCGACGCCGGCTATGCCCCGGAGATCGCGTATTTCGAGTGCATCCACGAGGTGAAGCTGATCGTCGACCTGATCTACGACGGCGGGCTCAACCGGATGCGTTATTCGATCTCCAACACCGCTGAGTACGGCGATCTGACTCGCGGTCCACGAGTTGTGGGCGACGAAACCCGCGCCGCTATGAAGAAGATTCTCGCCGACATTCAGAGCGGCGCCTTCGCCCGCGAGTGGGTGGAAGAGCACAAGAGTGGCGGAAAGAACTTCGCCGCGCTGCGCGAGGCCGAGAAGAACCATCCCGTGGAAGAAGTCGGCGCCCGCTTGCGGGGAATGATGTCGTGGCTGCCCAAAGGCAAGGAGAAGAAGCCGGCCGAGACACCGCAGCCTAAGGTGGTCAATGCTTAGAGGAGCCGAGATCGTTCTGCAGTGTCTGCGCGCCGAGGGCGTAGACCTGGTGTTCGGCTATCCCGGCGGCGCGATCATGCCGCTGTACGACGCGTTGGACGGCAGCGGCGTGCGCCACATCCTCACCCGCCACGAGCAGGGCGCTGTGTTTGCCGCCGAGGGCTATGCACGCGCGACCGGCAAAACCGGCGTGGCCATGGCTACCAGCGGTCCCGGCGCTACCAACCTGGTCACCGGCATCGCCGACGCCAAGATGGATTCGGTGCCGCTGGTCTGCGTCACCGGCCAGGTGCGCACGGCAATGATCGGCACCGACGCCTTCCAGGAAACCGACGTCTTCGGGCTGACCCTTTCGCTCACGAAATGGAGCCGGCTGGTTAAGACCATCGAGGAGATTCCCGCGGTTGTTGCTGAGGGATTCTACTGGGCGCGCAGCGGGCGGCCGGGGCCGGTGATCATCGATATTCCCACCGACCTTCTGAAAGCGAAGATGGAGTTTGCTGGGCCGGTAAAGTTCACGTCTCCGGCCAAAGCAGCCGAGACGAATGGAAAGTGCGCTTTCCCCGAAACGCTCGTCGGCATGTTGCAGAAAGCGAAGAAGCCGATTGCGCTTGTCGGCGCCGGGGTAAAGCTTTCCGGCGCTGTCGCTGAGCTTCGCCGCCTGCTCGACCGGCTGCAGATTCCGGCTTTCGCCACGGTGCACGGCCTCGGAGCGATTACACCTGAGGCGCCTTACTACCTCGGCATGGTCGGGATGCACGGCACGCGCGCCGCCAATATGGCGCTGCATGAAACCGATCTGATGCTGGTGCTGGGCGCGCGCCTCGACGACCGCGTCACCGGCGACCCCACGCGCTTTGCGCCCGATGCCTGCATTGTGCACTTCGAAATCGATCCCGGGCAGCTCGACCGAGTTCGGCAGTGTCAATTGCCGGTGATTGGCGACCTGGCCGAAACCGTTCCCGCATTTCATGCTGCGCTGGAGGGCGTGACTCTTCCTGACTGGAGCGGCTGGCGGGCCGTCGCCGGAGGAGCGGAACGCGCTGAGCTTGATCCCCGAGGATTAGCGCAGCCCACCATCCGTTTTCTCGACGAACTTTTCGGCCGCCTGCCGGAGAACAGCATCATCCTCGCCGACGTAGGCCAGCATCAGATGTGGGCGGCGCAGCGCTACCACTCAGATTCTCCGCGCGGCTTCATCACGTCTGGCGGCTTGGGTGCGATGGGCTTCGCTCTGCCGGCGGCGATCGGCGTCCAACTGGCCAAGCCGGATGCCACCGTGCTTTGCGTCTCGGGCGACGGCGGCTTTCAGATGAATATTCAGGAGCTGGCCACGGTCCATCGGCTGTCGCTGCCGATCAAGATGGTCATCGTCGACAACAAGTATCTGGGCATGGTGCGGCAGTGGCAGCAGCTCTTCTATCAGCGCAACTACGCCGAAACCGACTTGAGCGACAACCCGGATTTCGTGGAAATTGCCAAGGCTTACAAGATCCACGCCGAGAACTTGAGCGAAAGCGCCATGCGCGAGTTCCCGGTGACCGAGGCTACTGGAGACGCGCTAGATCGGTTTATACACTCGGCGCAGCCGGAGTTGCTGGTGTTCGAATGCCAGCCGGAAGCGAATGTGTATCCCATGGTACCGGCGGGGGCAGCGCTGTCCGAGATGTTGTTCGAAGAGGAATGATTACTTGGTGCGGGACCGGGTCTTTGATCCGGTCCGCCGGCCCTCTGGGCCGGGCGCGGGCAAGTTGCCCGGGCGACAGCCGGCGGGACGCCGGCGCTACTTAAGGAGAAACGATGCAGGCATTTCATATCTACTACCGCAATACGCAAGGCACGCTGATGCGCATTCTGAATGCGGTTTCACGCCGCGCACTGGATATGCCCTACGTCCAGGCGCAGGCCGAGCCCATGGGAGAGTTGCACAAAGCCACTCTGCTGCTCGAAGTAAGCTCGAAGCAGGCCGGCCAGTTGCGCCGCGACTGGTATGCCATTGTCGATGTAACCGAAGTTCGCAGCTCCGTGGTGGAGGACATCGCGGACCCCGATAGCCTCTGGTCCGCAGGCCCGCACCGGCCGACGCCGGCTGTAGGCCCCTCGCACGACGTCTCCCGCGCTGCCAGGGCGTAAGGTTCAGGCCGTTCCCACCAGAACCGGGGTGCCCCGCCCAGCATATAGATGCAACGGACCGCTGACGGCTTAGCCACGTCTCCGTGCGGCGATGACTGCGGCTTTTCCCAACTGCTTGGGCGAAGCGCGGAAAGCGCGCTTCATCGCGCTCCGGGCTTTCGGCCCCTGCCCGCGCATGAGAGGTGAATCGAATTCAGCGCTCAGGCTATTGATGCTGGATTCGGAGGCGTTGGACAGGGCGGTGTACTCCTCCATGGAGATCAGGACGGCTTTGGGCGCATCGTGCTTTGTGATCACGACGACGCCACCCTGCATGGCCTTCTCCAGCAGGGCGCAAATGCATTCTTTGCCTCAGTGGCGGTAACCAAGGCGCGGAGTTTGTCACCGGCGGGCATGATTCCTCTCTAATTACTACTTTAGCTATTTAGGCTGTAATGGTCGATATATCCGCTTGGAGCTGTGAGGGCTGCAAATCGGAATGGAGCACTAAGGTTCATTTCAGCTTCTTAAGCTCTTCTGCTCCATGCTGAAGAATGTCAGGCTTTACACTCTCGCACTTGCCGGCTTGATCGTAGGAACTGAATTCCCCTTTTACGTTCACGGTCATCAAGTATCGTAGCGTGTCCCAGTTCACCCGGAGGCTTACCTGGATTACTCCTGTTGCGCTCGATATTTCCTCTGTCCAAACCCCTTGTTTGTAAGGATCCAGAAATTCACGCTCATTGACGACGCCTTTGTGGTACGAACGGACAATTAGGAAGTTTTTCTTCAACTCTTTTTGAGCTTCGAAGGGCAGCCCCTTGGAGCCATCATGTGTGGATAACAACTCTCTGATGGCTTTGCCATCACTCAGTAAGAAGAAGGTTGGTGCGTTGTCGTCTCGAAAACATACGTACTGATCGACAAAATTGTCGAGTCCTCCTGCCTTGTATAGCTCGTCGTAATAATCCCGTGGTCAATTGCCGCGTCTGACATACTGCTGAAGTAACAAGCAACAGGGCAACGAAAAGTTTCATGGCGTAAGGTGCACCTTTTCGGCCTAAATATAAGTATATGACACTCAAAAGTGCTGGTGACCCAGGTTCCGTACGTTTGTGTTTGGAGACCTGGGTCACCCCGTTGGGCGTGAGCGGTGAGCCCCCGCAGTCCAGGTGACCATCGTAACTTGCTGTTACTTCCGTGACCGGCTGAGAATAAACGAATGGAACTTAAGATCATGACGGCGGTTAAGAATCACAATGGCAAAGAGGATTGAATACGCATTTCTGGATTGCCCACCTGAGCTGCCGCGTCGAGTCATTGCTTGGGTTCACGGTCAAGACAGTCTGGAAGCTCTTGTTGAGTTTCGGGGGACAACACAGCGGGGTTTCTACGTGGTTAGCAAATTCGAGAGAGGCTCCAAGACTCCCGTGGTGTGCTTCCGCACCATGGATCAAGCCGTTACATTCGCCGACGATCAGAACGTATCCTGAAACGTGGCTCACCCAAGGCGGCGGGTGGCCCAGGCGACTTCTATCCATCAGCTCCCGACTGTGCCTTGTCCAAGCTTCTTGGGCGGGGACTTGACGTTAATCGGTCACGGAATCCTTACACGGTAAGGCATTGGTTCAGCCTAACTCTCGCGTTCGGCAACGATAGCGAACTTCACGCCGAGAGCTTGCAGGATTGAATTGATAGTTTCAAAACGCGGGTGCGCGCCTGCACTTAGCGTCTTGTACAGGCTCTCCCTGCCCAGTCCTGCGTCTTTGGCGATCTGCGCCATGCCACGTGCTTTGGCCACGTCACCCAGCGCGGCGACGAATACTGCGGGGTTTGGGTCTTCGGCAGCCGCTGAAAGGTATTCAGCAATCACCGCATCGTTGTCGAGATACACTGCCGAGTCGAATGGTTTGTAAGTTGTTTTCTTTTTCTTCATCGTTTCGCCTTTTTGAGCGCGCGAGCCATTTTTTTCGCTTCAGCGATGTCTTTCGTCTGGGAGGTCTTTACGCCGCCAGTCAGCAAAACGTAGACGGTTGATCCCGTTCGCGTGTAATAAACCCGATATCCCGGTCCGACATGAATACGCATCTCGGAAACGCCTTCGCCAACCGGCCCGCAATCGCCGAAATTTCCAAACGTCGCGCTAGTGAGGCGCGCCAGGATCCTGGCTTTGGCTTTTTGGTCGGCCAGATGCAAGAGCCACGCGTCGAAATCGGACGATAGAAGCAGGGTATTCAGACTGCCCTCATTGTATCCGCTTGGATACTTTCCCGCAAGCGGGGTCCGACCCGGCAGCGCGCCCCGGCTGCACCCGGCCCGGTCCCACTCCACGCTCTCCCGGGACGCATTGAATCGTCGGGAATAGAAATACCATCCCATCAGGGACGCAGCCGCCATGGCGTGGCTCGCCATGAAGCAGAGGCCGCGAAGACGCCGCACACCCTTCAACGAGAACGCTCTCTTTGTCATCTCGCGCTGCTTGTCGTAGTCTTTTAAGCTATGGATCTCAAGCATCGCAGTCGTGGCATCACCGACGGGCGCGACCGCGCCCCATCCCGGGCTATGTTCAAGGCGGTTGGATTTACCGACGCCGACCTCAGCCGTCCCATCATTGGCGTCGCCAACACCTGGATCGAAACCATGCCCTGCAACTTCCACCTGCGCCGTCTTTCGGCGAAGGTCAAGGAGGGCATTCGCGCGGCCGGGGCACCCCCATGGAGTTCAACACCATTGCCATCTCGGATGGCCAGACCATGGGTACCGAAGGCATGCGGGCGTCGCTGGTAAGCCGCGAGGTGATTGCCGACTCTATCGAACTGGTTTGCCGAGGACAGATGTTCGATGCCGTGGTCTGCGTCGTGGGCTGCGATAAGACCATCCCTGCGGCGGGTATGGCCTTGGCGAGAATGAATCTTCCGGGCATGGTGCTGTATGGCGGCACCATCGCGCCCGGAGTTTACAAAGGGAAAGACGTCACCATTCAGGACGTATTCGAAGCCGTGGGAGCGAACGCCGCCGGAAAAATGAGCGATGCCGATCTGAAGGAGCTGGAAAATGTGGCGTGTCCCAGCTCGGGAGCCTGCGGAGGGCAATATACGGCGAATACGATGTCCACGGTGATGGAGCTGATCGGCCTGTCGCCGATGGGCTTCAACGGCGTACCTGCCATGGATGCGCGCAAGGATGACATTGCTTTCCGCTGCGGCGAAGTAGTGATGAATCTACTTAAGAAAGGCATCTTCCCCAAGGACATTCTGACTCGCGCCGCCTTCGAGAATGCGATTGCGGGCGTGGCGTGTACGGGTGGTTCGACTAATTCAGTTCTGCATCTGCTGGCAATTTCGCGGGAGATGGGCGTGCCACTGCAGATTGACGACTTCCAGCGGGTAAGCGAGCGAACTCCGCTATTGTGCGACCTCAAGCCCTCCGGAAAATATGTTGCCGCGGATGTCGATAAAGCCGGCGGCATTCCGGTGATTGCCAAGCGCCTGCTCGATGGCAATCTGGTCGATGGCTCGACCCTCACCGTAACCGGCAAGACGTTCGCCGAGGAAGCCAGCCAGGCTAAAGAAACGGCCGGGCAGCCGGTGATCGCGCCGCTCGATCAGCCGCTAAAGAAAACTGGCGGCCTGGTGATCTTGAAAGGCAATCTTGCTCCCGAAGGATGCGTGGCCAAGATCAGTGGCCACGAGCGGCTGAGCCATCGCGGACCGGCGCGAGTGTTCGAGTGTGAAGAAGACGCCATGACCGCGGTGACGTCGAAGAAGATCAAGGCAGGCGATGTACTCGTGATCCGCAACGAAGGGCCCAAAGGTGGACCTGGGATGAGGGAGATGCTCAGCGTCACCGGCGCTCTGGTCGGCGAAGGCTTAGGAGGATCGGTCGCTCTGCTCACCGACGGGCGCTTCAGCGGCGCCACACACGGCTTGATGATGGGCCACGTGTCTCCGGAAGCCGCGCTGGGCGGCCCCATCGGCGCGGTCCGCGAGGGCGACATGATTCGCATCGACGTGAACCAGCGTCTGCTGGAAGTAGAAATCAGCGAGGCTGAAATCAAGCAGCGCATGGCGAAATGGAAGCCACCCCAGCCGCGTTACCCCACGGGCGTGTTCGCCAAGTACGCGGCGCTGGTGGCGTCTGCGGCGGAGGGCGCGATCACGCGGCCGCGATAGGGCGGGAAGACCGTAACCTATGGGGAAAGAGGGCGTGGATTTCTGCCCCCAAAAACGAAAACGTCCCAGACTCGGTTTGAGTCGTGGGACGCATCGTAGAACAGCCCCTCCCCCGAAAGTCTGTCCACCATCAAAGTATCGAAATAGGGGTTGGATGTGAATGGCCCGTTTGTGCCACGGAAGTTGGTAACTTAGTTGAACGAACGTTCGGTCCATCGGGCGGCACAAGCTGTGGAATATCAATGGGAAGGCGCGATCGATGGGTCACTCAAAGCAATGAGCTTCCCGGGAGGGTAGTCTTTTGCACTGAGAGGAAGCTCAGGTTCGGGGTTGATGATGGTCAATACTTCCCCGCTCTGGACTCCCCTGATGATCAAGCGTTGGCTCTCAACCGCAAGGACTCGATATTTCTGATCGAAAATCGACGAGTTGGTCCCAGGCTCTCTCATTCCATGTTAGATGCGTAACCTTCTTGCGGCGATGCTCCGCGCTCGGCCGACCCCCAGCATTGTTGGGTTGCGTTCTCCCTGGACCGTGGCACTGGCAAGGGCGGCTCGCGCAAACCACTGCCGCTACCAGCCTGAATTCGCCGAATGCGGTCCTTCTTCGCGCGAGCCAAGCGTGACCGTGAAACGCTGTATCTGGTTTTTGCCGCTCCCTTTAGCCGCATACATTGCGCTGTCGGCTTGCTGGATCAGGCTCACTGAGTTGGCGCCGTCCTGCGGGAAAAAACTGATGCCGATGCTTGCGCTGATAACGATATCGTGACCTTCGATATTAAACGGTTCGGAAAGGGCTTCAAGCAGGCCCGAGGCGACCATTTCCGCCTCTTTCGCCGCGCGCAGTGTGGTCAGCACCACCGTGAACTCGTCGCCACCGATTCGGGCGAGCGTGTCGGCCTGCCGGATTCGCGCCCCCAGGCGCTGTGCAACTTGAATGAGCACGAGATCGCCAACGGTGTGCCCCAGGCTGTCGTTCACCGTCTTGAAACCGTCCAGGTCGATATACAGCAGTGCGAGAATGCGCTGTTCTCGCTCAGCGATCGCAAGACTGTGCGCCAGCCGGTCTGACAACAAACGCCGGTTGGGCAAGCCGGTAAGTTCGTCGGTCAAAGCTTGATGCTGCAGTTTTGCCTCGGCTTCCTTTTTCGCCAGGTCGACCTCTTCCAGGTGGGAGAGCATTTTGTTGAATCCGATTCCGAGTTGAGCAATTTGCTCGCTGCCCGCCGCGGAGACTCTGGAGGTGAGTTTTCGTTGCGTGGCCACCTCCTGCATTGCGCGTGCCAGATCGCCGATTGCCGCTGCTTCTTCGCGGGCCTTTTGCAGGGCCGTCATCTGCGTGTGGAGACGGCGGCGCAGCATGGTGATCCAGGCAAAAGCCCCGATTACCATGACCAAAAGAGTCCCAAGAGCCGCGATTGTGTGCCCGGCCGTCCACCAGGAAGCTGCCTGCACGACTGCGATATCTTTGGGCGACCGCAGCAGAATTTGTACAGCGCGCGGGGTCTTGTCTGGGAACACCTCGACGAAGCAGGTTCCTGTCACCTCCAGAATGCTGCCATCGCGCAAAGAGGTAAGGCTGTCCGGCCCTTGGTCTACCGGCAGCATGGCGACAAAGGTGCGGTCGTCGGCGGCAATCAAGAACGTGTCTTGCTGTAGGCTGTGGGTCTGCTTCAGCAGGCGCCCGCGAATGCTCACTAGCTCTGCATCGGCGACGCCTTTGAACATCTCGCTGGCACTAAGGACGATGGGAGCTGGGGGCGGGCTGGTCCCAATCTTGCGGTAGACAACGTCTTCAAGCACCGGCGTATAGTCCCCTAGGGCTGGAAACCCAGCCACATCGACGACATCCCCTACTTTCAGATCACGTGCGCCCATGGTGCGCACGAAAAGGCCGTGGCCCGCGTCGGCAATGGATACCAAACGGCCGTCCTGATTGGCAGTCACAACCCCCCGCACACGAATACGATGTCCGGGTACGACATCCGGGGAGTAACGCATGACGTTGTAGATCTCCCGGATGGGAAGGGTAAAGGGATCTTCTGGTCCGGGCTGCAGTACTTGAAATTGTGCCAGACTCTCCGTAAACAAATGAATGCCCGTCAACTGCCGTCTTTCATTGAACCGGGGGGCGCTGACGCCGCGAACCAGCACTTTGGCGTCAACCAACTTCGTGTAATCGAGTCCGCCCGCCTCCCGCACAATCACGGCCAGCCGGCCCACGCCCGTAGCCAGAGTTACCAGAACGGTGGTGCCTCCGGAAGCAGCCTGGTTCGCGTAAGCGGTGATGTGCTTGGATTCCTCGACTGCCCGCACGATCCCCTCAACCTCGACCCATTGGCTATCCTCAATTCCGGTAAGTAGATGATCGAGGCTGTAACGCGGAGCTGGCGGTAGCGGACTTCGTCCTACGACCCGTATCTGGGGCTGGTCCACGACTGGCGCATAGCCGCCTGGGCCCGTTACGCCCTCCACTTCGACGACATCCCCGGAATGCAGGGGAAGCGGAGGCAGGCCTCGGACGTCGATATACACCCCATAGTCGTGGTCGCGAACGAACAGATTACCGAGGGTGGGGTTGTAGTAGAGAACTTGCGCTTCGCGCAAGTGAACGGGATAGGCCCGCAGCGCCTCTTCATGAGTCAGGCTGTGAACCTGTTCGGCGGTGGCGAGAGTACGAAGAGGAGGAGCAGGTGCGGCCGCGTATGCTGTCGCCGAGTACACCAGGGGCATCAGGAAAATCAGTACCGCCCACCGGCAATCCGCGGTCAATTTGCCTCCACTTCGACGGTCGAACCTCGCGTCCATCCACGCGCCAGCGGCTTGGAGGCAAGCGTTTCCCAAAGTGAGTGCGTTTCTTGGTGCTAGCCGGGAAGCGCCACAGCTCACCTACTAAGAGGTGGCCCCGACTTGCATACCTAGTATCTCCCATTCCGGCGGGAACAACGCACGCCTTCGCTCTTACGAAAGTACTGGGGTTCATCTCTTAAGGTCACCTTCCCTAGACCCGGAAAGTCGAAATACTTGGCCTTCAGGCCGACTGCGGGCCGTCGAGGATCTGCACCAACTCTGACAGCGTTTCCGGCCGGTTCACTGCAAACGGTCATGAGTTGGGCAGAGTTCGGGCGGAGGCGAACGGGCCTGTTCACCGCCTGTTCTCACATGTATGGGGTGAAATGGGATAACTTGGGAGAGAAAACTATCTTAAGTGGTGGGAGGAAAGGAGGATGCAACTGCGCAGGGGTTAGACGGCTAGGACCGAATCCACTAGGAATGGGAATTGCGGTATGCAATAAAGCGCAACCAGAACTTCCATTTTGCCCGGCCTGCGGCTGCTATTCTTCGCGACTCGCGGGCACGGGTTGGGCAGGACGGCTGAAACCCCGACTCCCGGCAACGATGAGACGTTGATTGCGGCGGCGGCGCAGAGCATAATCCCGCAGGGCCTTCCTTGCTCCATCCAGCCAATGGACTCGCCGAATGAGTGCATCTCCGCGATGTATGGCCGTGCTCAAGGAGTTCGTCAGTATGCCGCGCGGCGTAGGGGCATAAATGTGGACTTCGGATTCGACCTGCCGCAAATCACCGAAGGACTGGTTCAGTTGGTTTATTCCCCAACCGAGATCGAGGGTTTCAACATCGGTGCCCCACAGGTCGTCGATGATGCCTAGAAAGAGAAAAACTCCGGGTGAAAACCTGCTGAAGGCCGGGTCATAGCCGACGTTGGCCGGCTGCAAACACCGATTGTGAAGAGTGCCGGTCCAGAACGCGGCCGGCTTCCCGGCAACATAAAGAAGATAGACTCTAAGCCAGCCCTTCTCGGCAGCGGCAACCATCTGTTTGCGAGTCTCGGCGTTGTCGAAGAAGCCGACGCCGAACAACCGCTTATCGGTTTTGCTGGCGATCTCCTCCATATCCGAAATGGCTACTTCCATGTCTGCCGGGGAGTGGAAGCAGCGAATAAGGGACACTCGACTCAGCCGGGTGATGAACTTCTGGCATCTCCGCTTGATTCGCGCTCGAATGGCGCGAAGCTCTTCCGGCCCCTTGGGCATCGTCATGAACCAATGCTCATCGGGACTGTGCGAGTGATCCCGCAAGACGAAGCGCGGCAACCGCAGTGCGTTGTCGTAGAGCGGAGACTCCCGGTCAAGCTGTTTCCATACTGCAAAGTCCGCAACGCCTTCATCCAACGACCGCATGACTTCCCGAGTCAGGCCTGCACAGTTTCTTGCAGAAGCATTGCCTCGCAGGCACCCGTAAACGAATTCAAGAACATCGGCTTCTAGGCTCAGGACGGTAAGATAGCCTAGGGTAAAAGGCACTTTTCTGCGGGCGCGCATGCCGATCAGCAGAGCATCGGGCCGGCCATTTTCCAACAGCACAATAATGTGAGGCTGACGGCAGTTGTCAGAGCTGACTGTGTTTGCAAAGTAGTCAAAATCCGATTCCACAGTTCCGGGACAGCTGTCCCAAAAAGTCTTGAATTCCTGCAGTTGACTCAGATCGCGAATTGTTCGGAATGCCAGACCAGGGGTAGGGTCGTTTTCGGGCTCGTTGCGAGAGTTGTGAAAGACGCGGGAGAGGGAGGTATCATTCGAAGACATGACTGCACTCACTTCTGTGGTTTTATGGCCGAGTAACGGCATTGTGGGATTTTGGATTCATATGGTTGGCCACTTTTGACCCCGGCGCGCTCCTGTACGATCGAGCGTGACCAGGCCTCATTACGCACGGCACTTCATGCGGGCTTTCGGGTTGTAGCGCTGATTAGTTTGCTGGTCATGAACTGCGAGCATGCACTTGCACAATCGGCGGAAGTGGATGTTACGAGTTTGGGTGCAAAAGCAGACGGCACCGACTCGAGGGCTTCGACTGAGGCGTTCCGGAGCGCCTTTGTTCTTGCTGCGAACGGCACGGTGCAGGTTCCGCCCGGTACCTATCTTCTGGATAATTCAAGCGGGCCTTTGATCATTTCCAACTTTAGCGGCGAATTGCGATTGTCGGCCGGAGCAACCATTCTCTTCACTACAAACAACCTCGGGGGATTGTGGTTCGTTGGCGGAACCCACGCCCGAGTCTCCGGTCTTCATGCCGGCTATCTAGTGCCTCCTCTCTCTCGAAATAGCCCACAGGAGGAAATCAAATTCGACGCCACTACCGACACCATCGTTACGGATGCCTATGTTGAGAACAGCCCAGCGGCGGGAATTCTATTTTCAAATTCCATCCGCCCGAGAGTCGTCCACGCAACGATCGTCAAAACCAAAGCGGACGGCCTGCACTTCGCCAACTGCCAGGATGCCGAAGTCACTAACCTCACCACAGATGAAACCGGTGACGATGGCCTCGCTTTCGTTAACTATGCGGCGTATCCGAACTACACCGGCGGCGTCGCGAACAATATTACGATCCGCCATTCCGCCGCGCGAGGAATCAGCGTCGTCGGGCAGTCCCTGGTCAATGTTGCGGGCTTTCTGATCGAGAGCACCTCCTCCAGTGGCCTGCTGTGCGGCGAGGACACTTTCTGGAAGACCCGGATCCCAACCGGCGTGCGCTTTTCCTCCGGTCGGATCCGAAACGCGGGCGCGATGCCTCCGCCCGCCGGCAATAACTTCGGCATTGAAGTCAACAACGGAAGCTGCGCTTTCTCAGACATCGAGGTAACGGGCGCGGCTGGCCGGGGAGTAAGCGCTCTTGCTCCTGACGGCAGCGTCTCGCTGAACGATATCCGGGTGAACGGAAACCTGAGCGGCGACGCCTTTAACATTCAGGTCAAGCAGGCGGGCATCTCCAACGCGTCCGCCGACAATTCGCCGGGGTACGGTTTCTACTTTGGGAACTCGGCGACCGTGATCGGCTCCAATCTTTCGACTCTCAACGTCTCTACGGAAAACCCGCTGCACCGGGCAGTCTGGTTTGAGAATGGGAGCACTATCAAGGTTACGGGCCTGCACATCGTCGATACTCAGCCGGTTGCTTCAGGATACCTACTGGGCGTGCATGCATCGGGGAACAAACCAGCAGGCTATATTCGAGGCGTGTCGGCGAAGATCGCCGGCGGACAAATGCAGATCGAGAACGATTCTCGCGGCGTATCGATTTCCAAGACCGCCGGTGAGGGATTAATAAGCGCCCCGGCGCAGAAGAATCGCGCTCACGGTGCGGGAAAGAATGTAGAAGTCAAGCCAGACTGACCAATTCCTCACATAGTAGTCGTCCAGCGAAACCCGTTCTTCGTAGCTGGTATCGTTTCTGCCCGAGATTTGCCACAGGCCGGTAATGCCTCCCGGAACTCTCTTGTACGATTCGAAAAAGGTGCCATATCGCACGATTTCAGCCTCGACAATGGGACGCGGCCCCACCAGGCTCATATCGCCGATAAGCACATTCCACAATTGCGGGAGCTCATCCAGACTGGTCTTGCGCAGGAACTTGCCCACTCGAGTGATTCGTGGATCATGTTTCAGTTTGTTGTTTTCCTCCCATTCCCGGCGAAGCTTGGGATTGGTTGCGAGATAGTTCTCCAAAGCAGCCGCCGCATCTACCACCATGCTGCGGAATTTCCAGACTTTGAATCTCTTTCCACCGCGGCCGATGCGCCGCTGGAAGAAGAACGCGGGACCGGACGAGTCCAGTTTGATCAGCAATGCGATGAGGGCGACCAGGGGAAGCACGACCGGCGTCACCAGGGCGGCGAGGAAACAATCCAGAAGGCGCTTGGCCAGCCGTTTGCCAGGCATCAGCATCTGTTGCCGCATTTCAAGTGCCGGCAGATGACCGACTGCCTTGGGGGTCACGAGGAGATTGGAAAATTCCGAAAAAGCGTCCGGAATAATCAGGACATGCGAGAACTCCCAGCCGGCGGGCTCGAACATCCGCTTGGCGTTTTTCCAGGTGCTCCACGTTACGACAGCATAGACGGGCGCCTCGATACGCAGCGGCCGCAGCGCCGTCATATCGTTGATAATCGGGATCCCTCGCACCGAGCGCCGAGTCGAATGCTCATCAAAAACGGCGGCGATCTTCAGTCCAAGCCCCGGGTCTTTCCTGACTGCGTCGACAATGTGCTCGGTCGTGCTCGAAGACCCAAATAGAACTGCGGGATATCCCCACCATTCGCGGCGGGCCAACCGGGAACGAACCAGCGAACGGAACAAGGGTACAAGAACGATGCTGACAGCGAGAGCGAAGAAGAGCGTGGGCTTGACGTATTTGCTCCCTTCGTGAATAGAAACGGCCAGCGCGCCGAGCAGCAGGAATATGACCGAGGAAGAGGCCATGCAGCAGCGCAACTCCTCGGGAGGATGAACGGTTAAGCCGGAGTAGAGACCGGCAGTGCCATAGGCGGCCAGAAACGCGGGCAGGAAGATGCTCAGGCGTAGATAGGCAGAAACATCGAAATGATGCGTCACGATTGCCCCGCCCAGGACGCTCATCACCACTGCCAAGACCAGAGCGAGGCTATCGGCAGCCATGAGGCTTCCGAGCATCCAGAGCGGACGGACGGCTGAGATTCGAATCGGTGAAATGTGAGTGGACGCGGCCGCCATATGATTCCCCCCGTTGTCGCCAACGTTCAGGCGCGGTTAGCGTTTTGCCTGTCCTAGCAAAGCGATGTGAGTGATCGAAGCCGCTTACGCGGCGTGTTGACTTAAGAGTTCCCAGGTTCGTTTCGCAGTGAGGTCCCAACTGAAGCTAGCTGACCTGCTCAGGCCCAGTTCACGAAGTTCGCGGCGTTGTTGCTGGCTGCCGGCAAGGCGCACAATTGCCGCCGCGATCGATTCCGGATCCATGGGATCGATGAGGAGCGCGGCTTCTCCCACCACCTCCGGCAGCGAAGTGGTTTTGGAGGCGATGACCGGCGTGCCGCAAGCCATGGCTTCGAGCGGAGGCAGTCCGAAACCCTCATAGAGGGACGGGTACAGGAAGGTTGTCGCCGCCGAGTACAAGGCAGGCAGCAAACTTTCCTGACAGTAACCCACAACTCGGGTTCGCTCTGGTAAAGTCACCGCGCTCTGGCGCGGGAAGATCGACAAGCTGCCGGAGGCGCCAACCAGGACCAACTCCATCTGGCTCGGCACCCGGCTCTGAGCTGCACTCCACGCCCGCAACAGGCGTCCGAGATTTTTTCTCGGTTCGAGGGCGCAGACGCTCAACAGAAACGGCCGGTCGCCAATTCCCAGCCACTCCCGGGCGGCTGCAATCTCATCTGCGCCAGCCGGCCGAAAGGTTTCGCAAACGCCGTTTGGAATCACGGTGATCTTCTCAGGATTTACGCCGAGGACTTCTATCAGCCGAGTCTTGGTGTATTGGGAAACCGCAATCAGCGCCCGGCAATGCCGCGCCACGCGGGGCAGAAGCCATCTGTACCAGGCCGCGAACCGGGGACTGAACCATTCCGGATGGTCGAGAACAATTACGTCGTGAAAAGTACAGATTTGGCGGCGCATCATGACTGGTCCCGTGCAGTTCGGGTTCCACAGCAACTTTCCCTGCGCCGCTACCGGCAGGTACAGTTGCTCCCATGCGTGCCCGGCCAATCCAGTAAGCGGTCTGCGCGGACGCAATGGCGTGACCTGAGCGCCGATTCGCTTGGCGATTTCAGTCGCACACCTCTGCACTCCTGTCTTGGGCTGTGAGGTGAATCTCGCGTTGAGTACAATTTCCGCCATCCGATCGTCGCGCCTCTAAGCGGAGACCAAAGCCGGCCTGCCGTACTGCCGGCGGACGTAGCCGTGGGCCGCGGCAGCTGCCCCGAGAAAGACGTATGGCAGAAACGCTCTTCCGTCCGCCCAGTAGAGAATTCGAGGCGCCTCCAGCACTCCCACATAAACAAGCGGGTACAGGCAGATTCCAGTAAACTCCCGCCGCGCGAACGAGCGGAACAATAACTGAACGGCAACTCCTGCCATCAGCCAATACACAAAACCTGCCGGAGAGCCGTAGTCCAGGAAGGGGAGCAGAACTCCGCTTGCGTTGTTGAACTCCGGATTGGCTCCGGCTTCGAGCAGCACCATGTAGCCTTCACCATAGGTATAGGGAAGCGCCGCCGAGAGGTTCGTCACGGTCCCGCTTAACCCAGGAAAGCGCCACAGGAAATTTAATGTGAAGTAGGGGACCCGTATTGGCGGATTGAGCGCCTTGAAAAGGTACGCGGCATTATCCATAGCCGTGGCGTAGTAGCCCAGCAGCCGTGTGGCGCCGAACTCTGCCAGAGTCCTCCGCCCGCCGGCGTAGTAGTTGCTCCATGAGCGGAAGTACTCGAAGCCTGTGAAGAACAATAGCAACAGCACGGGCGCGAGAATAGGCAAGAGCCGCGCCGCTCTACGCCGTCGCGGCTTCCACTCCGAGTACCCAAGGCCGACCGCGCAGACCACAAAGGGAACGAAAAGCTCGACCAGGGCGAGACGCTCGCTGAAGAAGAAGGCCCGCGTCGCGGCCAGCACAAAAACCACGGCAATCTTTTGCCAAACCCTTCGCCAACCCAGGCCGGTTCCCAGCACCACGCCCAGGACTACCGCAACAATGCCAACCTGCGTAAACGTAGTGACGCCGGTGACTGGCTGAAGATAGATTTGCTTGAGGTCTTCGACGACCCCCTTCTCTCCCTGGATCACTGCCGCGAGATGTTGCAGACGAAGACCTCGCGCAACCCCGACTGCCGTCCACACCACGTACGCTGCCACGCACGCCCAAAAGGAAAATTGGAATAGAACGCCTACCAGTCGCCAGGGAACATTGACGCGCCAGTTTGCCGGGGTGGCTTCGCGCTTGTTGACCAAAGCATTGGCTATCCATGTCCCCACCACGAAACTTGCAACCGAGCCAAGCACCAACAACAGAGCGCTGGCCGTCATGTATTTGACTGATCGCCAATAAAGGACATAGGACCAATCGGATATTAGGTAGGCGGCCAGGCCGACAAAAGTCGATCCGGCGGCAAAAACGACGGCGGGCCGCAGCCACCACACGACATCCGATCTACCAGTACGATCCATCGGGTTAGAGTTCTCCCGGCGCTGTCGCATAGGGCACGACCGCCTTCGCGGCGAAAAGAGGCTTGCGCCGCGCTGCCGCCACCATCGATACACATACAAATGTCTCAGCGATAACGACCGCCCAGGCCATACCGGCGTGTGCCCAATGTGGCGCGAACAAGATCGCCAGAAATACGTTGATCCCTCCCGCGGAAAGAATGATGGCGTTCACTTCACGGTCTCGCCGCATGGGCAACAGAGATTGCAGTCCGACTGAGTTTGTGATGGAGAGCAGAAGGGGCAAAACCGACATGATTCGAACCACATTCACCGCAGCGCCGAATTGCGGGCCCATCACCCGGAAAACCAGCATGGGCGCGCCAAGAAACAGTGTGGCGGTCAGCAGCGCGCCCGTCGTAACCATGAGCACGGCGCCAATCCTAAGCAGGCGTGCCGCTCTTTCCGGAGCTTCGCGCGTCAGCGTCACGATTCGTGGAAAGATCGCATCCTTGATCGGGTTTAGCAACCCACCCGCTGCCCGGCTGAGTTTTTCAGCTCCCGCGAAATATCCCACCATCGCGGCTGGAGCGAATAGGCCGAGGATGAAAGCGTTGCCTACCCCGTACAGGCTCTCACCGCTACGAAAAACGAACATTCGCCATCCACTGCGTAGTGCGTCGGCGACGAGTTCCCACTTAGGCTCACACAAACGAATGCTGCGGCGCGCCATCCAGAGCCCGGCAACTACCGTAATCGCCGGAGGGATGGCTTGCAGTCCAAGCACTTTCCAGTTGTCGGGGCTTCCGTGCACGAACATGAAGATTCCAGCCAGCGCCAGCGCCTTGCCCGTAATTTCGAGTATTGAAGCGCTGGTGAGCCGCTCCAGACCTTGAAAGAACCACAGAGGCACCAGACCCTGGGCGATGGCATATACCAGGCCGGCGCCAAGCAACTTCGGATTCTCGCGCAGCGCGGGAATCTGCCAGTAGAGTGTGACGGCCAGAAGCGTTCCGCTGGCTGCCAAAAGAATCTGCGCTCCCAACACTCCCGTGGCGATCCTTCCACACTCCTCAGGCGAGTCACGGTGGTGGGCGATGTCGCGGGTGGCGGAGAGATTGAAGCCGAACTCGATCCAGAGGACAAGAAATTCGCTCAACGACTGCACGAATGCCACTGTGCCTAATCCCGCCGGCCCCAGGACTCTGGCCAGGTAGGGAATCGAGATCAGCGGGAAAATCTTGCGGCAGAACTGGAGCCCGTAGAGAGCCGCGGCATTGCGTGCTATGACGCTATCTGCGAGTCGCTTCGCCAGTCGAAGGACCCCGCGCCGCTCGGGCGATGCCAGCGTGTCGCGCTCGATCATGCTGTGGTTACCAGGGCTTCGACGGCTGGGTCGGAAAGAACATCCAGTGAGTTGCCCGCCATCAACACCTGGCTCATGCGCGCCAGGAACTCCTCTTCCGAAAAGCGATGGGCCCATTCCTGCAATTCTGAATGCCGCACTTCGTGTTCCCGGCGCTCAAAACTCTCCAGCGCCAGGCGCAGGCCCTCATCGCTCTGTTCTAAATAGAGGACCCCGCCAAAAGGCGCTTCCACGGGAACGGTTTCTAGCGCGCCGCCGCGTCCAAGCGCAATGACCGGCTTGCCGCTGGCCAGCGCTTCCACCGCCGTAATACCAAAGTCCTCTTCGCCAGGCATCAGAAATGCGCGCGAGTGTGCGTATAGCTCGTGCAGAGTTTGACTGTCCACCCGCCCGAAGAATTGAACGTTGGGGCCGGCGACGTTCCGCAGCGCCTCATTCTCCGGCCCGCTGCCCACGATGCAGAGCTTACGGCCGGTTCGATTGCACACCCGTATGGCGGAATCCAGACGCTTATACGCAACCAACTCGGAGACAATCAGGTAGTAGTCTCCGGAGGGCTTCCAGTAGCATTTGTCGATCGCGACCGGGGGAAAGACTACTTGTGATTTGCGGCGGTAGGTCTTCCATATCCGGCCCTGAACATTTCTGCTGTTGGCGATGAAATCGTCTACGCGCGCCGCCGACGCGAAGTCCCAGAGTCGGAGATAGTTTGCCAGCGGCCGCATCATCGTCCGCTTCACTGGATTAGTGGTGAATTCGTTCAGATAGGCCGGATAGAGGTCCCAGAGATAGCGCATGGGACTGTGGCAATAACAGATGTGACGCGTGGTCGAGGAAGCGATAACGCCTTTAGCGGGTCCGGATTCGCTGCTGATGATCAGATCGTAAGAGCGCAGATCAAAGCTCTCGAGCGCCAGCGGCATCAGGGGAAGCAGCGCGCGCCGATGGCGGCGGAACCTATTTAACCAAGAAGTCTCCACTACTCTGGACCGAATCAGTGCGCTGACCGCGGACGGCTCGTAAAACAAGGTGAAAATATCGGCATCCGGGATCAGCTTGCACAGGGCTTCGACTACCTTTTCGCCTCCACGCATGCCGTCCAGCCAGTAGTGAATGATTGCGGTTCGCATCAGGGTATCGTCGGAAAGGAACTTGAGTGCAGGCTAATGGGCTAAAGCGAATCCGAGGGCGTAAATTCCAAGGCTTCCGATGCGAACATACTCCTCAACCTTGACCATCCGGCTTTTGGGGACTACGAGCATGTCTCCGCTTTGCAGGTCAAAATCCTCCTGCAGCATGCCGGCGCTCATCAACTTCTTTAGGTCGAGCACTCTCACTTGCGCCACATCGTCCGAGGTTTTTCGTAGCAGAAGCACTCGCGAATTCCTGGCCGAATCCTTAAACCCTCCGGCCAGCGCGATGGCTTCCACTACCGAGATCCGTCCCCGCATCTCAACCCGGCCGGGTTTGCCGACCTCTCCCGCCACCACGATGTAGGGCTTCACGTAATCCACCAAAATAATGTTTACCTCGGGATCGCGTAGCCTGGACTTCGATGCAGTTGCGATTGCAGCCGCGGCAGCTTCCGTCGTCAGACCAGAAACCTTTACCGCTCCGGCAGTCTGTAATGACACCGTGCCGTCCGGCTGGACCACGACCGTCTGGTTGAATTCGGGCGTATAGCGATACTGGACCTGAATCGTGTCGCTCGATTGAAGCTTATAGCGCGGGGCTCTTTCGGAAAACCCGCTGGGATCTTGTCCCACTGCCGCGCAAACATAGGCCAATACGATCCACAGTGCTCGTCGATGCATCATGGCTTCCCTTCTCCGCCGGTGGACAAAGCTTATTTCTGCCGCCAGGGCAGCGCAGACCGCTGCTTATTCAACACCGCCCCGATCAGGTGACCACCGCACGACTGAATTGCATGCTGTGTCTTTTGGACTTCTTCCCGGCGCGCGGAACCGCTGGAGACGATTAACACAATTCCGTCCAGCGCAGGGCCGAGACTAAGAATTTCAGGCGAAATGCCGGGAGGAGCGCAATCGACGATCACGTAAGCGAACCGGTTGCGAAGAATTTCAAGCCAGGACCGGCTCCAGCGCGGGCTCATGACGCCCGGTCCGCTTTGCAGGCTCCACAGACCCGGCCCTCTTCCCTTCAGCGCCGTCATTGGCCTCTCCAAGTCTCCGGGAGATTGCTCCGTAAACTGGCAGGCAGCCGCCATTAACACGGATTCTCCGCAGTGATGCGCGAGATCCCGGGCAACTGCTTCCACGGCATAGGAGACTCCATCGCCCCGATGCACGCCGGTGAAACCCACAGCGACTCCCGCCACCGAAGGCACTTTCTTCATTCCTGAAATCGCTTGCAGCAGATTCGAGTATTCGCCGGGTACGGAAGGAGCCAGCCTCCTCGCGTCCGGAAGAGAGGCCGCGTCCGCGAGCACAAGAGACTCGTTCAGTCGTAAAGATGCCAATCCCATGACTACACAACCCCCTCGGTGAGCTCGAAGCTTCCCAGCACGGGAAGACCGGTAGTAGATTCCAGTTGAAACGTCGTGTACACCGCGGGAAGGCGCACGGCCCGCCACAAGGCAACCGCGCCGATCAGGCAGGTTCCAAGCAGAAAGCTCCCGATCACGCCCGCGCCGAATTTGGACACTGGCGCCGAAGGAAGGAAAGGAGGCTCGGCGATCGCAACGTTGGAGATCTTTTCCCGGTCCAGCTCTTCCGCAATTCGCGCCTCTTCCTGCTTCCGCATATAGAGCTGGTAGCTTTCCGTCAATTCGGCAATGTCACGCGTCATGTTGTTGTCTTCAGCGCTCAAGGCTTCCAGTGAATCAAGCTGTTCGTGATAGGTAGAAATGTCCCGCCCCAACGCCCGCGCCAGGGCCAGTTCCGAGGTATCGGTGTACTCCGCCTTAGACAACTCGTTCTCCAGGTTCATGCGCACGGGATTCAGATCGCTCGTCTCTTCGACTGCCGTATTCGATTCGACGTGGTCCAGGGCCGCCTTGGTGCCTTGAATCTGCTCATTGAGCTGCTGAACGTTGCGGTCATCGTCTGGAAACTTGGATCGCAGCTCGATGCTTTTGTTCTGCAACTGCGTCAGCAGCGTCGTCAACTGCTCGACAGACAGCTGGTTTGGAACCTTTTTGGCTGCGGTGACAATCCTTTGCGTCATTCCGGACAGCTGATTCCGGATGGTACGGGCTTTTTGTGCAACTTCCTCGCGGCTGGCGAGCGCCCCATTGTGGGCCGCCTCAAGATCGACCAGCTTGCGCAAAATGAGCGCCTTCTGATCGTTCAGCGAAACGATGTGGTTCCGCTTTTGAAAGTCTGCGTAGGTGGCTTGAGCGTCTCTCAATTCGCCTTCGTAGCGCACTGCCTGGGCGTGAAAGAACTGGTACGCACCCGGCGTGCTATGCACTGCGAGGTGCTTGTTGCGATAGGCTTCGCCGAGATATCGCAGCACTTGAACTGCGGTAGCCGCGTCGGGGTTCGAGTAACGGACGCGAATCATGCTGGTTCTCGGCACGGGCGACACTTTTAACGAGGATTGGAAACGCCGGATGGCTGAATCTTCCGTTTCCCTGGCGAACCTGAGCTTGCAGGTTCGAACCACATCTCGCAGCAGGTCGCGGCTTTGGAGCAACTCCGCTTCCTGCGCAGTTACCGAGTCGGGCATATCGGTAGAGGGAACCTCTACAAACCCTGCCCGATCGTTCTTAACCAGGAGGACCATTTCAGCTTCATATTGCTTCGGCGTGATCACGATGTACGCCGTAATTCCCAGCAACAGTACGGCGAAGAGCCCAGTGACCAATCGCCACTGCCGGAAGACCGATTCAGTGATCTCGTCCATTGGCAACAGGAAACCGCGGTCGGTGGTGAACTCTATCGCCGTGGTGTGATGCAAAAGCGATGTTTCTTCCAAATGGCTCTGCGGCTGGTTAGTCATATAGATAGGCCAATCCTGCTCCAGTTACGTTGCGGGAATTAATGGGGATGCCGGCGGCCAGTTCTGGCGCCGCTTGGCTGGTGCGGTCCGAAGACAGCTTCGCCCTCTGAGTCCCAAGGGCTCCCAGCGAGTTCGCTTCATCCGGTAGGTATGTTCCTGCGATTCGTCCAAGACCCGGCACAGCCGGAGTCTCCGACTGTGCCTTCGCGTTGCAGACTTCCATCGCAGGCCGGCGCGACCCTATGTACCTTCGTCGTGTCAACTCCACTGCATTCACGCTCCCTTGGGGGGAGGGAACGGAATATCGATTTCCGCTGAGAGCGCAATCTGAAAATATGTTGGCAACGACGAAGGTGTTGGCGACATACCAAAAAGTATGTCGCGGCTGAATCTTGCGCAAGAGAACGATGGTTGTTGTGACTTCCTTCTTGGTCGCTCTACGTTCCACTACTCGAACCTACAAGAGAGAAATGGACTGCTCCGCGACTATGAACAGAGACTTTCGTCACTAGTTGTCTGCAACAACTTTCAGGCTGTTCACCTTGTGGTTAAGAACCAAGGCATCGCGAACAAACACAATTTGTATTTTTTTCACAGGAGGATGTGTTACCAAGAAGAGTCCGGCCATCGAATCAAAGAAATCTTGGCGTATGCTCAAGCGAACGGAACACTGTGTATCCGTTGTTCCCGCAAGCAGCGCACCTACAGGAACACTGATGGAGCTTCGGAAATCGAGACGCTATCGTCTTTCCGCTCCCGCTTTCTTTTGTTGGGAAAGCTCGAGCGGAACGCTGCAGGATGGCAAGGGACAGACCCACGACATCAGCGTTACAGGCGCCTTCGTGACCACCGAGACCGCGCCTCCATGGGGCGCACGGCTCGAACTCATCGTGTACCTTCCCTCGCTGCAGGGAACCGGCAACGCGGTTCAATTGCGCAGCGAAGGCAGGGTAACGCGAGTTGTTCAGGAGAGCGATCCTAAAGGCTTTGCGGCTGAGGTCATCTTCCAAAGCGAGACTTCAGACGAGCCGACCATTTTGAATTCCAACAAATCGCAGTAGACGTGCGAAGGTCCAACGAGTCGGCTGGATGGACCTCCGCGCGGCTCAGTGAGTGTAGGTCCACGTCAGAACCTCTTGCGTGGCAGTCCCGCCACCGGTTCCAGCGGTGAAACCCGCCCACGCGGTGTTGCCTCCCAGCGCTGCCGGAATGTCGATCGGCCACGAAGTGGTGAAGGTCTGAGCGGCATTGGCCGTATCGGTGATGGTCATAGTCAGCGTGGTACCGTCATAGGCCATGTGGACCTGGAAGATATCGCCGCTGTGCAGATTTACGCCGCCCCCAAGCGTCGTGGATGGCAGGTTGGGAGATGCGCCTCCCGAATATAGGCCGGTAGAGTTATTGCCTTCGCCGGAATTGTCATACAGATCGAATTTCACAGCGACGCTCGGAGCCACGCCGGAAGAGCCCAGCCCGCCGCCGATGGTTCCCAAGGCGGTGAGGGCCTTGTTTTGCAGCATGAAGGTAAAGCCATCCGCGTTCGGGTTGGTCAACTGGAAGGTAAAGTCGTTGGTGAACGACTGCGCGTTGACCGGCGTGGTCCAATAGGCGCTGCCACCTTCCATGCCTGTGATCGAGTCGGTCAGCTGCAGACGAGCGCCGTTCAGCTTCGCATTCCCGTTGAACTGCATTCCCGCCGCGGTGAATCCTGTACCAAAGTTAATTGCGGCGCCACCCCCGCCGCCACCGCCGCCCTGAATGGTGTAGGCAGTCGTTGCTGTCGCGCTGAGGCCGAAGTTGCCACCTAGCGCGATGGCTTTGACCGTAGTGGTGGCGTTGATGGTCAATCCAGCTGTATACGTAGGCGACGCAGCGGTCGGTGTGGTGCCATCCAGGGTGTAATGAATCGCCGAGCCGGCGGAGGTATCCGTGATGGTGACAGTCAGCGGAGCAGCGTAAGTCCCGGCGGCCGGCGCAATCACCGGGGTCGCCGCTTTCGGCAGATTGATCGTGTAGGTGGCAGTTGCCGTGGCGCTGGGAGAGAACGCAGCTGCAGTAGCAATCGCCTTCACGGTGGTGGTCGCGTTGAGTGTGAACGCGGCCGTATAGGTCGGGGAGGCAATGGTCGGCGTGCTGCCATCCAAAGTATAGTGAATCGCGGCTCCCGCCGTCGTATCGGTAATGGTGACGGTCGGCGCGGTTGTGTAGGTCCCGGTCGCCGGCGTGATCACCGGGGTCGCGGCACGCGGCAGGTTGATCGTATAGGCGGATGTTGCCGTGGCGCTGTTGGCAAAGCCTGTGGCCACAGCAATCGCCTTCACGGTCGTGGTCGCGTTCAGCGTGAACGCTGCGGCATACGTCGGCGACGCGATCGTCGGTGTAGTGCCATCCAGCGTGTAGTGGATCGCCGCCCCCGCCGTCGTGTCGGTAATAGTCACGGTTTGCACGGTCGTATAAGTTCCAGCTGCGGGCTGGATCACCGGAGTCGCAGCCGCCGGCTGCGTAATGGTGAAGGTGCTGGTGGCTATGGCACTGGGGGCGTTTGCAGCCGCCGTGGCTATAGCTTTCACTGTGGTCGTCACAGCCACTTGGAACCCAGCCGTGTAGGTTGGGGACGTAATGGTCGGCGTCGTGCCATCGAGCGTGTAGTGAATGGCAGCGCCGGTGGTGGTGTCGGTGATCGTGACCGTTTGCGCGGCTGTATAGGTTCCGGCATTGGGCTTGATTACAGGAGTCGCGGCCGCCGGCAGGTTGATCGTGTAGGCAGCGGTTGCAACGGCGCTGTTCGCCAAGCCTGTCGCTGCAGCTATCGCCTTCACGGTTGTACTCGCATTCACCGTGAGCGCCGCCGTGTAGGTCGGCGACGTAATCGTGGGCGTGGTGCCATCCAACGTGTAGTAAATCACCGCTCCGGCCGTCGTATCGGTGATGGTCACGGTTTGCACGGTCGTATAAGTTCCCGCGTTGGGTTTGATCACGGGAGTGGCAGCTGCGGGCTGCGTAATGGTGAAGATGCTGGTGGCAACGTTACTGGGAGAGTTTGCCGCCGCTGTAGCGATGGCCTTCACAGTGGTCGTCGCGGCTACCTGGAATGCAGCCGTGTAGGTGGGGGACGTGATGGTCGGCGTCGTGCCATCCAGCGTGTAGTGAATGGCGGCGCCGGTGGTCGTGTCAGTGATCGTGACCGTTTGCGCGACTGTATAGGTTCCAGCGTTGGGCTTGATTACGGGAGTCGCGGCCTTTGGTAGGTTAATGGTGTAGGTGGCCGTCGCCACGGCGCTGAGGGAAGTCGTGGGCGAAATAGCAACGGCTTTTACTGTGGCCGATATATTCAATGGAAATGCTGCCGTGTATATCGGCGATGTGATCGTCGGCGTGGTGCCATCCAGCGTGTAGTAAATCACCGCTCCGGCAGTTGTGTCGGTGATCGTGATGGTCTGTACCGTAGTGTAGGTCCTGGCCGCCGGCCTGATAACCGGGGTGGCGGCGCGCGGCAGGTTGACGGTGTAGGCGTTGCTCGCGGTTGCGCTGGTAGAGAAACCGGTTGCCGTGGCAATGGCCTTTACCGTGGCCGTGGCATTCAACGTAAACGCCGCGGTGTACACCGGCGACGCGATCGTGGGCGGGGTGCCATCCAGGGTGTAATAAATGGTGGCTCCGGCGGTTGCATCGGTAATGGTGATGGTTTGTACCGTCGTGTAAGTCCCGGCCGCCGGTTTGATGACTGGCGTGGCTGCGGGAGCAAGCGGCGCGATGGTGTAGGCGGCGGTGGCCACGGGGCTCGCGGAGGCTCCGGGAGCCGTCGCGATTGCCTTCATGGTTTCTGAAGCGGCCACCGATACCGGCGCCAGGTACTGGATGGTGGAGCCGCCGGCCGTAGTTGCCGGCGTGGTTCCGTCCACGGTATAGAAAATAGAAGCTCCGGCAGTCATATCCGAAATCGTCACCGTCTGCGCTACGGGATAATTTCCGCCCACTGGAGTAAACGTCGGCGTCGCCGTCTGCACGGAAGCCACGCCGGTGCTATACGTCCAGGTAAGGATCTCCTGCGTGGCGGTGAGGCCGCCGGTGCCTCCGGTGAATCCTGCCCATGCTGTATTGGCCCCAAGCGTCGCCGGTATATTCACCGTCCAAGCCGTAGTGAACGTTTCGGTCGGATTCGTTGTGTCGGTGATGGTCATCGTCAGCGTGGTTCCGTCGTAGACCATGTGCACTTGGAGGATATCGCCGCTGTGCAGGCTAACGCCTCCGCCGAGAGTCGTCGCCGGTAGAGTTGGCGACGCTCCCTCAAGGAACAAGCCTGTAGTGTTGTTGCCTTCGCCTTCGTTGTCGTACAGGTCGAACTTGACTGCTACGGCCGGCGTCATGCCGGCGTAGCCCAAGCCGCCACCTACCGTGCCCAGGGCTGCGAGCCCGGCGTCTTGCAATACGAAGGTGAATCCGTCCGCGCTGGGGTTGGTCAACTGGAAGGTGAAATCGTTGGTAAAGGATTGCACATTGACAGGCGTAGTCCAGTAGGCGCTGGCTCCTTCCAACGTGGCGTTGTTGTCGGTGAGCTGCAAGCGCGCGCCGTTTAGCGTGGCAGTCCCGTTGAACTGCATTCCCGCCGCCGAGAAGCCCGGACCGAAGTTGATAGCGGGCGTGCCGGCCTGAATGGCATACGCCGATGATGCTACCGGACTCGGGGTCAGACCTGTGCCGGCCGCGAGCGCTTTGATGGTTTTCGATGTGGCCACCTGGACCGGGCCGGTGTATAGCAGCGTAGATCCACCGGCGGTGGTCGCCGGCGTAGTGCCATCCAGCGTGTAGAAAATTGACGCGCCGAATGCCCCGTCTGAGATGGTTACGCCTTGCGCGCCGGTATAGGTTCCTGCCAGGGGGCTAAACGTAGGCGCCGGCGCCTTTAATGTCACAGTGCTGACCGCGTAGGTCCAGCCCAATATCTCCTGGGTGGCGGTTTGGCCGCCGGTGCCCGCACTGAAGCCGGCGAAGGCTGTGTTACTCCCGAACGTTCCCGGTATATTGACAGGCCAGGCGGTTGTGAAGCTCCCCCCCGAATTCATGTCGGTAAGAGTCAGGGTTAGGGTAACGCCGTCGTAAACAACGTGGGCCTCGAAGACATCCCCGCTGTGCAAGTTCACCCCGCCGCCCAAAGTCACCGCGGGAGTCGTCGGAGCGGCTCCATCGATGAACAGACCGGTAGAGTTGTCGCCCTCTCCCGAGTTGTCGAATAGATCGAACTTGACTGCAACGCTCGGTGCGACCCCGGAGAATCCCAAGCCGCCCCCGGCCGATCCCAGCGCCGTGAGTCCCGCATTTTGAAGCATGAAGGTAAAACCGTCCGCCAGACCGGCGTCGGGATTTGGATTGGTCACTTGAAAGGTGAAATCGGTGGTGAACGATTGCACGTTCACGGGTGTGGTCCAATAGGCGCTTCCCGTTTCATTTTGCGTGTTGCTGTCTGTAAGTTGCAGACCCGTGCCATTCAATTTTGCATTTCCGTTGAACTGCATCCCCGAGGCAGAAAATCCTCCGTTTAGATTGATGACGCTAGTTCCGCCGCCCTGGCTGACGAGCAAAGAAAATATTTTGCTGTGGGTAACGATCCCGCTCACCGCCGTTACAGTGATCGAGTAGCCCTGTGCAGCCAGGGAACTGGGGGTGGAAATCGTTATCGTCGACGATCCAGAATTCGTGATCGAGGCTGGATTAAACGAGGCGGTAGTGCCCGCCGGCAACCCGCTCACACTGAGGGCGACATTGCCCGTGAAGCCGGGAGTCCCGGTCGCGGTTAGGGTATAGGTCGCGTTGCCGCCCGCCGTTACGGTCTGGAAGGTCGGAGATACCGCGACGGAGAAATCGGGTACGGTGACGGCGCGTGTGGCGGGATGCAACTCGGTGACGCCGTTATTATCGGTCGACGTTAGAGTCGCTACATATGTACCCGGTACGGAATAGGTGACATTCCCGGGATTTTGCACATTGCTGAAGCTCGGCGTACCGCCGAAGAACGTCCAGTAGTATTTGCTAATAGTGCCATCGGAATCGGCTGCGGTCCCAGCGAAAGAAATCGAATGGCCCGCGATAACGGTCGCATCGGCAGCGGGGCTGGTGATCGTGCTGTGGGGCGGCTGATCGGTCGGGTTGGCGGAAAGCTGAACGATGCTGGCGACCGATGGAACTCCGGCGCTGTTCAAGATGAAGAGCATGTAGTAGCCGGGCGGCGCGATATTGCTGGTGGGCGGCGACACCACATTCAGCACGCCATTCCCCGCCGTATAAGACAGGCCGACGTAGCGCTGGTCCATGTCAAAAGCGTGCGTGGAAGATCCCAGCCTCATCAAGACCACGTTGGAGATGTTGGCGGCATTGGGAGTCTGAACCTGAAAAGCCGCGTTATACCCGATCTTGGATTGCGAAACGCTGGTGATGGCGGGGCGGGGTGCGGGGCTGCCATCGGGGTTAAAGAGGTAAGACGGAGAATAGATCTCCATGTGCGTCTCGTAGACGCCGCGCAGCGGATTGCCTCCTGCTACCCAAACCGTGCCATCCGGCATCAGCAGGCTGACCGTGTGATACAGCCGGGCGTAGGCCTCGGATCCCGCGGGAGTCAATAGGTTGGTGTTGGGATCGTACATCTCGGCATTCAATCCGGCGGTAGTTCCATCTTCGTCGTTGACCGAGCCGCCGAGCGTCAGCACTCTTCCGTCTGGCAAGATCGTCGCATCCATTTCTATACGCGGCTGAATCATGGTGGGGCCGTAAACCCATTGGGGATTAGCGGCCGAAAGGTCGATGATTTCGCTGGTCGCAGTCGCCGGCGTTGTGTTCGTACCCCCGCCAAAAATTATGACGCGAGGCTTGTACCCGTTTGCCGGAGTGAGCGGCAGAAGTACCGACGAGCCGTAGAGTCGAAAGCCTCCATAGTTCGTGTTCGCAATATTCAGCGTCCAGGTATTGGTCGTCGGATTGTAAAGATGAGAGTTGGGATCTGGGCCCGAATAAAAGACGTTGCCGTTCGGCAATAGATGCATCCTGGGGTACGTCGGCGGAGTCCACGCGCTTGGTACTGGATACTCAGGACTCCATCCGACGCCGACTGTATAGAACTCGATCGTGGAGTTCATGGGGCCGGTGTCGCTCAGTCCCGAGAAAACCATTTCCCGCCCGTCCCCGAGCGTCGTGACCGTCGGATACCAGCGTCCGTGCGCCATGCTTTGCTGATCCGTGAACTGGCCCGTGGTGGGATCGTAGATGGCTACTCGCGAGCTGCCCAGAAAGGGCGGCCCGTAGGAGATCGTTCCCCCGGCGATGATGGCCCGCCCGTCGGGCAGACTCACCATACCGTTGCAAAACATGTCGAAATCCACCATTTGAACTGTGATGGTGCCGGCCGCAGGATCCCACAACCCGGCCTGAAAAAGAGGATTCTCAGCGTCATTGCCGGTACCAGGAGTAATCAGGACATCGCCGGTATACAAAAGCGAAACGTGAATGGGGTTGATCGGCATGGTGTAGGGCATGGTTTGCCACTGCCCGGTGAGGTAGGCTTGCGACATCGCGGACGGCGCAAGCGCCATAAGGACGCCCATAAGCAGCACTGCTGGCGCGAACAATCGGCTGACGATTCTGTTCATGGTCGATCCCTCTGCCGCTCGACGCGACTGGTCTGGAAACCGGCCCGATAGAAGCCGGGGAACCATTCGGTAATTGGTGCGCTGCCAATCGCGAGAACACGGCAATGGAACACGAGACTGTCCGGTTGAGGCGGCTGGCGGACCAGTGTGCGGTCCACAAATTCTACGAGGCGTGTGACCCTCGGAGATCGACGCGCAATCGCTCAATAGAGCCGTGTTTGTAAGCTTCGGCTCAGTATGAAGAAGGTAAACACCTCAGTCAGGGTGAGCAAGAGAGCGAATGTGTGGTGTGACTTCCTTCTTTACTCGCCGTTTTGCGCGTGAGCAAAGTGACAGGAGAGAAATGTCCCAGTTAAAAAACAACACTAGAGACTTTCGTACTGCTCATGGCGGCGGGAGTACCGATCGCACTTCTCCAGGAGGCAAGTAGGAACCGAAATGCCTTGACTGGCAGGCGAAGTCACGTAATTGAGCAAAATTAAAAAAGTGATTTGACAGCCAGCCGCGCTTGGGGCACAATGCCGATACTTTCCCCCGGGGATTTAAATACAGTACCCCATCAGCTGGCCGAAAATCATTCCTTAGGAAGTGTGGCAGTGAGTTCTGCGCGCCAAACAAACCGCCCCCGTATCGGTGTTCTTGTTGCGGATGCCAATCTGATGGCCTGCCGGCTGCTTGCGGGATTACTAAAGCGCCAACCGGACTTCAATGTTGTCACCTGCACGGTCGACCAGGAGTCCCTGCTGCGTTGTGTGCAGGAGAAGCATTCGGATGTAGCTCTGATTGCTGCGGACTTAGCCGACGGCCCTCTCAGTGGCATTACTGTTCTGCCGCGGCTCCGCGAACTGAATCCGCGGCTTCGCGTCGTTCTGCTGGTGGATCATGCTGAGCCTCGCCTCGTTCTGGAGTCGATACGAGCCGGCGCCAGAGGCGTGTTTGCACGTTCCGACTTTAAGGCTGCCGCGCTGTGTAAGTGTGTTCGGCGTATCCACGAAGGTCAGTTATGGCTCAGCACTAAGGAAACTGAACTTTTAGTGAACGCGGTCGCGCAAACTCCCCGGCTGCATGTGGTGGACTCCGCCGGATCGAACTTGCTCAGCAATCGCGAGCGGGATGTGATGCAGTTGGTCGCCGAGGGTCTCGGGAACCGCGAGATTGCGCGGCAATTGAACCTCAGCGAGCATACCGTCAAGAACTACCTGTTCCATATTTTTGACAAGCTGGGCATTTCGAACCGGGTTGAACTAGTTCTCTATACCATGACGAATTCGAAGAAGAGCAACATGGTGAGTTCGCCGCCACCGCGGGAAACCAGCGCCAAGAGTGCAAGCGTCGGGGGCTGAGTTTCGGCGTTTCCGACGGGAACCGCCTGGCGAACAACGGACAGCAGACTCGAAATTGGTGCCGGGAGGGGGGGTCGAACCCCCATGACCCGAAGGTCGGCGGATTTTGAGTCCGCTGCGTCTGCCAGTTCCGCCATCCCGGCGCTTTCGGCCTTGCGGAACTTCAGCTTAAAGGACCACCAAGGCCTTTGCAACCGGGACGGTTTCCAGCCGACCGCCGGGGCCTGCTAACGCGACGACGCGGATTCGGTCTCGCCGCTCCAAATCAGGTTGGTCGTCAGCTTGAACTTCTGGTGGGCTGCCAGGTCGACCACGGTCTCGAAGGTCTGGTAGCCAGGTAGGCTGATCGTGATTTTGCGCTTTCCCGGCGCAACCAGCAGCGCTTGTCCGCTATTGTCGAACTCGGCCACGTGACCCAGGAAAAGGCCATCTACGAATACCGCCGCTCGAATCGGTTCAACCACCATCTTGATTTCAGCGGTTTCTTTCTTGTCCGGGTACTGGACACTGGGATCCTTCTCCATGGCCACGCGGAGGTCCTGCTTTTCTCCCGGTTGCATCATGACTTTTTCGTCGAAGTCGCGGTAGCCAGCCTGGCGCACCAGGACTTCGTGCTCACCGGGGAGAAGCAGGATCTTCTTGGAGCCGTTTAGCTCCTTGAGGTAGCCCAGGTACTGGCCGTCGATCCAAACCCCGGAGGTTTTCTCCACTCTGCTGGCCCCGTTCAGGTGAAGTTCTCCGAGGACTTCGTTCCCGGCGTACAAAGGCACAGAGACGAGGATGGGGCATAAAATGAGCAGGCACCGCAAAAATTTGCAGCTGTAAGAGCGCATCATGAGATGGTCCTCCGTATCTCTTAAGTTTACCCCTCGGAGAGACCACGTTCCAGCCAGTTCTTACCCCTGTAGACTCTTTAGTACCTACCGCCAAGCCGGCAAGCACGGTGCGTTTCTCTCCTCCGCTGCGGCGGAAAAGACCTCCCCACTTGAGAAAAGAAAACTCTTGTTTCTTCCACAGCGTTTTGCGCTAGAATGCGGGGCAACTCTTTCGTGTGCTTTCCACCGCATGGCCAGGTGGATGGCACTTACAGAAAAGGCCCCCTTCCCTCCCAGGAGGTAGTTTCATGTATCGGCCCTTCGCCAGCGCTGCTGCCAGCTCGAGCGCTTTCCTAGACGTGGAGTCCACGATCCGCGGGTTAACCCAGGATTTGTGTCTCGCGTTCAATACCGGCAACTGCGATCAGTGGGCGGCATGTTTCGCGCCCGACGGACAGATGATGGCGCCCAACCACGAACCGGCGCACGGACCGAAGTCTGTGGAGCGTTTGTTGCGCGAGTTGCGCGAATCCGGGTATCAGGACTTGCGCCTCGAGACCCTTCACGTGGATTACTCGGGCGATATGGCGGTCGAAACCGGCCGCTACAATGTCGCGATCCGGCAGGGGAACGGGACGATGATTGCCGAGCGGGGCAAATACGTCCACGCCTGGCGGCGGCTGGGAGCTTGGCTGATCTTGGCGGATTGCTGGAACAGCAATACGCCCCTGGGCAGCTGAATAACCGGGCTTTCATCTGGGCACTGATATAAATCGCTAGGTCTGCGCTCAACGCAGGTCTGCGCCGTTTTTGTGATCGTAACTGCCAATTTCACAAAGCGGCCCGATGGATAACCCAGGGCGTGCGCCTGACACAGACCTGCTACTCCATCTACAATGTCCGAGGCCAGAAACTACTCACTTCATAAAGTTTAAGGAGATCAGAATGCAACGCAAGGCAAGCGCAGTCTGGAAAGGCGGCCTCAAGGACGGCAAAGGGGCGGTCTCTGCCGATAGCAGCGTCTTATCGAACACTCCATATTCATTTGCTACTCGGTTTGAGGGGACACCAGGCACCAATCCTGAGGAATTAATTGCGGCCGCTCACGCGGCTTGCTTCTCTATGGCGCTTTCCGGACAACTTGGTGGGGCGAATCTGACGGCCTCAAGCATTGCGACCACCGCAACCGTCAGCCTGGAAAAGCTCGAATCTGGCTGGGCGATTACTACCGTCCATCTCGACGTGGTTGGCCGAGTGCCCGGGGCGGATGAGGCGGCCTTCCAAAAAGCGGCGGAAAATGCGAAGAGCGGATGTCCGGTGTCCAAGGTACTGAATGCGAAGATTACGATGACGGCTAAGTTGGAAGGGTAGTAATTAGGGAAGCTGTGTTGCGTGCATGACACAAACCCTAAACCACAGGGAACACAGGGGAACACCGATGCTAGTCTGCATGGCGTTAAATAGGCTGAATCCGAGGCTCTCCGTAATCTGCTGAAGGCGATTATGGGCTCGCGAACGGCGCTCGCCTGCGTCCGCCCTTTGACAGCTTGGCTCACCTCTGTAGAATAGGTTTGTAGTTCTTTCCTGCTGAGCGGCCCGTGAGGATCGCCGCACCAAGTCACTTGCCATCGTGGCGGAATTGGCAGACGCGCATGGTTCAGGTCCATGTACCCGCAAGGGTGTGGGGGTTCGAGTCCCTTCGATGGCACCATTTCAGATTTTCCAGTTGAATCATTCCAGCGGGGCAAACAAAGGACGGAGGAGTCGATGAACCAGGCGGCCATCGAGGAACTCAAGAAGCAAGTCCGCGGAGAGGTCCTGCAATCCTCGGACGCCGGCTACGGCGAGTCGCGGACGATCTACAACGCGATGATTGACCGCCGGCCGGCGGCAATTGTGTTCTGCTCGGGCACGGCGGACGCGGCAGCCGCGTGCGATTCGCGCGCGAACACGATCTGCCGCTTTCGATCCGCGGCGGCGGCCACAACATAGCGGGGAACGCTGTGTGCGACGGCGGCGTGATGCTGCACATGGGGAAGTTGAAAGACGTGCGGGTGGACGTGAAAAACCGCACCGCGACAGCGCAGCCGGGAGTGACGCTGGGCGACTACGACCAGGCGACTACTCCTCACGACTTGGTAACGCCCTTGGGCGTGGTCTCGAAGACTGGCATCGCGGGGCTGACGCTTGGGCGGCGGGCTGGGATGGCTGATGGGCAAGCACGGCCTGGCGTGCGACAACCTGATGGGCGCGGAAGTGGTGACCGCCGAGGGCAAGATCGTGCAGGCGAGCGAAACGGAAAACGCCGACCTGCTGTGGGGATTGCGCGGAGGTGGAGGGAATTTCGGAGTTGTGACCGAGTTCCGGTATCGCCTGCATCCGCTCGGAACAGTAATCGGCGGTCTGCTGATTTATCCCCTGTCAAAGTCCAAAGAGGTTCTGCGTTTTTTCCGCGAGATCACGCAACAGTGCCCCGATGAGTTGGTGGTTGCTGCCGCGATCCTGAACGGCCCGGACGGCACCCCCGTGAGCGCCTTTGTTGTCTGCTATAACGGCGACCCTCAGCAAGGGGAAAAAATCCTGGCGCCGATCCGCGCCTTCGGCCCGCCGGTCGCGGATATGGTGGGGCCGGTTCCGTACATCCAGCACCAGAGCATGTTCGACGCGTCTTATCCCCCGGGGCAGTTCCATTACTGGAAGGCGGGCTTCATGAACTCGCTGCCGGAGGAGGTGATGGACGTGGCGATTGAACAGTTCGCGCGCCGGTCATCGCCGCTGGCGTCGCTGATGATCGAGCACATGCACGGCGCGGCCAGCCGCGTACCGGCGGACGCGACGGCATTTGCCCACCGCTTCGAGCAGTACAACTTCAGCGCCTTTGGGATTTGGCAGAACGCTAAGGACAGCGATGTGAACCGCAAGTGGGCGCAAGATTCATGGCAGGCGGTGCAGCCGTATCTCTCGGGCCGCGCCTACGTGAACTACCTGGGCCAGGAAGGCGCGAGCCGCGTCCACGAAGCCTACGGGCCCAATTACGAGCGGCTGGCGGCGCTCAAGAAGAAATACGACCCGACGAATTTCTTCCGGCTTGAACCAGAACATTCCGCCTGCGAATTAGTGTCCGGCGGAGTTTGAGAACTGGGGGGCGGATTCGGCGGTGAAAAGGGCTGGAAATCAGACTAAGGAGCTGGCTGGTCAGTTTCCGAAATGATCCAGCTCCTTCAGCGCTGATTTGTTCTTGGGTCAGTTACCTTTGGCCCTTACCCGCGCCCAACGCGCCCTTTGGGCTGCCGCGATCTTGCGGCGGGCAGCAGCGGACATAACGCGCTTGGGTTTGCCGTAAGAACCGCCGCCGTTTAACTTGCCCAATACAGCGAGCGCTGCGTCGATCTTACTCATCTGTCTGCGAAGAGCTACTTTTTCATGTTTCAACTGCGAGACTACAGACACTACTCCTGTTAGGTTCGGCATGTGTTTCCCCCTCGCCGGAGATTGTATATTGAATGAGCGTCTGTATTCCAGACTAGGGATTAGAAGCGGATTAGGTCCGAACCACGCGAAGCAAGCGAACTTCCGAAACAAAGGCTCACCAGACGGCAAACCTATGCGACTCCTCGGCAACCAATAACAGTGAAACATTACTTACTCGCTTTATTGCTGCTCACTGGCACCGGTATATTCGCTTCGGCGCAGTCAGCCCAGGAAGACCTTAGCGCTCCGGCGCAAGCCCCGTCCGCCTCGGTTGTGCCTCATGATCCCATTACGGCCAAACAGCGGGCGCAATGGTTCTTGCGCAGCACGGCGGGGCCCCAGACCCTCATGATTGGCTTTTTCAGCGCGGGGATCGGAACCGCGCGCGACGCTCCGCACGAATACGGGCCGCACTGGGAAGGCTTTGGCAAGCGTTATGGCATGCGGCTTACTGGGGTTTCTACAGGGAACCTAATGGAAGCCGGCCTGGGCGCGGTGTGGGGAGAAGATCCCCGTTATTTTCCTACCCATGATCAGCCATTCCGAGCCCGGTTAAAAAATGTGATCGTACTGACATTCATGGCTCCGAACCGCAACGGACAGATATTGCCCGCGTATGCGCGCTACGCCGCGACTGCAGGGAATAACTTCCTTTCCAACACCTGGCGCACCGACAGCGAGGCCACCAATCGCGCTGCCGTGGTACGTACTCTGGTAGGGGTCGCGGGCCGCATGAGCAAGAACGCATTTGCGGAGTTTTGGCCCGACGCGCGGCGCCACATCTTTCATGGGAAACAATGACTGGCGCTGACTCCCGTATAATTTAGGTCCCATAAACAAGGGGATTCTATGCCTGCCAGCCTGGACCAGATTATTGCCGCCACTCGTCTGAGAGTCAGGCGGGCGCGTGCCGCCGCCCATCTTGGCCAGTTGCAACGACAAGCCGAAGCGCATGTGCCGCGCGGCTTTCGGCGGGCGTTGGCGCGGCAAGACGGGATCGCGGTCATTGCCGAATTGAAGAAGGCTTCTCCGTCGCGGGGGCTGATCCGGGCGGATTTTGATCCTATGGCGCTGGCCCGCGAATTGGAAGCCGCCGGCGCCACGGCTCTCTCGGTCCTAACCGACGAGGAATTCTTTCAAGGCTCGCTGGAGAATCTGCGGCGCGCTTCCAGCAGCGTCCGGCTGCCTTGCCTGCGCAAAGACTTCATCTTTGATGATTTCCAGCTGTTGGAAGCGCGTGCCAATTGCGCCGATGCGGTGCTGCTGATCGTTGCAGCGCTGTCGCAGCCGGAGCTGGTCGCGCTGAGCCGTGGCGCCGCCAAACACGGCCTGGACGTTTTGTGCGAAGTGCACGACGCAGAAGAGCTTCGGCGGGCACTGGACGCGGGCTGTGATTTGATCGGCGTGAACAATCGCGATTTGCGAACCTTCAAAACGGACTTGGAGACGGCTCTTCGTTTGGCGGAGGTTATTCCTAAGAGCGCAGTGCGGGTGGCGGAGAGTGGGATTCACACGGGCATGGACATTGCACGCCTTCGCGCCGCCGGCTATCAGGCCTTTCTGATCGGCGAGTCGCTGATGAAGGCGCAGTTTCCCGGAGCGGCGCTGAGGACTCTGCTGGCGGAAGCCACGGCACCGATGTAGAGGTGAGCTGGACTGCCATCTTGGAACTTCTCGCTAAGAACCGAGAACTGGTTTTATGACCTGGGTGAAGATCTGCGGAATCACGAATCCTGAAGACGCGAGGATCGCGGTGGACGCCGGCGCCGACGCGGTGGGATTCGTGTTCTACGAAAAGAGCCCGCGCAACGTCGCGCCAGAGGTTGCGCGCGAAATCGTCGCAAAGCTGCCGGAACCGATTGAGAAAGTAGGTGTGTTTGTGAGCGCTACCAGCTTCCGGACAGCTGAGGTGGCCCGCACGGTAGGATTGACCGCGATACAGAAGACCCTGGTTTTTCCTGAATCTGCCCCACGCGAGTCGCAGTCGGCGCATGATATTGAGCTGTTTCCGAAGCCACCGAAATTCTTCCTGTCGTTTCCGATGGCGTGGTTCCTCGAAGACGAAGAGAGGATCAAACGACTGGCGGGGGATTTTGCCCACCTGCTCAGCGATGTTCCGGGAAGACCCTTCATCCCCAAGGGTGTTTTTGACACATTCCTCCTGGATTCAGGAACATTCGCGGAACCGGGTGGCACAGGTAAGACATTCGACTGGGAGAAGGCCATACCGATCTCGGAAGGCATGCGCACTGGAGGTTTGAAACTCATTGTCGCCGGTGGGCTAACCCCAGCCAACGTGCGCGAGGCGATGCGTATACTGAAGCCCTGGGGCGTGGACGTTTCTTCCGGCGTAGAGGCGCGACCGGGGAAGAAAGATCCTGAAAAAGTCCGAGCCTTTATCGCAGCCGTTCGGCAGGCGGATAAGATCGCGTAGACATGGCAACAGCAAAGGCCCAACTCGCGAACGGGAACGCAAGGTCCCTCGGCTTGGTTTCGGCTGGCGCCTCAACTCAGCCCGAGATGACAGCGCGTGGGAAAGAAACCCCTGGCCGGTTCGGCATTTACGGTGGCCGCTATGCTCCTGAGACGCTCATGGCGGCACTGGAAGAACTCGAGGGCGCGTATGAGAAGGCGAAGCGCGACCGCAAGTTTCAGCGGCGCCTCGACCAACTTCTGCGCACCTATGCCGGCCGTCCCACGCCGTTGTTTTTCGCCAGCCGTCTGACCAAGAAGCTCAGCGGCGCGAAGGTTTATCTCAAGCGCGAAGACCTTCTCCACACCGGCGCGCACAAGATCAACAACTGCCTGGGGCAGGCGCTGCTGGTCGAGCGCATGGGTAAGCATCGCGTCATCGCCGAAACCGGGGCGGGGCAACATGGCGTGGCGACTGCTACAGTATGTTCGCTTTTGGGCTTCGAGTGCGTGGTCTACATGGGTACCGAGGATATGCGGCGGCAGGAGCTTAACGTCTTCCGCATGCGGCTGCTGGGGGCCGAGGTGCGCGGCGTGGACTCGGGCGCGCGCACATTGAAGGATGCGATCAACGAGGCCATGCGCGACTGGGTGACGAACGTCCGCACGACCCACTACTTACTAGGGAGCGTGCTCGGGCCACATCCCTATCCCACTATGGTGCGCGACTTTCACAAAGTGATTGGCCTAGAGGCGCGGGCGCAGATTCTTAAGGCGGAGGGCAAATTGCCGGCTGCGATTATTGCGTGCGTGGGCGGCGGATCGAATGCCATCGGCATTTTCCACCGCTTCCTGAAGGACCAGAAAGTGAAGCTCATTGGCGTGGAGGCCGGTGGACGCGGCGACCGCCTCGGCGAACACGCGGCTCGTTTCCGTGGCGGACTCCCCGGAGTGTTGCAGGGGACCTTTTCGTACGTGCTGCAGGATGAAGCCGGACAGATCGCGGCTACGCATTCTGTTTCCGCTGGGCTGGACTATCCGTCGATTGGGCCTGAACACGCTTGGCTGAAGGACACGGGACGCTCGGAGTATGTTGCTGCTTCAGATGCTGAAGCGCTGGAAGCTTGCACGCTACTGGCGCGGACAGAGGGCATTATTCCTGCATTGGAGTCTGCCCACGCCGTCGCCGAGGCGGTCAAGCGCGCCTCCAAGATGAAAAAATCGGAAATTGTGATCGTGAATATTTCCGGGCGCGGGGATAAGGACATTGGAATCCTGCGGGAGAACCTAAGGTTTTAGTAAGCTGCCCCATGTCTGCGCCTCGACACTTCCGCAATTCACTGGAGACAACATTTTCGGTCTTGGTTATGCTGTTGCTCTGCGCAATTTTGGTCTTCGCTGTGGATAAAGACGAGGTGAAACGACTCGACGACGATTCAGATTTATGGTCGATCTTGAACCGATCTTTCACGTGGTCCAACGTCAAAGCGCAAAACCAGGATACGGATAACACCAATCTCCGGATTCTCGGGGTTGGTGTCGGCGAAGATCAGTTTGATGTCGCGAAGTCCAAGCTCGGAAAATCCGTTGCGGTTGAGCGAGGCGAGGCGGCCACCTGGCGTCATCAGGTCTGCTATGTTGCAGAAGGCAAAAGAAATACTTTCCTCATTTTCGAGAGAGGCGAGATTGATTATTCGTTATATCTTTTCAAGGGTAGCGCGACCTGGAATGGGAGCGAACGATGTGTAACATCAGAGCTTCTGTCCTCTCGCCTGAAGACTGACTCCGGCCTGCAGTTGGGGCAAACGCCAGCGGAGATCAAGGCAATTCTCGGGCAGCCGACGGCAGCCCTTGCGGACAGATTAATCTATAGTCACGAGATCAGAAAACCGACCCCAGAGGAACAGCTAAGCAAACTTCGCCAGCAGAATCCCGAAATGACAGAGGCGGAGTTTCGTGAGAATTTTCGGTTTTGTGACGTTGTGGTTTACATCGAGGCAAGATTCATCGATTCAAGACTCGACTATTTCGTGGTCTCCAGAGAACAAACATACTGACCTGATTATGGGGCTGTCCTTTGAAAAGAAGCCTTCGTTGGTCGCCTACGTCACCTGCGGCGATCCCGACCTCGCGACCACGCGTGAAATCGTTCTCGCCGCGATTGAAGCCGGGGCGGCGGTCATCGAACTCGGCGTCCCTTTCAGCGATCCACTCGCGGACGGGCCCGTCATCCAGCGGGCCAGCGAACGTGCTCTGCGTCAGCAGACCACGATGGAACAGGTTTTGGCCGTGGCCAAGGACATCCGCCGACAATCGCAGGCTGGCATCATCATCTTCACTTATTTCAACCCTGTCCTGCGTATGGGGCTCGAAAAGTTCGCCGCCGCTGCCGAAGACGCAGGTGTCGATGGCGCATTGGTCACCGACCTGCCGGTGGAAGAGGCCGCACCCTACTTGCGCTCGATGCGACGCCGAAATCTTGCGACTGTATTCCTTGCGGCGCCCACCAGCACGGACCAACGGCTGAAGAGCATCGCTCAGGCCTCGACTGGGTTTGTGTACGCGGTTTCCCGCACCGGCGTTACCGGCGCGCGCAAGCAACTGACCGACGATGCGCGGAGCCTGGTCCGTCGTCTGCGCAAGCACACCAAACTGCCCATCGCCGTGGGCTTTGGCATCTCTACTCCAGAGCAGTTCGCCGCCGTGGGTGAATTCGCCGACGCGGCAGCGGTGGGGAGCGCGATTGTCCAGGTTATTGAACGCAACCCCGGCAGGGAAGCCGAGTCTGTGGCACAATTCGTAGGGCAGCTTTTAGCCGTCAGCCATCAGCCGTCAGCCATCAGCTAAATCAGCCAGAGCGTAGTATCCTGCTTAATCGCTTTTTCTCTGATGGGACATTGTTTTCTGCGGGCGCTGAGGATTTCTGGCTGAGGGCTGACGGCTGAAAGCTTATGGACATCGCCGACTGGCGTAAGAAAATCGACGCTTTGGATAGCCAACTGGTGGATTTGCTTAGCCAGCGGGCGCAGGCCGCGCATGAGATCGGCAAATTGAAGAAGACAGCAGGCATGCCGATTTACGAGCCCGATCGCGAGCGCTCGGTTTTTGATCATGTTCGGAAGCTGAATCCGGGGCCGCTTCCCGACCGCGATTTGCTGCGCGTCTATGAACGAATTATGGATGTGATGCGGCAGATTCAGAAAGAAGAAATTGCGCCGGATGCAGCAGAGTTTCTGGGTAATACAGAATTGGAATCGGAAGTAGACGATTAGAACCGCCGTTGGTTGTTGGTCGTTCGCCAAGCGATTGGGTGGAACCGCCTACGACCTACGACCAACGACCAACGACTCCTATGATTGTCGCAATGCAGGAAACCGCAACCGACGAACAGATTCAAGACGTCGTCGAACATTTGATCCGGATGGGCTTCTCCGTCCATCGGACCACCGGCGAGCGCCAGACGGTGCTCGCCGCCGTCGGCGCACGCGTCGATTTCGATACCCGCAACCTGGAAGTGCTCGCTGGAGTGGAGCATGTTCACCGCATCAGCGCGCCCTACAAGCTGGCCGGCCGCGCATTTCGTCCCGAGGGGACAATCATCGAGTTCGCCAACGGATTGCGCGTCGGCGGCGATGAAGTTGTGGTCATGGCCGGCCCCTGCTCGGTGGAATCGCGCGAGCAACTCTTTACCGTCAGCGAGCTGATTGCCAAGGCCGGAGCGCGCGTCCTGCGCGGTGGCGCCTACAAACCACGCAGCTCTCCTTATTCCTTCCAGGGGATGGGGGTGGAAGGCCTGAAACTTCTCCGCGAGGCGGGCGATCGCTTCAACCTACTAGTGATCAGCGAAGTCATGGAGATCGCGCAGATCGAAACCATGCTGCCCTACATCGACATTTTCCAGGTGGGTGCGCGCAACATGCAGAACTTTAACCTGCTGCGCGAGCTAGGCAAGGTCAGGAAGCCGGTGCTGCTAAAGCGCGGCATTGCCGCCACGCTCGAGGAATTGCTGCTCTCGGCGGAGTACATCATGTCGGGCGGAAATTACGCTGTCATCCTCTGCGAGCGCGGCATTCGCACTTTTGAGACCTACACGCGCAACACGCTGGATATTTCGGCAATTCCGAGTCTCAAGAAGCTTTCGCATCTACCGATGACTTCTGACCCGTCGCACGGAACTGGGCTGCGCGACAAGGTTGCGCCCATGGCGCGGGCGTCGCTCGCGGCCGGGGCAGACGCCTTGTTGATCGAAGTGCACCACAACCCGGACAAGGCTTTTTCGGACGGCGCCCAGTCGCTCTATCCCGAGCAGTTCTCCAAGTTGATGGATGAGCTGCGGATGATTGCGCCGGCCGTGGGAAGAAAGATCGCGTAATCAGAGATCGAGTCACTAAAGATTGCGTGATCCGTTTTTCCCGCTCGAACTTCGATATGCTGCGCTTGGGACTCTGCATGGATCACCTGCCTGAAACCGAAGCCGTCGTCCCGTTGGCGGAGTCTGATGAGGTACGGACGGAGAACACGCAGACCAGTTCGCGGCTGGACGTGTGGCTTTCGACGCTGATGACTCTAGCCGGCAGCGATCTGCTGCTGGTTCCGGACGCTCCCGCCTCCATTCGTTTCGACGGTGTTGTGCGGAAGATCGAGCCTACCGTGTTAGACGGGCCGGCGATCGAAGCGGCGGTGCTTCCGGCTTTAACGCCACGGGGCCGGCAACTCTACCGCGAGGGGCAGATTGCCGATTGCTCCTATCGCATCGCGGGCTCGGGACGGTTTCGGATCAATCTGCATCGCGAGCGCGGGCGGGCTGCGGCTGCGATCCGCGCTTTGCCCTCGGTGGTCCCTGCCCTAAGCGATCTGCACTTGCCCCCCAGCGTAGCGGCGCTGGCTCGGCTGCCGCGCGGGCTGGTACTGGTCGGGGGCCCGGCCGGATCGGGAAAAACCACCACGGTTGCAGCGTTGATCAACGAGATCAATCGCGACGCAGCGCGCCATATCGTCACTATCGAGGATCCGATCGAGTATGAGCATGTTCACGCCGGCAGTCTGGTCGAGCAGATAGAGATCGGGTCGGATGCTCCCGACTTTCCTACGGCTCTGCGCGCGGCCCTGCGGCAGGCACCCGACGTTTTGGTGGTCGGCGAGATGCGCGACTCGGAGACGATGCGCATTGCGGTTGCCGCCGCTGAGACCGGGCATCTGGTATTTTCGACGCTCCATACCACCGACGTGGCCTCGACCATTTCGCGCATTTCGGATTCTTTCCCCGGCGAGCGGCAAAATACGATTCGGCAGGAACTGGGAATGGCGCTATCTGCCGTGCTCACCCAGATTCTTCTTCCCAGCAAACGCGGCGGGCGGATTCCTGCGGTGGAGTTGCTCATGGTAGGTTATGGCGCCCGGCAGCACATCCGCCGCAATGCGCTGCAGCACCTTCATCAGGAGATCACTCTCACGAAAAGCAAAGGCTCGTTCAGCCTGGAGGAGTCTCTGGTGCAACTGGTGCGCGGAGGCCACGTGGACCGGGAAGATGCGCTTCTGTGCGCCATTCATCCGGACGACCTTGATGTCCGGCTGAAGGCGGAGTCCAGGCTCGCATAACTGCGGAATAAGCTCGCGGCGTTCAGTTTCTGGGATTTCTGTGGCTGAGTTCAGATGCCTATCCGTCAAATCACCATCATCGGCACGGGCTTGATCGGTGGCTCCTTCGGGCTAGCGTTGAAGAAGTACGGCTTTAAGGGCCGGGTGATCGGTTGCGACCGGGCACGGGTGCTGGAACGCGCAAGGGAGAAAGGGGCGATCGATGAAGGGCACACCGTCCCGTCGGATGCATCTCGCGGCAGCGAAGTCATACTGCTGGCAACCCCCGTGGGAACGATCATTGAATTGATCGGTCGGCTTGGGCCGGTGCTTCCGCCTAAGACACTGCTCACCGATACCGGCAGTACTAAGGAAAAGGTTCTGGAGCGCGCCACTGCAGTGTTCGGCAAGAACGTGGGCCGCCGCTTTCTCGCCGGTCACCCTATGGCTGGGAAAGAGCAGTCGGGCGTCGAGTTCGCCGACGCCGATCTGTTCCGCGGAGCGGCCTGGCTCTTTACGCCCGCCGCCGGACAGGATGTGTATCACGGCGTGCGTGGAGAATTTCTGGAATGGGTGGAAGCCGCCGGCGCACGGGTGGCTAGCATGGATCCCTCCGAACACGACGAACTCTGCGCCTGGATCAGCCACTTGCCTCAGATGATCTCGACGGCTCTGGCTGCGACGCTGGTTGAGGAGTACGGCGAAGACGCCCCCCTGCTGGAAGCCGGTGGCCGCGCGCTTCGTGAAATGACGCGCATTTCTGCCAGCCCGTATTCTATGTGGCGCGACGTCGCTCTGACCAACAAGAAGAATATTGCGGAGGCGTTGCACAAGCTGGAGCAGCGGCTGGCGCACATCCGCGAGAATCTGGACACGAAAGAACTGGCCATGGAGTTCGAACGGGCGCATCACCTGAAGAAGACGTCACCACAGAGGCTTGGAGGCACGGAGAAACCCAAGGCATAAGCCAGCGGCAGCAAGGCACTTACGAAAAACTCCGTGACTCCGTGTCTCCGTGGTAGGTTTGCTTTAGAATTCTCCTGCTATGAACAAGGTCGTATCTAACGCCGATGAAGCCATCAAGGACGTCTTCGATGGCGCCTCCATTATGATAGGCGGCTTTGGACTGTGTGGCATTCCGGAAAATCTTATTCGCGCGCTGGTTCGCAAAGGCGTCAAGAACCTGACCACCATCAGCAATAATGTCGGGGTGGATGGCCTCGGCAACGGGTTGCTGCTTTCCGCAGGGCAGATCATCAGACATATCGGAACCTATGTCGGCGAGAACAAGTTGCTGGAGCAGATGGTGCTTCAGGGCAAAATCCAACTCGACCTGGTTCCGCAGGGCACATTTTCGGAGCGCATCCGCGCCGGTGGGGCAGGGATCCCGGCGTTCTTCACTCCCACCGGCGTAGGCACGGTTGTGGCCGACAAGAAAGAAACCCGCGAGTTCGACGGCCGCACCTACGTGATGGAACGGGCTCTGCAGGCCGATTTCGCCTTCGTCAAGGCGTGGAAAGGCGATAAGTGGGGCAATTTGATCTACCGCAAAACCGCGCGCAATTTCAATCCCATGATGGCCACCGCCGCAAAAGTGACGATCGCGGAAGTAGAGCACCTGGTGGAGGCCGGCGAACTCGAGCCGGACTTGATTCACACTCCCAGTGTCTACGTGAATCGCATTTTCCAGGGTGAACTGTACGAAAAGCGGATCGAAAGACGAACTGTCAGAAAGGCGAGTTAGGATTGACCACGACTCTGACCAAACCCGGCAAAGATGTTGAAAAGCGTGAGCGCATCGTCAAACGGATAGCCCGCGAGTTGCGCGACGGCTTCTACGTGAATCTGGGCATCGGCATGCCAACGCTGATTGCAAATCACGTGCCGCCGGGTATGCAAGTAATTCTTCAGAGCGAAAATGGCATGCTCGGCATCGGCCCTTATCCTGTCGAAGGCGAAGAGGATTGCGATCTGATCAATGCCGGCAAAGAGACTGTCAGCGAGATGCCCGGCACCGCTTATTTTTCCAGTGCCGACTCTTTCGCGATGATCCGCGGGGGCCACATCGACCTTAGCGTCCTCGGTGCCATGGAGGTGGACGCCAAAGGCAACCTGGCCAACTGGATGATTCCCGGCAAAATGGTGAAAGGCATGGGCGGCGCCATGGACCTGGTGGCTGGAGCGCGCCGCGTAATTGTAGCTATGGAGCACACGACGAAGGACTTGCAACCGAAAATCTTGAAGAAGTGCACGCTGCCGCTGACCGGAGTGAAGGTAGTCAATACCATAGTTACGGAAATGGCGGTAATCCAGGTGACCGCCGCTGGCCTGGTTCTGGAAGAAACCGCGCCCGGATTGACCGCCGCAGATGTGCAGCGCGTCACCGAGCCAACCTTAATCATCAGCCCGAACTTGAAAAGCATGGACGCTTAGTCTTCGCAGGTTCTGACTCCAGAAAATGCCAAGCAAAGAAAAAGGGGCACGCAGAGCGTGCCCCTCTTCCAGCGTGAGTTCCAGTCAGCGAAGCTGTGCTGCCAGAACTACATCGTGACGGGGTTGAGTGCGAGCGATTTCGGTTTCCTGCCGGCTTCGTGGCAGCTCACTCCCCGATCGGTCTCCGGCCACCCAAATCTGGGCCAGGAAGTACCGGTCTCCGTAGTGATGGAAGACCAGCTTGGTCTGCTCAGGAGCATTGGGCGATTCGCAGAGGTTGCTCATGACCAGCTTTTTCGAATCAGCGCCGCTGATCGACAGTATGGCCTGAGAAGGGCTACCGGCTTTGATCACATATTCGCCGGCGGGAAGCTGAAGGTTTCCAGCTACGAAGTTGAAGGGAACATTTGCGGCAACGCTGGAACTCTGAGCGTACGCAGAGCCGGTCGCCAGCAGCAGTCCAAGGGCGAGCAGAGCAAGCAGTTGCTTTTTCATAAATTCTCCTCTTTTGTAGCGGCGATGAAACCCTGCATACCGTTTCGTTTTGCGCCGTCTCTTTAGATTTTTTGTAGCGGTTTTGGATGCCGTTACGGCTGTGTCCAATGCAACTTCCCTGCCACAGCTGCAAGGCTTCCTCGTCTGCGTGGGGCGGACCGTAGAAGTGATTAATTCCCCGTGGGTTCTAGCCTTGTTGAAGAGGGAGGAGTCCGGCCCCGACAACGGCTGATGACGAGGTTCGTTAACCCGACGGTTAATCGTCGCAAACCCTGCGGTTAATCTGCCAAACCGTGCGCGCCCGGCCAAACTGTGCTAAACAAGACCGCATGGCTGGACCGAACCCCAGGCTCATAGGCATCAGTGGTCCGTTCAAATACAAGAGTGTGCCACTGGATCAGGCGGAGATCTGCCTGGGACGCGAGCCGTCGAACCAACTGTGGGCGAGTGATTCCGCTTTGTCCCGCCGCCATTGCCTCTTCAACAGCAACGGCGACGGCAAGTGTGTCGTCCGCGACCTCGAAAGCCACAATGGCACGTTTGTGAATGGCGTGGAAATAGAAGAACAAGAGCTGCGTCATGGCGATCAGATTTCCGTGGGTGACTCAACTCTCATCTTCCTGCTGGATGACCGCGAGACCCGGCTGGAGAGAAATCCGGTCCGATTGACCGATACGGCCGAGCTGAGGCCGGCTTTTTTGCTGCGCCCTGAAGATGGCCTTTACCTTAGGCCGAATTCGACCGATGCGGACATTCCCCGGACCGACCGAGCGGCACGGGATCTCGACTCTCTCCTGAGAGTAGCCGTTGGCGTTGGGGCAATTCGCGACTGGGAGTCGCTGCAATGGCAGTTGCTCGGACTCATCTTCGACGTGGTCCCGGCTGACCGCGGTGTGGTTTTGCTCTGCGAGACGGTGGAAGCGGTGGAGTCCGTCGCCGCCTGGGACCGCCTGCGCGGCCCCGGTCATCCGGTACGCCTGAGCCGAACGGTTCTGCGACGGGTCTTGAAGGACGCAACCGGTCTGCTGGTCGGCAGCGTCCCGGGCGACCCGGAGTTATCCCAGGTTTCCACCGTGGCCGAACTCGGGGTTCAGGCTCTGCTCTGTGTGCCGCTGGTAGTTTTCGGCAAAGTCAGGGGCGTTATCTATCTCGACAGCCAGGTGAACAATTTCGACGAGAACCACCTTCAGGCAATGACTGGTATTGCAGCCATAGCGAGCCTGGCGCTGGACAATGTCCGTCATTGGGAGGGGCTGCGCGAGGAGAACCAGATACTGCGGGCGCAGATCGAATTGGAACATGACATGGTCGGGGCCAGCGCACCCATGCGAGAGGTCTTTGAATTCATTCGCAAAGCTGCACCCACCGATTCCACGGTGCTCATCCATGGCGAGAGCGGTACCGGCAAGGAACTGGTGGCGCGCGCCCTGCATCGCAACAGTGCGCGCACCGGTCAAGCCTTTATGGCGATTAACTGCGCCACGCTTACAGAGACTCTGCTGGAGAGTGAGCTGTTTGGCCACGAAAAGGGCGCTTTCACCGGCGCCCTGGTTCAGAAAAAAGGGAAACTGGAGGTCGCCAGCGGCGGCACCCTGTTTTTGGATGAGGTCAGCGAGATGTCGCCCCTACTCCAAGCCAAGCTGCTCCGCGTTCTCCAGGAACGGGAGTTCGAACGGTTGGGGGGAACGAAAACCATCAAAGTGGATGTCCGGGTGATCGCCGCCACCAATAAGAGTTCGCCGGAGGCGGTTGAAGGCGGACGCTTCCGCGGGGATTTGTATTACCGGCTGAATGTGGTGGCCTTGACGCTCCCGCCTTTGCGCGAGCGGCAGGACGATATCGCCGCCTTGGCCGATCATTTCATCGTTAAAGCTAGCCGAAAGTGCAAGACGCCCGCGCGACGATTGTCCCCCGAGGCCAGGGCTTGCTTAATGAGTTATGAGTGGCCTGGCAATGTTCGAGAATTGGAGAACGCCATCGAACGCGCGCTGGTATTGGGTTCAGGCGACTCGATCGAGGCGGAAGATTTGCCCGAGCCCGTCGTCGAGGCGGGGCCCCCTGTGGCGGGTTCGCTGGCCAAATATCATGGCGCGATCAAGGACCTGAAAAAACAGTTGGTCGCCCGCGCTTTTCAGGAATCCGGCGGCAACTACATCGAAGCCGCGAAAACGCTCGGGATGCATCCCAACTCGTTCCTTCGGTTGGTGCGCAACCTGGGCTTGAAGGCTGCTGCCAAGGCCGGAACGAAGTCTCCTGGCGCGGCGTAGCGGCTGTTTGCGCTCTCCTGGGTGCGGATTGGGCCTAACTGCCACGTAACGCCGGAGGGCTGGGAATCGCGCCTCATCGCTGCGGAAAAGGCTTTTCGCACCCCGAGATGGCAGCCGTGAAGGCGTGTCCTGATACGAACCTCTGGATACTAGTGCGCGCCCGCTTGACTCTTCACCCTTGCCGCTTCGAACTCATCGCCTTTTTGCCACCCCACAAGGTTAGCTGCGCTGGCGGCTCTCCATCCCAGGGCGAAGCCGAAGCGAGCCATTACCGCGTCGCCGCTGAAGTCTGCATCGGGACGAAACTCGTCGCTCGGCTGATGATAGCGGTTGGTAGTGTAGTCGTCAGCCTGCTGTTGGCCCCAGGCTTCGTCATGCCCCTGGTACTTCATGCCTTCATTTACCGAGAAGGAGGGAATGCCCACCCGTGCAAGGCTGAAATGATCCGAGCGATAGTAATGCCCCGCCTCCGGCCGCGAATCGGGGCGAATGGCCAGATGGAATTCCTGAGCCGTAGCCTCAACCACCGGATAAAACGTAGTTCTCTCTGCGCCCGAGACTTCGACTTCTTCCGGTATGCCCAGAGGCGGCAAGTCGTCGTAGTTGAGATCCAGTGCAATCTTGCCAGCGGGTATCGGCGGATGTTTGCCCAGATACTCCGATCCGAGCAATCCCTGCTCCTCGGCGGTTACGGAGGCAAATATTATCGAGCGGCGCGGCCTCTGCGCGGATTCAACAAAAGCCCGCGCCAGTTCCAGCAGGATGCCGCATCCGGTAGCGTTGTCATCTGCGCCGTTGTAGATGTTGTCCCCGGACATATCCGAACGAATTCCCAAATGATCGTAGTGCGCGGTGTAAATGATGGCTTCGTCCTTCAGCTTCGGATCGGAGCCTTGCAGCATGGCGACCACATTGTTTGACTCGAAGGGCCGAATCCTGCTGACCATGTGTGCTTTCAAGCGTATTGGCAATGGGATGGGATGGAAATCGCGAGAGCGGGCATCGGTCATCATCTTGCCCAAGTCGAGTCCCCCCGCCGTCGCCAGCTGCCTGGCTATGTCGAACTGCACCCAGGAGGCGACTTTCAGCTTGGGATTCTCCAGCTTCAAGAACGACTGTTCTCCCGAGTTCGAATTGCGCACCACTTCCCAGGGATAGCTGGCCATTTCCGTCTGGTGGACGAGAATCACGCCTACCGCGCCCTTGCGCGCTGCTTCCAAGTACTTATAAACCCAACGCCCGTAGAACGTGAGCGCCTTGCCCTTGAAGAATGTCACGTCGTCGGAAGGTGGCTCGTTCACCAGCATCAGAAGCACTTTGCCGCGCACGTCGACGCCTTTGTAATCATCCCAGCGATATTCCGGCGCCTCTATTCCATAGCCTACATAAACGATCTGCGCGTCGACATCCGACTGGGCTTGCTGGGTCTCGTCGGTGGCAACGTAATCGTCGAGCGGTTTCAGATCCATGGCCGCGCCCTTTTCGGGCACGAGGGAAAACGTGGTTTCCGGGAGGTTGGTTATGCCCACCAGCGGGACTTTCTGAAGATAAGTGCCGTTGTCGCCCGCAGGCTTCAGCCCGTAAAGGGCAAATTGCGTAGCGATGTACTCTCCGGCGATGTCGCCGCCGCGCTGTCCGGTGCCGCGCCCTTCGAGCAGATCATGCGATAGAAAGCGTACGTGCGCGCGAATGTTCTCTGGACGGATCTTGGCCATGGCGTCCGCCGCTGCTGCGGGCAAACGCCCTGAGGCGGAAGCGGCCCATGTTCCGGCTGCCAGACAGAGAATGAAAAGTGCAGTAAGGGTCTTACGCATGCTTGCTCCTGTGGGAATGCTTAACGGCTGTTGCAGAAGCGATCAGGTATTCGTTGCCCGCAAACTGCGGGCTAGTTCTTCGAGCTTCAACCGGCGCGGAAGTCGGCCACTTGCTCATCCGGCTGAAATACCGGCCGCAGAGTATCTCCGTTGGCCTCCGCGGCTTTGCGGTTGACCTCCTCGGTCTCCTGACGCGACCAGCCCACGCTGGAGACTTCAATCTCGCCATCCTGCGAGATCCAGAAAACCGTGGGCACGTTCGTTAGGCCATAGGCATTCGACGCAGGATATGTGTCGGGGTCATCAAGCAACACCGGAAAAGTGACGCCGAATTCCTTCATGAAAGCCGCGGTATCTTTTTTGCCGTTCTGTGAAATCCCGATTATGGTTAGGTTCTTGCCGTGGTAGGCCTTGTAAATCCGCTCGAGGAAGGGCAAAGCGTACTGGCAGACTGGACATGAAATTTTGAAAAACACAGCCACGACTGGACCGCGAACCAACGCCTCCCGCAGGGAAAATTGCTCCCCCTCCATTGTCGGCAGCGTGAAGTCGGGTGCGGCAGTCCCGGTTGTAAGGGCGGCCATGGTACGTCCTCCGAAGATTTAGCTGAACCACTTCACATCATAGACCACTGAGAAGCGGCAACTACCGGCTGGGAACCGATTTTCTTTCCCACAGGCCGGCGGCTCTCAAAATCTTCCGCGCCAGCCCGGTCAACGGCAAATTAACCATGCGACGACGATCGAACCATTCGCCGTTCGAGTGTGCGGGAGCGGGAGCGCGCAGCACACGCACCGAGTAGTCTGTCACCGTGATTGAGTGCCGAAGGGTGAGACAGACGTCGTGACCGTTTGCGCCATCGAGTGAGGGCAGTTCCCACATGCCCGCCATGAGCGATTCTCCGTCTGGCCTCTTCACTAGGAAAACTGAATAGTCGCGACAATCCAGCGCGTAGAGAATCTCCCGCTTTTGCCGAGTGTGTGTTATCGCCCTGCCTCGTTCTCCCCGCGAGGCGCAGAGCGCGAACACCGGGCACGACTGGCACATCGGCGCCCTGGGCAGGCAGACCGTGGCCCCCAATTCCATCGTCGCCTGATTGAAGTCTCCCGGCCTCTTCCGGCTCAACAAGGCTTCGGCCGCCTGCCAGTAGCCTTCTCCAGCGATTTTCCTGCCCAGCACCCGCTCCAGAACGCGCTCGACGTTGCCATCGACGACCGCTACCGGCTCAGCGAAAGCAATGCTGGCGATTGCCCCCGCCGAATAACGTCCGATGCCGGGGAGAGAGCGCAGATCTTTCGTGCTCGTGGGGAGAATTCCTGCGTGCTCCTGCACAACTTTCTTTGCGGCAGCATGCAACATGCGGGCGCGCCGGTAGTAGCCCAGGCCGCTCCATGCAGCCAGAACCGAGGCTTCCCTCGCAGCGGCCAGCTTTTGGATGGTGGGAAACCGCTTCAGGAACCTGGCGTAATGCTCCATCACTGCCGCCACGCGGGTTTGCTGCAGCATGATTTCGGAAAGCCATACGCGGTAGGGATCTTGATCGCGCCGCCATGGTAGCTCGCGCTTGTGCGCGTCAAACCAAGCCAGCAAACGCCGGCGGAACAGCTCGCGTCCACGGGGATTCGTAACGGTCTGGCGCCGCGAAGTGGGAATTCGACTGTCCTTCCTTCTGTCGCGCCAGGGAGATTCGACTTCGGCGAGAACGAGCCTTGCCCGGCGCTACTTACTTCATCTCCGGCCCAATCACCGAGTGCGCGAGCGCCAGCCAGCCAGCTTTCTGTTGCTGCCAGACGGTCATCATGCGCACCGGCGCCGCCGGCAGAGGCTGCCCGGCATAGCTGCCGCGCATCGTGATGGTATAGGTCACCACCAAGGTTTGGGAGTTCAGTTCAACCTGGAAGTCTCCCAGAGAATAGTCATCCAACTGCAAGAGTTTCAAGTGGTCCAACGCCGCTTGGCGGTCCAGACGGCCTTCTTCCGGCGTGAAGGAGATGTAGTTCCCTGCCAGATGACGATCCAGCTCGCTCCAATTCTTTGCCTTTACGTCTTTCCAATAGTTCCGCTCCAGCCCTTCGGCGCCAGTGGCCTCGTCCCAGTGTTTGACCGGATGCTCGCCCCACATAGTGCAGCCCGCAAGAAGCAGCATTACGCAAAACGCAAGGAACGCCGCCAGTTTTCGCATGGCGCATTTTAACCGAAAGAGGTGTATGCCGCGATGCCCCCGATTGACCAGCCCTGCGCGACACGAAATAATGAATGGGCCTGGCAATCCGCAAGCGATTACGTGTCAGTTTTGCCGCTTGAACCGAAGAGGGACGACGATGAACGACTTCGACCGCAAGGTGGAGGAAGCCTCCGCACGCGTGAGCAAGTCCGTGGCCGAAGCCGCCGAACGCATGGAGCAAGAAACGGCGGACTTCGTCAAGTACTTGAACGACGAAGTGGTGCCGGCTGTGCGGGAACACTCGACCAAGGCACTGCGTGTAGCGGCGGAGAAGCTTGCCCGCCTGGCCGATTATATGGAGCAACACAAACCGCGCCTGTAAGCTTTCATCGCGCCGTCCTGGCATTTCTTCTGTCTTTCCTGCTGGCTGGTTGCGGCGGTGGCAAGCAGGCCCGCGTTAAAGTTCCGCCTCCGCCGCCGATCGCGGAGCCGTCACCTTCTGCAACCACACCTGCTTCTGAGCTTCCCAAGACTTCGCCTGCGAGCCCGGCGGTGGAGAAGCAGGAAACGCTGTCAGTTCCGCCGGACGCAAAGCCGATCTCCGTGGAAACCGGTTTGGCGAGTTGGTATGGCGCTCCGTATCACAACCGCCGCGGCTCCAATGGCGAAGTTTACGACATGAACGCCATGACAGCGGCCCACCTCACCCTACCCTTGGGCACAATCGTGCGTGTCACCAACGTGAAGACCGGCCATTCGGCTTTGGTGCGCATTACCGACCGCGGACCCTTCGTGCCCGGGCGCATTCTGGATCTCTCGCTGGCAGCCGCGAGAAAACTGGACGTCTGGCAACCGGGAGTCGCCATGGTCCGCATTGAAGTGCTTGAAACTCCCGCACCTCTCGATCAAGGTGGACGCTGGGCCGTACAGATCGGCGGCTTCGACGCGGAAAAAGCTGCCAGCGAACTCGCCGAGCGCCTTACCCGCCGCTACCATACAGCCAAGGTGCTGCATTTCAGCAGCCCGGTTGGAGCATGGTGGGTTCGAGTGCGCGTTTTGGGCGATGACCGAAGCCGCGCCGAAGAGGTGGCCCGCGATACCCAGACGCCGGAAGGCGCAATTTTCTTGGTCCGGCTGGACTGAGAAAAGCCCATCAGCCGCTCCAACTTTGCTCTTCCCTGTGCTTCCCCTGCGTTCCTCTGTGGTAGAGGCTTTCTTGCGACCACAGAGGAACACAGGGAAGCACAGGGAGCCTGAATGGGACTGCCCGTGACCAAAGTACTTTGACTCCAGTCACTCCGCTCGCCAACAATGAATTGACTTGGAGGCCGGATGCGCCGTTGTGTCTCTTGTTTTGTCTTAGCGGTCCTATTACTTGCGGCAGCGTCGAGCCAAGCTCAATCGCCCAATGCTCCCCGGCTCTTTGAGTTAGGTATGGACGCGCTCCTGGGCGTTGGCCCGGACCGCGACGAACAGTCAGCGATCGATCACATCCGCCGTTCCGCGGACCTCGGCTACCCTCCGGCTGAAGTGGTACTAGGCTATTTCTACGAAACCGGCACCATCGTCACGGCCGAACCCGCCATGGCGGCGATTTGGTACAAGAAGGCTGCGCTGCAGGACGACCCCGTCGGAGAATGGCTTCTCGGGCGACTAATCTATACCGGCGCCGTGCAGCGCGATTTGACCGAAGCCGGGCGCTGGCTGCAGAAAGCCGCGAGCCACAATGATCCTTTCGGAGAATACCTGCTTGGCCGCGTCAAGCTGGAGCGGCAGGAGTACGCCTTTGCCGCGGAGTGGTTCCGCAAAGCTGCCATGCAGGGCTTGCCCCAGGCACAGCAACAGCTCGGCGAGATGCTGAAGCAAGGCCAGGGCGTCAATGTCAACAAATCGGAAGCCTACATGTGGCTCTTGATGAGTTTTAATGCCGGAAATCAGGCGGTTGCAACCGACCTGCGGGAGTTAGTAGCCGACTTGAGCACCAGCCAGATCGCACAGGCCAAATCCAAGGCCCGGGAACTAGAACCCGTCACCAACCGGGTGGTAGTGGCTCGCGGCTGCGCCGGCTGGCAGGGTGAATTCAACGACATTCCAGTTCCACCGCCTCCGGATATTCAGCGCTACTGCAGATAAGACCAGTACTTGGCACTTAGCACTTGGCATTTAGCCTGGCAAGGTTTTTGCCGATGTCCGCACGGGCCCGAACGGCCAATTGCTAAGTGCTAAATGCTCCCTTCCAACTTTTTGTCCACAAACTAATTACAATGCCTCAATGGCTGACTGCTTATTCTGCCGCATCCTGCGAGGAGAGATACCTGCTAAGAAAGTCTTTGAAGACGAGCATACTTTCGCCTTCGAGGACATCAATCCTCAGGCGCCGACCCATGTGCTCGTCATTCCCAAGAAGCACATCGTCGGATTGAAGGAAGGCTTGGCAGAGGATGCCGAACTGATCGGCCGCTGTCATTTGGTGGCGGCGGAAATCGCACGCCAGCGAGGCATCGAGAATGGATATCGCACGGTGCTCAACGTGGGTCCGGAAGCGGGGCAGTCCGTGTTCCACCTGCACGTGCATCTCCTCGGGGGCCGCAATCTGAGCTGGCCGCCGGGGTAGCGATCATTCGCCTGACGGAATGTTTTGTTGGCAGCTGCGCTTGCCGGACAGCCGATGGCGGCTTTCCCCTCGCGAGCTTGTGAGCGGAGACCTACTCCGCCGTGCTCTCTTCCGGTGCGCCATGGCGGCGCAGCAACTGAGGCAGGTTCTGCGAGAACGCCGAGCGGGGCAGGACCATATCGCATCCTACTTCATGGGCCTTCTGCTTCAAATCACCCTGCACGTGGGAAAGAAATCCGATGATCGAACGTCTTCTTCAGTTTGCTCTTGAGCTTGGGAATCAAGGTCAGCGGCTTGGCGCTGGCATTGTTCATGTCGAAGATAATCAGCGATGGCTTCTCTTCGCCGTTCAGTTTGATCCGCTCCAGCAGGTCCTTCTCGTCCTTACAGAACTCGAGCTTCACGTTGAGCTTGCGCGCCGTCTCCTGAATCTTGGCCTGGAAGAACAGGTCTTCGACGAAAGCAAAGATGCGGGAGTTATCATCCTCGCGGTCGGGCAGCGGCTCGGGATCGACCGGGGCATACGCCGGAGCGAATCCAGGCCGCAGGCGACCCGGGCGGGCGCCGTTGCCGCCGCCCATCGCGGCGCGGTAGCTGTGATCCATGGGGGCGGTGTAAATGCCGCCGTGTTGTTGACGGTCGCGGCCAGGCTGGCTGCCGTGGTTAGGCGGACGGCGTCCACGCCGCCGCCTGTTTCTCCCTCCACCACCGGAGGGAGGACGTCCGGGTCCTGCATTCATAGTTTTCTCGTTTTGCGGTTCTGCATAGAAGTCCCGAAAATGGGACTCGACCTATACTGCCTTTACATCCGCTTTCTGGGTGGTGCCTCGCGTCGCGCACATGCATGACTGCGTGCGTGGAAAAACCCAATGCGGTTGGAACTCACTCGTGAATGATCTGTGTCCGTTAGGCGCCTGGAGTCTCGGTGGCGCGGGGGCCAGCTTAGGGAGCATGGCCACTGGGAACAATGCTGATGTTAACGCCCCCGAAGGACCTAGCGCAAGGGCAAAGTCAAGATTAGTTTTACACAGAAGTAATGGCGTGCCAGCGCTTGGCCGGGAGACTAGAGCCATACCTCGGCGTTCCCCGGACGCTCACGCCGCACTCACCTGCCGCGCCCACTGCATGGCCTGCCAGTAGCTCTCGGCGACGTCGCTTTCCGCCAGGTGCAACTGCTGGGCCAGTTCACCGGCGTGCTGCCATTCCCCGGATTCGCGTGCCAGCATTAGCTGGTAAAGGGGCCGCAGGCGGCTGGCGCCGCCCAGCAGCACTGCCTTGGTTTCCTGGTCGACAGGAATATTGGCCAGCAAATCGGACATCGGCGTTTCCAGGATTGTATCCATCAGCGAGAACAGTCCCATTAGAAAAAGGTCGGACTCGCCATGCGGGATTTTGGGGGAAAGCAGTTCGCAGAAGCGGGCACGCACCAGGGCCGCTAAAACCAGTTCGCTGGATTTAGTCTGCCCGGCGCCGAAGGTGGCCACCAGCCGCACCCAGCGGCGGACTTCACGTTCCCCCAGCAACTGCATGGCATGGCGCACCGAATGGATTTCGGCGGCAAAGCTAAATGCCGCGGAATTCATATAGCGCAGCAAGCGATAGCACAGCGACGCTTCGCTCTTGATCAGGTTCTCAATTTCTTTGTGATCCAGTTCGGCGCGCGAGACCGCCTGCAGCATGCGCAAATAGTTCAGCTGGTTGGCCGGGATTTCATGGGTGGAAAGCACCTCCGGCTCACGGAAGAAATAGCCCTGAAAATACACGAAACCGGCTTTGCGGGCGGCGAAGAACTCCTCCCGGGTTTCCACCTTCTCCGCCAGCATGCGGCAGCGCCACGGACCATAGCGCTGCACCAACTGCGCACACTGCTCCGGTGGAGTATGTCTCAGGTCAACCTTGATGATATCGGCCAGATCGGTCAGCGGTCCTCGGTGATCGTCGACGGTAAAGTCGTCGAGAGCAATCTGATAGCCGCTTTCTTTCAGGCGATGGCAGGCAGCCAGCACCTGGTCATCCGGCGTCACGGACTCCAGAATCTCGACCACGGCCTGACTGGAGGGCAGCAGGGTGATGTAATCCTTAATCAGGACTTCACGGGTGCAATTGACGAAAGCACGGCGGTTGCCGCAAAGCACGTCAAGCCCCATCAGGATGGAGCTGTCCAGCGTGCTTCGGGAAGCGGCATCCGGATCGGTGCCGCGAAAGTAGTTCTCGACCCCATCCCGGAACAGCAACTCGTAGCCAAAAACCTGTTCCTCACGAGTGAGAATGGGCTGGCGGGCGACATAACGGACGTTTTTCGGCCCGCTCTTGCCGTCCCCGGGTTCAGGCGCCAAAGCGGGGCTGGTCACTCCCTAATTATCGGTAGAAGAGCCCCAAAAGTTTAACCGGGGGCGTTTACCCCGCGTGATGGCAGGTTCAGTGGTCTGACAGGCAGGAGGATACCCCGTGGCTCCATAAGTGATCACTGGCTTGGGGATGCTGTGCCCGGAATGCCAAATCCATAACTCCGTAGCAACTCCTGCATCGCAGGAGTCTTCAAAAAGGCCAGGAATTGCCGGGCAATTCCCTTTTGCTGTGAGGATCTCAGGATCACAGCCCCCTGCTCAATGGCCGGATAGTCCCCGGAAGCGATCTCCGCAAATCTTCCTTTCTCCTTCATGGATGGGGCCAGGGCGAGCGATAGCGCAATGATGCCGATGTCCGCGCTGCCCGAGACCACGAACGACGCAGTTTGGGATACATTTTCCCCGAGCACAAACTTGTCCGCCACTTTGTCATAAATCCCTTCGTGCTGAAGCGCGGCCACGGCGGCGCGCCCGTACGGGGCATGCTGCGGATTAGCGATAGCGATCTTCTTAACGTTGGGATCGAGCAGGACTTGCGGGCCGCGGTTCAAGTCAAGGGCAGATGCCTTTGGCGTCCACAACACGATCTTTCCGGTGGCGTAGGGATACAGAGTTCCCGGCTCGGTGAGGCCGGCAGCCTCGAGTTTCCTGGGATAGTCGATGTCGGCCGAGAAAAAAATGTCGAAGGGGGCGCCATTCTGAATCTGGGCAAAAAAATTGCCGGACGAGCCAAAGGTCAATTTGACGTTGTGTCCGGTTTCCTTCTGAAAGCGCCCGGAAACGTCCTGAAAGGCGAATTGTAAATCCGCGGCGGCGGCTACTGTGATTTCTTGCGCGGAGGCCAGGCAGCCGGCGAACACCAGGCCGGCCATGGCCCACGAGAATATCCAAGCTCTACTGATTCGAGCCGCACGGAAGCGAGAGGCAGCGCGGTGTTTGGTCAGGAGAAGTATCCTCATCGTGACATCATCATAGCTAAGGTCTGTGCCGCTGCACACTCTTGGCAGCGGTCTGGTCACCTGGTTCGGACGACGCCTCCGCTTTCTACCGGACGGCGGCCGCAGCTCGACAACTCTCTCCTGCTAAAATGCCATCGTGATGCGCCATTCCCTTGCCATACTAATCTGCCTTGCCGGCGTAACCTTGACCAGCGCGCAACAGGCGCCCCCCAAGGTCAAGGTGAACTTGCTCAATGTCTGCGCACCTTCTGCGGAAGAACAGCAGCAGATCGCCTCCGCTCTGGCTCGCGTTCCAAAGCAGCCGCTGTTCAGCGAGGATTTCGAAGTCGATCGCGGACAGTCGAATCTCGAGGAGCGTCCCGGATTCCTCCAACCGGGCTCGGGCGACCAAGGTTCTTCCTCGGATTCTGCGCTCGCCAGTTGGGTACGAGTGCGTCGCGAGTTCGCTGTGCAGGCGCTATTTGCTACCGTGCAATATTCCTTCAGCTTGGATTCCAAGGATATGGTGGAGACGCTGGTGTTTCACGTGCGCGAGCCCAAAGACTTGCTGCAGATTGCCATCGAAGACCGGGCCTCGGCAGTTACCACAGCCGCCGCCATGTTATCTGCCAGTACCCCCGCAAGCCACATCAAGCTGGAGCGCTTTGGCAAGCCGTCGATTGTGCTGGCGCGCTGCCCCGCCTCGGATGGCGGATCGCCGCCCGATCAAAGTGCCTACGAGCCTCTGTTCCAAAGTGCCACCGCCATCGTGACGAACTACCGCAACCTGCTGCAGGCGCAGCGCATGGTGCCGGAGGAGCTAGCCAAGGTCGGCGTGACCGCAGCCGCAACCAAACCAGCATCCAAGCTGCGGAAACCCGTGAAACCGCAAAGGTGATCGTGTAGCGTCCGGCATCCCGCCGGCTCGTCGAACCATCCGCGCTACAATACCGTGTTCCTGCGACCAAATCTGAACTCTGCCATCTAAACACAGTCCTATGGAAAACATCCGCAACGTCGTTATCATCGGCTCCGGCTGCGCCGGCCACACCGCCGCGCTCTACACCGCCCGCGCCAACCTCAAACCGCTGGTTCTGGAAGGCCACCAACCCGGGGGACAGCTCTCCTTGACCACGCTGGTAGAAAACTTCCCCGGATTTCCCAACGGAATCCAGGGACCCGAGTTGATCGACAACATGCGGACTCAGGCTGGACGCTTTGGCGCACAGTATCAGCTTGGCCACGTGGCTTCCGCCGACCTCAGCAAACGTCCGTTTTCCATACAGGTTGGCAAGGACACGATCCTGACGCAAACCTTGATCATCGCCAGCGGCGCGTCGGCCCGCTGGCTGGGACTGCCCGCTGAACAGGCGCTCATCGGCCACGGTGTTTCTTCCTGCGCCACCTGCGACGGCTTCTTTTTCTCCGGCAAGGAAATTGCCGTAATCGGCGGCGGCGATTCCGCCATGGAGGAAGCTACCTTTCTGACTCGCTTTGCGAATAAGGTGACGCTGATTCATCGCCGTGACCAGTTCCGGGCCTCCAAGATCATGCTGGAACGCGCTCAGCGAAATGAGAAGGTACATTTCCTGCCCAACACCGTTGTCGAGGACGTTTACGATCCAGCCAAGCAGGAAGTTACAGCCCTAAAGCTTCGCGACGTCAAGACAGGGAAGGTGTGGGACTTCGCTACCAGCGCCATGTTCCTGGGTATCGGACACGTTCCTAACGCCAAGATTTTCGAGGGCCAACTTGATATGGACGCCGAGGGCTATCTGAAGACGACTAGCTACGTTTTTACTCGCGTGCCTGGAGTCTATGCCTGCGGAGATGTGCAGGATCGCCGCTATCGCCAAGCCATCACCGCCGCCGGCTCCGGCTGCATGGCCGCGCTGGAGGTAGAAAAGTTCCTGGAAGATCACGCAGAGTAAAGAGGACTTGCCGCGAACCTCATCGGCGGTAAACAAAGTGATACGACCTATATTCCGGAGGCCCGAATGTCACCAGCTTGCTCTCACCTGAAAGAAATCCACAAAGTGACTCCCAGCGCCCAAGGCTGCGAGGAATGCCTGAAGATGGGAGATACTTGGGTCCATCTCCGATTATGCCTCTCGTGCGGGCACGTCGGTTGCTGTGACTCCTCTAAGAACAAGCACGCCACCAAGCACTTCCATCACACTAAACACCCCATCATCCGATCGTTCGAGCAGGGTGAGGATTGGCGCTGGTGCTATGTGGATGAGATCTTCCTGGACTGACCGCGTTCGGGAATAGAAACTAGCCATTCCCATGAGGCCACCTACGCGCATGACCAAAGTCATCTTTAGGCTATCTACTATTTTCGGTATGCTCACAGACCAGAACTCCCATGAGGCGTTGGATTGCCATCACGGTACTTGCCGCCGGTTGCGCATCTATCGCCTTTCCTAATTCTGGCTTCGCTCAAGAAGCCGACGGCCGCAAGGTCGTCAATCGAGTACCTCCAACCTACCCCGTCATTGCCCGCACCATGGGCTTGAGAGGCACAGTGAAGGTGGAGGCTACCGTGCTTGCGAACGGCAACGTGAAGCTCGTGGAAATAAAGGGTGGACACCCGGTGCTGGCGGAGGCCGCTGCGGACGCTGTCCGCAAGTGGAAATATGCGCCGGCCACACACGAGACCAAGGAGCCGGTGACGGTGAAATTTGAGCCGCAGTGACTTCGCTTTTCCACGAACATTGCTCGATCTGTCGCCTCATTCCCGACTAATAGGCGCTTGTGATACAAGATTTCTGTGATCTTTCATCTTGCGGTCTCGATCTGCGGGACCAATTTCCCACCAACTAGTTTCCCAGGCCAGCCGTGCTGAGGGCTTTCTTTATTTCTCTCTCCGGCAGCCGCTCACTGCGGGCAATCGCCGAGCGTTCATCTTTCGGGAAGCGGGTCTCCAGCCGGTTTGTCGCGGGCACTCAGCTCGAGGATGTTCTCCGCGCTGCACGGGCAGTGAACCAGGCAGGACTCAGCGTTTCCGTCGACAACCTGGGGGAAAATGTCACCAACGCCGAAGAAGCCCGCGCCAGCGGCCGGTTGTATCACCAGTTGCTGGACGAAATTGGGGCCCGCCAACTAAACGCTAACGTCAGCGTCAAGCTCACCCACATGGGTCTCGATGTCGACGAAAACCTCGCCCACCAGCAAGTGTCTTCATTGGTCAGCAAAGCGGTGAACATGCAGCCGCGCAACTTTGTCCGTGTAGATATGGAGGGCTCAGCTTACACCCAGCGCACGCTGGATTTCGTCCACGCACTGCATCGCGTGCCGGAAAACCGGGGATGCGTCGGCGCAGTGATCCAGTCGTACATGAGGAGATCAGAAGCTGATGTTGAGCAGTTGCTGGCCGCCGGCATCCGCATCCGGCTCTGCAAAGGCGCGTATAAAGAGCCGCCCGAGACCGCCTACCAGAAGAAATCGGAAGTAGACGCAAACTATATCAAGCTAATGCAGACTTTGCTGAAGAGCGGCGTCTACCACGGCCTGGCCACGCACGACGAAAATATCATCCGCGAAACCAAGGCCTTCGTCCAGCGGGAAGGCATTCAGCGGGATGCCTTTGAGTTCCAAATGCTCTACGGCATTCGGCGTGACCTGCAGCAAAGCCTCGTACGCGAGGGTTGGCGTATGCGCGTCTACATCCCCTTCGGAGCCGCCTGGTACCCATATCTGATGCGCCGCCTAGCCGAGCGCCCGGCCAATGTAGTGTTCATCGCCAAGAATCTCTTGCGGAAATAGCGTGAGCATCCAAAGGAGGTTCCTCTGTGCTTCCCTGTGCCCCCTGTGTTTAAGTTCGAACACCCTAAACCACAGGGCACACAGGGAAGCACAGGGACTGTAGCACTGCCCTATAATTTCCCGGATGCCTTCCCCGAACAAGAACCTGCAAGCCAAGCTCGAAGCGCTCCGCGACAAAATCCGCCATCACGAGTACCGCTATTACGTCCTCGACTCGCCTGAGATCTCCGACGCCGACTTCGACCGGCTGATGGACGAGCTAAAGCAATTCGAGGCCAAGAACCCCGAACTCATCACGCCTGACTCCCCCACCCAGCGGGTCGGCGGCAAGCCGCGCGAGGGTTTTGTGAAGGCGCCTCACTCCTCGCCCATGCTTTCGCTCGACAACACTTACAGTGAGGACGAACTTCGCAATTGGGAGCGTCGGGTGCATGAGTTAACCGGCCGCGAGGATATCGAGTACGTCTGCGAATTGAAGCTCGATGGCATGTCGCTGGCGCTGCGCTACCAGGACGGCCAGCTCACCCAGGGCATCACGCGCGGCGACGGCACGACCGGCGAAGATGTCACGCTGAATGTGCGCACCGTGCGCTCGATTCCGCTCTCCATCCCGAAAGACAAGCTTAAGAAAGCGGGCATCCCGCCAACATTTGAAGTTCGCGGCGAGATGCTGATGCCCCTGGCAGCGTTCAAGAAAATGAATGAAGAGCGCGAAGCGAAAGGGCTCTCCGTTTTCGCCAATCCGCGCAACGCGACTGCGGGCACCGTCCGTCAACTCGAACCTTCGATCACGGCGCAGCGCCGTCTCGACTACTTCGCCTACATGCTGCTGGTAAACGGCCGCACTTATTTCGACCGCCACTGGGAGACTCTGAACGCTCTGGAAAGCCGCCGGCTTCAAAGTCAATCCCGCCCGCAAACGTGGCCAGCAGCTTCGACGAATTCTGGCGCTTCATCGAGCAGCAGGAAGCCAAGCGCGAGACCCTGCCCTACGAAATCGACGGCATCGTAATCAAGGTCGATCGCACGGCATTGCAGGACGAACTGGGATACACCGGCAAAGCTCCGCGCTGGGCCATCGCCTACAAGTACGCCGCCCGCGGAGGCGTGACCCAGATCGAAGACATCCTCGTGCAAGTGGGCCGCACCGGCAAACTCACGCCGGTTGCGGTGTTGAAGCCGGTTCCCATCGGCGGAACTACCGTCAGCCGCGCCACGCTTCATAACATGGATGAAATCGAACGCCTGGGCGTGAAGATCGGCGATTGGGTCGAAGTCGAGCGCGGTGGCGATGTGATCCCCAAAGTAACGCGGGTCGTGGACGACAAGGAGCATCCTCGCGGCCACAAGACAGTTCAACATGCCGGAACACTGCCCGGTGTGCGGTACAAAAGTGGTGCGTACCGAGGGCGAGGTCGATTACCGCTGTGTAAACGCCAACTGCCCCGCCAAGCTGCGGGAGACGATCCTGCATTTCGCCTCACGGGGCGTCATGAATATCGATGGCATGGGAGACGCGCTGGTCGCCCAGCTCACCGACCGTGGCCTGGTGAAAAATGTCGCCGATATTTACAAGCTGACGAAGGCCGATCTGCTGAAGCTCGAGCGCATGGGCGAGAAGTCCGCGCAAAACGTTCTCGACGAGATTGAAGCCTCGAAGAAACTCCCGCTGGAGCGCGTGATCTTCGGACTCGGCATTCGCTTCGTGGGCGAGCGCACGGCGCAGTTTCTGGCGGAGCACTTCGGCTCCATGGACGCGCTGATGAACGCGAGTGAAGCGGAGTTGGAGGAAGTCAACGAAGTCGGCCCCCGCATCGCGCAGAGCATCGTGGAATTCTTTCGTGAGCCCGCCAACCGGAAACTGGTTGAACGCCTGCGCGATGAAGGCGGCCTTTCCTTCAAGGGCAAGAAGAAAGAACGAGGCACAAAGCTAGCCGGCAAGACATTCGTTCTAACGGGAACTCTATCCCGTTACACCCGGGACGAAGCCAAGAAGCTGATCGAAGACGCCGGCGGCCGAGTATCGGGCTCGGTCAGCAAGAAGACAGACTATGTAGTCGCTGGAGCTGACGCAGGCTCAAAGCTCGATAAGGCGAAAGAATTGGGAGTCGAGGTGATTGACGAAAACGAAATGAAGGATTTGATTGGGTGACCCTACGTATGGAAGGCAAGTATGCCGTTTGATCTTCAACCTAATTTGAAAAGCGATCTACTCGCACTACGACCGCTCCGAGCCGAGGATTTCGTCGCTCTCTATGCGGTCGCTTCCGATCCATTGATTTGGGAACAACATCCGAGTTCGGACCGTTACAAGGAAGAAGTGTTCGAAGAATTCTTCCGCGACGGCCTGCAATCCGGAGGCGCGTTGATCGCCATCGACACCAAAGATGGACGGGCGGTTGGGTCATCACGATTTCACGGATACAACGAAGGCAGAAGCGAAATCGAAATCGGGTGGACGTTTTTGGCCAGGTCCCACTGGGGAGGCCAATACAACGGCGAAATGAAGCGGCTTATGATCGAACATTCGTTCAAGTTTGTGAAGAATGTGGTTCTTCTGGTTGGTCCGCAGAACTTGCGGTCGCAGAAAGCGGTGGAGAAAATTGGCGGGGTTCGTGATGGAACGAGGATGGATGAGCGCGGGAAAGTGAATCTGTTGTACCGGATCAATGGCGGTTAGTGCTCGCTCGCCACAAACTTGCTGACCCCGCTCAGTCGCGGGGGGCGCCCGCGACCACACTTTTTTCTACTTCTAAACAGGGAGTGGGTTTCTGGCGGCGAATTGGCGTTGGTGCCAGTAGGGGTATGCGGGGGTTTGGGCGCTGGCTTTGTCCAAGCGGGAGATCTGGTCGGGAGTTAGCGTCCATCCTACGGCTCCGAGATTCTGCCGCAGTTGCCCTTCATTGCGAGCCCCGACGATGACGTTGGCGACCGTAGGGCGTTGCAGCAGCCAGTTCAAAGCGATTTGCGGGATGGTCTTCTCGGTTTCGCGGGCTACTCCCTGCATGGCATCGATAACGGTATAGAGATATTCGTCTGGCATCGGCGGGCCCTGCTCGGCGGTTTTGTGCAGTCGGCTGACGGCAGGTACCGGCTGGTTGCGGCTGATTTTTCCGGTCAAGCGGCCCCATCCCAGTGGGCTCCAGACGATGGTGGCAACTTTCTGGTCGAGCCCCAGCGGCATCAATTCCCATTCAAAATCCCGGCCCACCAGCGAGTAGTAGGCCTGGTGCGCTACATAGCGCGCCCAACCGTATTTCTCGGAGATCGCCAGCGACTTCATCAAGTGCCAGCCAGAAAAATTCGAACAGGCGATATAGCGCACCTTGCCGGATTGCACCAGCATATCCAGTGTCTTGATCGCCTCCTCGATGGGAGTAACGGCGTCAAACCCGTGCAAGTGGTAGATGTCGATGTAATCGGTCTTGAGCCGGCGGAGGCTTGCTTCGCAAGCTTGAATGAGATGATAGCGGGAAGAGCCCAGATCGTTGGGGCCTTCACCCATGGGAAACGTGGCTTTGGTAGAAACCAGGACACTGGCGCGTCGGCCGGAGATGGCGGCGCCCAGGATTTCTTCGGATGCGCCACTGGAATAGACGTCGGCGGTGTCGAACAAATTAACGCCGGCTTCGAGGCAGATGTCCACGAGGCGGGTAGCTTCTTTCGCGTCGCTAGAACCCCAGGCCTGGAAAAATTCGCCGCGGCCGCCGAATGTGCCGGTGCCGAAGCTTAGAACGGGGACCTTCAGCCCCGAGTAACCCAATTGGCGAAATTCCATTTTGCTATAGATGTTTGGGTTGAAGCGGGCGATGCAAATTACGAAGAGAAAATCGCGTGCGTCTGCGCTCACATCTTAGAGGAGCAGATGTGCATGCGCCAACGAGATTCGCTTCGGGCCACAATCATCTTCATCGCGGGGCGCAGACCGGGCGTCCGCGCCCCACGTTATTTTATCTACCAGCGATGGGACTTGCGCCTATGGTGGCGTTCGAAGCGGAACTGTTGCGGCACGTACTTCGAAGCGGCCAAGTCGGCGTCTTTGAATCCAAAAACAAAGAATTGATTCGGGTTCGCGGTCGTGGCGCCGGTCCCGCTGCCGTCATCCACTTCGTTCAGGAAGTCATTGTCGTTGGCGATCCAGAAGGTGTGCAGTTTGCTGCCATCCAGCCATACATCAGGTCCGAAAGCGAGACCCTCCAGCTTGGCGGGAATCTGGGTGGTTGCAATGTTCACCGAGGGATCGGTCAATGCTTTGACTACATCCAGGAATAACGTCTTAGTGACGGCGTGGGTTGAGGCTGTGAGGCCGTCCATCTGGCCGACATCGACAGCGCCGTTAAGATCAATTTTGAAAATCTGTTTAATTTTAGCCTTGCTGCCATCGCCACGGCCTTTGCCGTCGCGCTCGTCAACCAGGAATTCGTGTTGATTCAGAGCCACAATCTCGCTGACACCAGAGCCGGCGGTAAGCAGGTAGGCATATTCGTGGGTTTTGCCGGTGCGGATGTCGATTTTGATGATACGCAGCAAATTGGCGGCGGCTCCGCCCTGCGCGGCATCCTGAATCAGCGAGGCTTGCATCATGCCAACCAGAGTCTTGCCGTCGGGAGTAATGGCCAGGCCTTCCATACCCTTGTTGGCGGTGCGGCCGCTGGTGTTGCCGGAGATTTCATCGGCGCCTACCGGCTTAAGGTTCGAAACGAAAAGATGTGCAGGCAGCTTGAAGGAGCGGATGCGGCGGCCAGTGAAACGATCGAACTGGTAGACGTAAGGGCCGTACTCGTCGGAGATGAACACGCTGAAACCGTCGTTGGACAGGCGGATGCTTTCGGAGTCGAGACGCCCATCGCGGGTGAAACCAGAGGTGTGGTCAGGATCAAACGCGTCAGAGCGGCCGGTGAAGTAGTGCCGAAACAAGCTGTTCTGCGGAGGAACACCGGAGCCGATGCCGAGTCCTTCGCCCGAGCCGTAGGCCAGCGGGTGGGCACTGTAGAGAAGCGTAGTGGCGCGTAGCTTGGGCGTGAGCGTGAAAGGCAAGCCGGGGTCGTAGCTGCGACTGAGGTGCATAGAAATGGTATGGAAACGAGGAATGTAAGTGACGGTATCATCGACCAGCGGATTGAAGCTGACCGCATTCGGTCCGCGGTCCGGCAGACCCACAAAAGTGTCGCCGGATGCCCAAGCAAATCCGGAGCCAAGACCGCCGAGAAGGTTGGCGGGGGCGCCGTTTTCCAGCGTGTTGGTGAGCCCTGAGAGATCAGCATAGGAGCCGGCGCGGCTTTCGGTAAGGGAACCGATGGCCAGCAGCGTAACCTGAGAAGTTGCTTGCGGCAGTGAGACTAGTGTGAGGATGGCGAAAACCAGGGAGAGGTGCAGCGAAATCTTTTTCACGGACAGGCGTCCTCCAGTTGTTTTTTGCTTTTTGAAATCGCCCAATCTTCCGGGAGGGTGGGGGAAGGGTCAAGTTAATATCTGGTTAAATCTCGCGCTGGTGGCGGGTTTTCAAGCAGCCGGGGCATGACTGGGAAAATGCGGAGCGCGGACGTGGGCGTCCGCGCCACATAGAATTCTTGTTACGGGTTGTTGGTGGCGATTACATTCGCCAGTAGGGATTGAACACCGGCTGCACCTGATTCCTTGGCAGTTTGTGGACGAGTCTCGAAAAGTTGTAGGGCTTGGTAAGCAGTAGTTGAAGCATTGGCAGAACCGCTGGGTTCGAAAGTATCGTCGGTCGCGGGTTGCGGCCTTTGTGCAGAAACAGATTGCGGCTTAGCGGCTGTGACTGGCGGAGTTGCTACTTGCGAGTGGGTTACGACGGAAATTGGGCTGAACATTTTGACTGCCTCCAGCCCATACATCGGCCCCAAAGAAATCGACTTTAGGAGTCCGGTTGGGTGGCCTGGGAAAGACCAGTAGCTTAGCGTCAGGGACGAATGCACTTGTTTTCGGTGTGGGCGGGAGTGCCAGACCCGCACCTGCAGTTGTAGGATATGGACCTGCGAGGAGACCAGCATGCTTGTCTGTCGAAATCTGGCTTATACGCTTCTCCCGGTTCTGCTGATATTCCCCTGTTTGGCACAGTCCGTACCCGAGCCACGAGTGGTAAACCTTACAGCGGCCGACGGAGCCGTCCTGAAGGCCACTTATTTCGCGGCGCGGGAAACCGGGCCCCGGGATCCTGCTCCTGCATCAGTGCAATCAGGGGCGCAAGAGTTGGGACCGGTTGGCGGAACACCTCACTTCGCGTGGAATGAATGTTCTGACCATGGATTATCGGGGCTTCGGAGAGAGCGATGGCGCGCGCTTCGAGAAGCTGACGCCGGACGAAGCCAGGAAACTCGTCCACGAAAAATGGCCCGGCGATTTTGATATGGCATTGCAATATCTGGAAACACAGCCGGGGGTATCGCCTAACCTCATCGGCGCGGGCGGAGCCAGTTGCGGGGTCAACAACTCGGTTCAGTTGGCGCGGCGGCATCCGGAAGTAAAAGCGCTGATGCTGCTTTCCGGGGAGACGGACAGGGACGGACGTCTGTTTCTGCAATCCTCGAAAAATCTGCCGATTTTCACGGCGGCGGCGGCGGACGACACATTCGGGCGATTGACAGACACCATGCAATGGCTTTACAGCGTCTCGGCAAATTCTGCCAGCCGGTTTGAGGTTTACACCAATGGAGGACACGGCGCGAACATGTTCGCGCCACATCCGGAACTGCTCGACTTCATTGCGGATTGGTTTGCCGCGACGCTTACGAATAAGCCGGGACTGCTGCCAAAGACCAACGGAACTCCGGTTGACCACGCTGTGGTGAGCAATTTGAATCTGATCGATCAACCCGGCGGCGCGAGCGAAGTCGCCAAGAAACTGGCGGAGGCTCGCGCCCACAATCCCAAGGCGGCGTTATTTCCTGAAGGATTTGTGAACCTGCTCGGCTATGAGCATCTCCGGATCGGCGATACCAAGGGCGCGGTAGAGATTCTGAGACTAAACGCGAGCGCGTATCCGGATTCGGCCAATGTTTACGACAGCCTGTCCGACGCTTACCTGGCAGACGGGCAAAAGGATCTCGCAATGCAGAATGCGAAGAAAGCCCTGGAGCTGTTGGCTAGCGATAAGACGGCGTCAGAGGAGCAGCGCAAGGGGATTCGGGAGAACTCTGAGCAAAAGCTGAAACAGCTCGAGACATCACGTTAGACTCTTCAGATTGTGGGCGAAAAGTCGGTCAAGACCATGAAAGTAGAGTCGACTTTCTCTACCAGCTTGCCGTTTGCCTCGGATTCCTGCCGAACCTTCTGCCATTCGGGATCGTCCTGAAACGCCTTCCAGTTCGCGGTGGCCGCTTCGCGGCTGGCATGGGCAATGATGTAGATCAGAGTCTTGCCCTTCAACGGGTCGTCGGTCGGAATCCAGTACGCCACATTCCTGATGCCATGCTTTTCGAAGATGCGCCTGGTGTGATCCCGAAAGCGCGCCAGCAAAGCGTCGAGTTTGCCCTCGTAAGTGTGGTAGACGCGCAGCTCGAAGGCGGCGGAGGAAGATTGTCCGGCGGTCGCCTGGGATTGGGCGGAAGCTGGCCCCAAAATTGCCAGGGCGGAGAGCGATTGCAGCAAGGTTCGTCGATCCATCGCAGCATTCTAGCTGAGTCTGCCTCCCCGGCGGGAGGTACCCAGGAACTGCTTCCCAAACCGGAGTTCCCGCGCGGTCCCGGAAGCGAGCCCTCCAAACACAGCTTTTCAAAGGGCAGCTCTCTCCCGCAATAAAAACGTTTGATATGTCGCATAAGCGTTTTCGATTGGCGCAAGCGGCGGGGAGACCAGTAGGCTATATGGTCACAAATCGGGCTAACCCGTCATTCACTTCAATCAAGGAGATCCATGTCAAACGAACTGCGGAATTTTTTGGCACTGTCGTACGAAGAATTGGAAGAGTTGAATCTTGAAGCAAAAGAGCAACGCAAGAAGCGGGTGGCGGCCCACAAGATTCAAGAAGAACGGATCAAGTACCTGACCGACGAAAAGCGAATCAAAGCCGTGACCGTGCTTTTCAGCGACCTGGAAGGCCGTCTGCACATGCTCGATTACGACAAGAAGTTTCTCATCAAGAGCTGGGACAACCTCACCTTTGACGGCTCCTCGATCCGCGGCTTCACCGCACAGAAGGAGAGCGACCTGCGCCTGGGCATTGACTGGGCAGCGTTCTACTGGGGGCCGGCCGATTTCTTTGGCCCTGGCAAAGTGATGGTGTTTGGCGAGGTGATCGAAAAGCAGGGCGGCCCCTACGCCGCCGACATGCGCGGCATCCTGAAGGGATATTCCGACGGGCTGTTCGAGAAGGAAGGTTACACGCTGAACGCGGCCAATGAGATTGAGGGCTTCCTGTTCAAAGGCGTGGACGCGGAGAAACACTACCCCGAAACTCTCAAATTCGAGTACGTAAATACCGGCGGGTATTATCACTCGCTGCCGGGCGATATGCTGCGCAACTTCATTGACATCTCGGCCGAAGTGCAGCGCGCCATGGGATTCCAGAACGAAAAGGATCACCCGGAAGTGGCGCCCTCGCAGTTTGAAATCAACTACGGATACGGAGAAGTCGTCGCGGCCGCGGATCAGATTCAGCTCTATAAGCTTATCTGCCGGGAAGTTGCGACCAAGCTGGGAATGACGGCGTCGTTCCTGCCCAAGCCGGTCGTGGGCGTCAACGGCAGCGGCATGCATACCAACGTTTCCATTACCAAGGGTGGCAAGAATCTCTTCTGGGACCCCAAGGGCGAAGAGAAGCTCAGCAAACTGGGGTGGTCGTTCGTGGACCGCATTCTCACCCACGGCAATGATATTTGTCTCCTGCTCAATCCCAGCGTCAACTCCTACCGGCGGCTTGATCCGCACTTCGAGGCTCCGAACCAGCTTAAGGCCTCGGCGGTGGATCGCGGTTCGATGGTTCGTATCCCGATCGGCAACGACAAGAGTATGCGCGTCGAAGTGCGTTCGGTCGCTCCTGACGCCAATCCCTACATGGTGCTCTACTCCGTTTTCAAGAGCGGGCTGGACGGTGACACGGCAAAGATCAAGAACCTGCGCCAGGCAGAGCGCTATTTGCCGGACAACATTTATACCGCGTTGGAGAACTTCCGCGCATCTGACTGGGCCACGAAGCTTCTCGGCGACGACGTGAAGGGCCGCTATGCGGATCTGAAACAGGCGTCGGCGGACCGCTGCCCGCGGCTGCTGGGAACATTTGTGAAGGCGCCGGAGGTGCAGTACCACCACGAGGTTTACAACCAGTTCCTGTGGAATGAGTTCTAGAAGTGCGGAAGTTAGCTGGAAGAAAAGCGCCGCGCTCAGAAATGGGCGCGGCCTTTTTTCTTTTACGTAGCTCAGGAGTTTTTTCGCGGCGATCTTTTTATGCCCTATATAGCGACAAGCCTTAATTCGCGGTGACCACTTAGATATGAGCGGCATCTATAACTCATGGGCGAGAACACAATTCTCCGCAAACATCTGCTCTCAGTTCCCATCGATCACAAGACCATAACCTCGGTCGAAGTGCGTGAAATCAACTTTCAGCCCGGCCAGCAGACTGGACGCCACCGGCATCCCTGCCCGGTGTTTGGCTACATCGTGGAAGGGGCGGCCATCGTACAGGTCGAGGGTCATGCAGAGCAACGCCTGGAGACGGGCGCCGCGTTTTATGAGCCAGCCGGAGCCGTGATGCGTTTCGATAACGCATCTTCCATCCGTCCCCTGAAGTTCATCGCCTATTACCTGCTCAGCGGCAAGCAGGACCTGATTGAGATGCTACCGGCAGCGTAAACCGTGAGCGGCAGGTCGCTCAAGCGGCCGCCGGTTCAGCCCCAACCTTCGTGCCCAATACCCTCAAGAACGCCGCCAGCCACGCCGGATGCGCAGGCCACGCCGGTGCAGTAACTAGATTTCCATCGATGCAGACTTGATCCATCGGAACTTCCACGAAAGTGCCGCCGGCCGCCGCTACGTCGGGCGCCACCGCCGGATAACAACTGCAGCGCCGGCCTTCGAGCACCCGCGCCGCTGCCAGCAGTTGCGCGGCGTGACAGATGGCGGCGATTGGTTTGCCTCCGTCGGAAAAGTGGCGCACGATCTCAAGAACCTTTGGGTTCAAGCGCAGATATTCCGGCGCCCGGCCCCCAGGAATCACCAGGGCGTCATAGCTTTCGGCTTTCACCTCGTCAAACGTGGCGTTCAGGGTGAAGTTGTGGCCACGCTTTTCGCTGTAGGTCTGGTCGCCCTCGAAGTCGTGGATGGCGGTCCGCACGAATTCGCCCGTTTTCTTGCCCGGGCAAACCGCGTGCACGAGGTGCCCTACCATCAGCAACGCCTGGAAAGGAACCATTACTTCATAATCTTCAACATAGTCACCGGCGAGAAGAAGAATGCGTTTCTGGGCCATAATGTTCTCCATTCCTATAATCGCTTATTTCTTTGCAATCTGACCTTCCACCACCAGAGGCACATCCACCGTGCCGATTTTTTGCGAGGCGCGATCCATCACGCCCAGCCGCAGGGTGTACTCTCCGGGCGGAACGATAAGCTCCTGCTCCGCGGGAATGCCGCTGTGCAAAGCGGCCTGATAGGCCGCCACCGAAACCGTGCCGTCCAAAAGATTCGACGCGTAGCCGGCATCGTGCCCCTGCTTGTCGAAGGCCACCGCCATAACGTCCACCAGCAGATGTTTGCGGTGGTCGGGCGTGTCGGTGAACTCAACCCCGTTGGCATCGATGTTGTACGAGATGCGTACTCCTTTGTGAGTGGCATCGGGCGGAAGCACCTGGGCGGTCACCAGTACCATCGTGGACTGCGGAACCCCGGGCTGCATGGCCTTCGCCAGCACCTGCACGCCCACCGTGGCGGGAGATTGCTTCGGCAGGGGAAGATAGCCACGGCGATAAGCCAATTTCACATCGCCGCGATCCATCTTTACATCGATGCGGCGGAAGTTGTCGCCTTGATCGTCAGCAGGGGTGTAAGCCAGGGTGTAATAGGTCGCGCCGTCGTCAATGCTGCGGCGTATGGCGCCGCTGAGGTCGTTAGTCAGGAAAGCCTCGCCCCCGGTCTGCTCGGCTACGTCCAGCATGGCATCGCGTTCCGCATCGCGGGAGCCGGACTCTCTGCTTAAGGTCCTCGAATAGGCTTCACGGTCGCCAGGATTGGTCATCCGCCCGGCCGCGCCGTCGCTCGTGGTGATGTCGATGCCGCTCACTTGCACACCACGCACATCGAGCGGATAGACTGCGATCCGCGTCGTGGCGAGCAGTGCCGTCGTGGCTCGAATGGCGGCCCCATAGTTGCGCATGGCACGGCTGGGATCGGCTTCACGGAAGTAAGGATTCGGCCCTACATCTCCCGCTACGCTGTCCGATTTGATCGAATAGAAGGGAGCAATGTGAATGGGAAATCCACCCGAAAGCCAAATCAAATTCTTGCGTCCGGAGTAGCCGGCGACGGCGTGCGCAATCTCGTCTAGCGCCTTCAGCGTCCCCCCGATTCTTAGATCGATGCGGGCCGCCTCCATCGCGGCATTCGATTGCTTTCTAGCCTGCACGTGCCCGGGCTCGAAGCCGGTACCGATCTCAGCCCCGCCGAGCGCCTGCGCCATACTCGTCGGTCCACCGCCAGCCGCCGCCTGCGCCGGGATCGCGCTATCCGGCGCCGCCAACCGGCCGGTTTCCTCGATCTCGCCCTCATTCTGCTGATTTTCCATGCTGGTCGTAAGCAGCAGCGAACGATCGCGCAGCAACGTCTCCACCGTCTTGGCCAGCGTGCCCGAGTCGTCGGTGAAGCCCTGGAGCATGTGCAACTTCGTGGTCAGCACAAACAGCGCCACGTTTCTGCCCCGCGGCATGTCCTTCAAGAACTTCAGGAATTGCGCCCGCGCATAGGCCTGGTCGCGATCCGGCGTATTCAGCAGATCGAACAACAGGATGCTGACCGTGTTGTCCACCGGCAAGGGCGTGCGATTCGTAAAGGTGTGGGGAGGCAGAGAAACCGGCACGAGCGCTGGCGCGTTCTCCGCCACTGCCGCAGGAGCGTGAGATTCAAACACACGGATCTGCTGCGGCTTGCCATTTTCCAGCACCGTGAAATCCGAGGCCTTCAAACCTTGCAGCGGACGCCCATCTTTGTCGGTAACGGACACATCCACCTGCACCAGGCGCGCGCTAGCTTTGAATGTCGCCACAGAATCGGCGTTCTCGCCAAGCGCGACGGGCGCTTTCGTCTCAACAGTCGCGTTAGCGGCCGGAGGATTAGCGGCAGCAACGGTTGTCGTGGAAGCCGGCGTTGGAGACGCAGTTGCCCCGGGCGCTGCACTTCCCGCCGCAGAAGCTTCGTTTGGCGCAGGAGCTGCCGAGGCAGTGGAGTCTGAAGCTGACACCGGACTTGAGGCGGCCTCCGTGACAGGCACGGAAGCCTTCGCCTCTTCAACTTCATCCGGCTGCGGCACGCGCTTGCCTAGAGCTCGCTCCAGGTAGACGAGGTACACGCAAAGCATGCGGTAAGTATCTTCGTAGGCGTCGATATCCACCGCTGCCTTCGCCGCCTTTTGCGAGGCCGACTGCAGCGCGATAGCTGGAATGTGCGCCCGCTGGAATGGCTTGGCATCCCCCAGCGCTTCGTCGCTATCGGCCCCCGTGGTCTTGAGCGGGGTATAGTTCAGGCGCAGCGCGCGAGCCGCAGCCACCAGCAGGTTTGCCATGATTGGGTCATCTTGCGCCAGCGCAAATACCGGCCGGGTGCGCCCGATCGTGTCCAGATCCACCATGGCTCGAACCGACGCTCTCTCGGCCGCGCTCAACTGCTCCACGTACCAGGATGCTCCGCGCATGTGGCGGTCATGCCCGGTAAAGGCGACGAAGACCAAGGTGCAACGGCGCGGCGTGGCGTTCAGCGACTCCGCCAGCAGCGGCAGCATAGCCAACCCCGACCAATCCACGGCGCTCTCCGGCCCATGCGCCTTGTAATCGGCGCGAACCCCAACCACAATCGTGCCTTCGTTCGAGCCGGGAAGGGTGCAAATCATGTTCGGCAGATCCTGGTCGGGAACTTCCTGCTCGGTAATCTGGTTGGCTTTGCAGCCAGCCTGCTCAAACATTGTGCGCAGAAGGATTAGACGATCTAGCTTGGTCTCAGGGGCAAGCTTCAGGCGCTGTTCGATCAGCGGCCGGTGGATGCGGACATAGATAACGGTATCGGCGAGACCAGCTGGGGTTAAGGCGAGAACTAAGACCAAGACCGGAAGCACCCGCGAGGGACGAATCATTCCATGCTCCTTGCCGAGCACGCAAAAGCTTAGCATGATCGCCGGTACGGGAAGTGGCTGAACGACCGCATGCAGCGGTGGTTGGCCGGTTCGTATCAGGGCACGCCTTTATGGCGTGCCACCTCGAACTCCGAAAAGTCGGTCCGCGCCAATGAGGCGCCATGCCAGGGCCCTCGGCATCGCCTGCGGCACTTGCGCACCATGGGCGCGAGGGTTCCAGCAACGAGGCACGGCTGAAGCCCGATGCCCGGACACGAGCCGGACATTAGACTCGGGACACCAGCTTAAGATCTGACGGCATGGGTGCGGCTGGTCTTCGTGAGTTCCTTGCCCAGGGTAGAGCGCGGGAAAAGCATGGCGTTGAACTCCGCCCCTACCAGGATGACCATTGAAATCATATACATCCACACCAGCAGCGCGATGCCCACCCCCAGCGAACCGTAGATAATGCTGTAATCCGCATAGCGCTGAAGGTACCAACTGAAAAGCATGGTGGCGGCGAACCACATGGCGGTGGCCAAAGTGGCCCCCGGCAGGACGCTGGGCCAGGGTTGAGTACGAGGCACCGCGTTGTGATAAATCAGCGCGATTACCGCGATGCTGGTCAGGATGGCGATCATCCAGCGGATGGCGGTCCACATCAGCAGGACGTAGAAGCCGAACTCGTGGTTGAGATGGAATAGGACGTTGCGCTCGATGCGGCTTCCGGAAGCTACCAGGATGGTGGCAAACGTAAGCGGGATTCCCGCCAGAATCACCAGTTCGAAGGCGATCAGCCGCTCCTTCACCAGACCCCAGATCTTCGGCAATTCATAGCAGCGGCGGAAACCGTCCATCCAGGAGATCATCACGCCGGATGCTGTCCACAGCGTGAGCAGCGAGGCGCTGACGATCAACCCAACCGATCGTTGCGAGCTTCCGCCCTTCAAGTAAGCCAGCGCTGTGGCGCTTCCGGCGGGAAGAATTCTGTCCAATGCGTAGGAGATTTCACGCAGATACGCGGCCGTCTTGCGCGAGATGGCCAGCACCGAACCGACCACCAGAAGCGCGGGGAAGAACGTCAGGATCGAAGAATAAGCCGCAGCCTTGGCGGTAGCGAACGCGTCGTGTTCAAACGCACGCCACAGGGCCAGACGCAGTAGCTGTAAGAAACGTAGGATCAATGGTGCAAGGGTAGTGCGAGGGGGCACCGCGCGCAACTGGGAAGTGCGGCCGCGTTCCTGATCGTGCAATCGCTGGGGAGAAGCGTGCATGAGGGAACTCCGATAGTTTTCCCTGTGCCTCCCTGTGGTTAAGCAACTCTAACCACAGGGAGGCACAGGGGTAAAAAGCAAAAGGGCGGATTGCTCCGCCCTTTCGGTCCATAATTATTACTCCGCTGTCAGTTCTTCCGTCTCGCCTTCGGTGCGCATCAACTCCAGCGCGCGCTCGGCTTCCTCGTAGGCCGCGGAGACTTCCTCTTGCACCTTGGCAGCAGCCTCTTCCATTTCCGGCGAGAGGCGTACGTTGCGGTAGTACTCCATGCCGGTTCCGGCAGGGATGAGGCGTCCCACGATGACATTCTCCTTCAGGCCGCGGAGGTGATCCACCGCGCCCTGAATAGATGCCTCGGTGAGCACTCGAGTGGTCTCCTGGAAGGAGGCAGCCGAGATGAACGAGTCGGTCGAAAGCGACGCTTTGGTGATGCCCAGCAGCAGCGGCCGCCCGGTTGCCGGACGTCCACCGTTGGCAATGGCGCGTTCGTTCTCCTCCGCGAAGCGGAACTTGTCCACCTGCTGCTCCAGCAGGAAGGACGTATCGCCGACGTCTTCCACCTTGCGCCAGCGCATCATCTGGCGAACGATCACCTCGATGTGCTTGTCGCTGATGTTGACGCCCTGCAGCCGGTAGACTTCCTGGATTTCGTTCACCAGGTAAGACTGCAGCTCTTTTTCGCCGAGCACCGCCAGGATGTCGTGCGGGTTGAGCGGCCCGTCCATCAGCGGTTCGCCCGCCTTCACGCGCTCGCCTTCCTGCACGTTGATGTGAACGCCGCGCGGGACCGAGTATTCCTTTTCGGTGCCATTGTCGGCGACCACATACATCTTGCGCTGTCCCTTGGAGACTTCGCCGAACTTTACCGTGCCATCAATTTCGCTGATGACCGCGGTTTCGCGCGGCTTGCGAGCCTCGAAGAGTTCGACAACGCGCGGCAGACCGCCGGTGATGTCCTTGGTCTTCGTGGTCTCGCGCGGGATCTTGGCCAGCACGTCGCCCGGATGCGCCGCATCGCCGTCCAGCACCATCAGGTGAGCGCGCGACGGCATCAGATAACGCTTGCTGCCCTTGGGCCCCTTGATCACGATCGCCGGCTGGCGCTTCTCGTCGGGCGAATCCGCCACCACGTGACGCGACAGGCCGGTGACTTCGTCCACTTCCTCGTGAAGTGTCACACCTTCCTGGAGATCCTTGAACTGCACCGTGCCGCCGATTTCGGTCAGGATCGAGAAGGTATACGGATCCCACTCGACCATTACCTGGCCTTGCTGGACCTGATCGCCTTCGTTGACCTTGACCTTGGCGCCGTAAATCACGGCATAGCGCTCGCGTTCGCGGCCTTTTTCGTCGACCACCGCGATCGAGCCTTGCCGGTTCATGACGACCAGATCGCCCGACTTCGCCTTAACGGTTTGCAGCCCGATGAAACGGACCGCGCCTGGGTTCTTAGCCTCCAGGCGTGACTGCTCTGAAACCCGCGATGCCGTACCACCGATGTGGAAGGTACGCATCGTGAGCTGCGTTCCCGGCTCGCCGATGGACTGCGCCGCGATGACGCCGGTTGCCTCGCCCAGTTCGACCAGACGCCCGGAAGCCAGGTTGCGGCCGTAGCACATCACGCAAACGCCGCGCTTGGATTCGCAGGTCAGCACCGAGCGGATTTTCACCCGCTCGATTCCGGCGGCTTGAATCGCGCCTGCCAGGTCCTCGGTGATTTCCTGGTTGAGGTCCACGACCACGGAACCGTCGTAGTCCTTGAGTTTCTCGAGCGACACGCGGCCGACGATGCGGTCGCGTAGCGGCTCGATGATTTCACCGGCTTCGACGATACCCGCGACGTAAATGCCATCCACCGTGCCGCAGTCGTATTCGCTGATGATCACGTCCTGCGCCACGTCGACCAGACGGCGGGTCAGGTAGCCGGAATCGGCCGTCTTGAGCGCCGTATCCGCCAGGCCTTTGCGTGCGCCGTGCGTCGAGATGAAGTACTCCAGCACCGTCAGCCCTTCACGGAAGTTCGCCGTGATGGGCGTTTCGATGATTTCGCCCGACGGCTTGGCCATCAATCCACGCATGCCGGAGAGCTGGCGAATCTGCTGCTTCGATCCGCGGGCGCCCGAGTCGGCCATAACGTAAATCGGATTGATGAAACCTTCCTTGTCGCGCTGCTGCATCTGGCCGAACATTTCATCGGCAACTTTTTCCGTGATCGCCGACCAGATTTCGATGACCTTGTTGTAACGTTCGCCGTTGGTGATGGCGCCGTCGAGGTACTGCTGCTGCACGCCGATGCCCTGCTTCTCGGCGTCGCGCACCAGAGTCTTCTTGTTGTCGGGCACGACCATGTCGTCGATTCCGATCGACAAGCCGGCGCGGGTCGCAAAGCGGAAGCCCAGGTCTTTGACTTCGTCCAGCATCTTGACCGTGACTTCGAGTCCGAAGCGCAGGTAGCAGTAGTTCACCAGCTGCCCGATGCCCTTCTTCTTCAGCAGGCCGTTGATGTACGGCATGCTGCTCGGGAAGATGGTCGTTCAGGATGGCGCGGCCCACGGTGGTGTTGATGAAGCCACGCTCCATGTTCACCGGTTCGGTGTGGGTCACTTCCTGGTCGTCGTAGGCCGTAGTCAGGTCGATGACTTCGCCCGTGTAGCGGAGGCGGATCGGAGAAAGCGTCTCCACCGCACCGGCTTCGAGCGCCATCAACACTTCTTCGATGTTGGCGAAGGCGCGGCCCTCACCCTTGGCGCCCGGCTTGGACTTGGTCAGGTAGTACAGTCCCAGAACCATGTCCTGCGTGGGCACGGTGATGGGCTGGCCCGAGGCCGGCGACAGAATGTTGTGCGAGGACAGCATCAGCACGCTGGCTTCGACCTGCGCTTCCGGTGACAGCGGAATGTGTACCGCCATCTGGTCGCCGTCGAAGTCGGCGTTGAACGCCGTGCAAACGAGCGGGTGGATCTTGATGGCCTTGCCTTCCACCAGCACCGGCTCAAATGCCTGAATGCCGAGGCGGTGAAGCGTGGGAGCGCGGTTGAGCATTACCGGATGGTCTTTGATGACCTCTTCCAGAATGTCCCAAACCGTAGGCTCCTGCTGTTCGACCATCTCTTTCGCCTGCTTGATGGTGGTGCAGTGCCCGGTCTGCTCGAGGCGATGATAGATGAACGGCTTGAACAGCTCGAGCGCCATCTTCTTCGGCAGGCCGCACTGGTGCAGCTTGAGTTCGGGGCCGACCACGATGACCGAACGGCCGGAGTAGTCGACGCGCTTGCCCAGCAGGTTCTGGCGGAAGCGGCCCTGCTTGCCCTTCAGCGTGTCGGACAAAGACTTCAGCGGACGGTTGTTGGCGCCGCGCAGCACGCGGCCGCGGCGGCCATTGTCGAACAGCGCGTCCACCGCTTCCTGCAACATGCGCTTTTCGTTGCGCACGATCACTTCCGGGGCGTGCAGGTCCATCAGCTTCTTCAACCGGTTGTTGCGGTTGATCACGCGGCGATAGAGATCGTTCAGATCGGACGTCGCGAAACGTCCGCCATCCAGTGGAACCAGGGGACGCAACTCCGGCGGAATCACCGGAACGACATCCAGAATCATCCAGTTCGGCTTGTTGCCGCTGCGGCGGAAAGCTTCGACCACTTTCAGGCGCTTGGCATACTTCAGCCGCTTCTGCAGCGAGCTTTCGTTCTTCATCTTCTCGCGCAGCTCGGTGGATAGGCCTTCAATGTCCACGCGCTTGAGAAGTTCTTTGATGGCTTCCGCGCCCATCATGGCCTTGAAGCCGGCGGGGCGGAACTGCTGGTCAAGTTCGCGGTACTTGGTTTCGTCCTTGATGACTTCGTGGTCTTTCACCGGCGCGTCGCCCGGCTCGACCACGACATAAGCCTCGAAGTACAGCACGGACTCGAGATCGCGCAGCGAGATGTCGAGCAGGTGCCCGATGCGGCTGGGCAGTCCTTTGAAGAACCACACATGGGAGCAGGGCGACGCCAGCTCGATGTGGCCCAGGCGCTCACGGCGGACTTTGGACAGGGTGACTTCCACGCCGCACTTGTCGCAGATCACTCCGCGGTGCTTCATGCGCTTGTATTTGCCGCACAGGCACTCCCAATCCGTGACCGGCCCGAAGATGCGGGCGCAGAACAGGCCGTCGCGCTCCGGCTTGAAAGTGCGGTAGTTGATGGTCTCGGGTTTGGTCACCTCACCATGCGACCAGCTCCGGATCTTCTCGGGGGAGGCCAGGCTGATGCGGATGGCGTCGAAATCGGCGATGGGGTTTGCCATTTCAAAGGGGCTCGAACGATACAAGGGGTTCCTCCACTTCCTGCGGCTCTCATCGCTCCGCTGACGGCTCTCTCAACCCGTCGTTGGTCGTTGGCCGTCCGTCGTTGGCCAACCAGCGAAATCTATCGGGTCTGTCGGCTAGAAGCGCCGGCCACCGGCATTTCCGGAACTTGGCGGCGGCCGTCTCGACGTCGCGGCATTCTGCGAACGACCAACGACGAACGACGGCAGCGACGGCTTACTTAATCCGCCGCTGCCACCGTGGTGCCAAGCACCGGCTTCTTCTCTCCGGCCTTGATCAACTCCACATCCAGGCACAGCGACTGCAACTCGCGAATCAGTACGTTGAACGATTCCGGCACACCCGGCTCCATGGCGGCTTCGCCCTTGACGATGGCCTCGTAAATCTTGGTGCGGCCGTAAACGTCGTCGGACTTCGCCGTCAGCAGTTCCTGCAGGATGAACGCCGCGCCGTAAGCTTCCAACGCCCAGACTTCCATTTCTCCAAAGCGCTGGCCGCCGAATTGCGCTTTTCCGCCCAGCGGCTGCTGGGTAATCAGCGAATACGGCCCAATCGAGCGGGCGTGAATCTTGTCGTCCACCAGGTGCGACAGTTTCAGCATGTAGATGTAGCCGACCGTAACCGGCTGTTCGAACTTGTCGCCGGTCATGCCGTCGTAGAGCGATGTCTTGCCGGAGGTCGGCAATCCTGCCTGCGCCAGCAACGCTTTGATTTCTCCCTCGCGCGCGCCGTCGAACACGGGCGAACCCATGAACACGCCGCGGGTAAGGCTCTGCGCGACCGCCGGCAATTCCTCGTCGCTCAGTTCGCTCGATGGTTTCCGCCAAAGCCGAGTCCTTGAACAAGGCTTTCAACTCGCGCCGAATCACATCCTCGCTTGCGAGTTTTCCGCGAGAAGCTTCGTTATCTTCTTGCCCAGCTCGTGACCCGCCCAACCCAGGTGAGTTTCGAGAATCTGGCCCACGTTCATACGGGAAGGAACGCCCAACGGGTTCAGCACGATTTCCATCGGCGTGCCGTCGTTCGAGGTACGGCATGTCCTCATCCGGCAGGATGCGGGCAATCACGCCCTTGTTGCCGTGGCGGCCGGCCATCTTGTCGCCCACACTCAGCTTGCGCTTCATGGCGACATAAACCTTGACCAGCTTGATGACGCCGGGCGGCAGTTCGTCGCCCTTGGTCAGCTTGTCTTTACGCTCGTTGACGATTTTCTTGAGCACATCGATCTGGCGCGAGGTCATCTCCTCGATCTCGTCGATCTGCTCGTTCACCCGCGGGTCTTTATCGGCGTACTTGATCCGCTTCAGGTTGCGGGTCGAGATGCGCTCGATGGTGTCGCGGTCGAGGATCGTGTCCTTGGTCAACAGGCGCTTGTTGGTGCGCTCGTCGTGCAAGTCGGCCTGCACTTCCTTGCCGCCCAGAATATTCTCCAGGCGCTTCAGGCGCTCGTCGGTGAGAATCCGGATTTCGTCCGAAAGGTTCTTCTCCAGCTTGGCTACTTGCGTCCCCTCGATGAACTTGGCCCTTTCGTCTTTCTCCTGGCCCTTGCGGGAGAAGATTTTCACGTCTACGATTACGCCCTCGATGCCCGGCGGGCAGTAGAGGGAAGCGTCGCGCACGTCGCCGGCCTTCTCGCCGAAGATGGCGCGCAGCAGTTTTTCTTCCGGCGTAAGTTGTGTCTCGCCCTTGGGCGTGACCTTGCCCACCAGGATGTCGCCCTGCTTGATGGTCGCGCCGATGCGGATCACGCCCGCTTCATCCAGGTTGCGCAGCATGGATTCGCTGACGTTCGGGATGTCGCGCGTGACTTCTTCCGGCCCGAGCTTGGTGTCTCGCGACTCCAACTCGAACTCCTCGATGTGCACCGAGGTGTAGTAGTCCTCCTTGACCAGCTTCTCGGAAACGAGAATCGCGTCCTCGAAGTTGTAGCCGCGCCAGGGCATGAAGGCGACCAGCACGTTGCGGCCCAGCGCCAACTCGCCGTGGTCAGTGCAAGGGCCGTCGGCGATGACTTCGCCCTTCACCACCCGCTGGCCTTTTTGCACGATCGGCTTCTGGTTGATGCAAGTGTTCTGGTTGGAGCGCTTGAACTTGGTGAGCTGATAAATATCGCTGCCCACCTCGCGCGACAACTGTCCCGGATGGTGTTCGCCCTCGACGCGCACGATGATGCGCTCCGAGTCGACCGAGTCGATGACGCCGTTACGGCGAGCCAGAATGACCGCGCCGGAATCGCGCGCGGTCACGCCTTCCATTCCCGTGCCGACGATCGGAGCTTCCGCCCGCAGCAGAGGAACGGACTGACGCTGCATGTTCGCGCCCATCAGCGCTCGGTTCGCATCGTCGTGCTCAAGGAACGGAACCAGCGACGCGGCCACCGAGACCAACTGCTTGGGGCTGACGTCGATGTAATCGACTTCGTCCCGGCTTACCAGCACGAAGTTGCCGGCTTTGCGGGCGTTGACCAGATCGCCCACCAGCTTGCCTTTGTCGTCGAGTTCGACGTTAGCCTGGGCGATGACGTGCCGGTCTTCCTCCCACGCCGACTGGTAGAACGAGAACGGCTCGATCTCCGCGGGACGCTTGCGGCGCTCTTTCAAGTCGGCATTAATTTTCTCCATCTCGTGTTTCTCGAGATGGTCGCCGACTTTCAATTCGCTGTCCCCGGCGTTGACTACCGTGATGTAGTCGAGCACGCGGCCGTTTTTCACCCGGCGGTACGGCGATTCGATGAAGCCGTAGTCGTTGATGCGGGCATAGCAGCTGAGCGACGAGATCAGTCCGATGTTCGGGCCTTCCGGCGTCTCAATCGGGCAAATGCGTCCGTAGTGGGTCGGGTGTACGTCGCGGACTTCGAATCCCGCGCGCTCGCGCGACAGACCGCCCGGCCCAAGGGCCGAGAGACGCCGCTTGTGCGTGATCTCCGACAGCGGGTTGGTCTGGTCCATGAACTGCGAAAGCTGCGACGATCCAAAGAACTCGCGGATCGCGGCCATCACCGGCTTCGCGTTGACCAGGTCGTGCGGCATGGCCGTCGACATTTCCTGGTACACGGACATTTTTTCTTTGATCGCCCGTTCCATGCGGACCAGGCCGATGCGGAACTGGTTTTCGATCAGCTCGCCGACCGCGCGCACGCGGCGGTTGCCCAGGTGATCGATGTCATCCACCGCGCCGATGCTCTTGCGCAGCTTGAGCAGGTAGCGGATGGTGGCGTAGAAATCGCCCGGCTCGAGGGTGCGGTTGTCGAGGCTCGAGGCATCGCCCTTTTCGAACAGCTTGATGTTGAACTTCAAACGGCCCACGCGCGAGAAATCGTACTTGCGCGGATCGAAGAACATGCCGTGAAACAGCGCCGTCGCCGTGTCCAGCGTCGGCGGATCGCCGGGACGCAGCTTGCGGTAGATTTCGATCAGCGCTTCCTGCGGGGTCTTCACCGCATCGCGCTTCAGGGTCTGGCAAATGCACCGTGCCCACGTCGTCGCGCTCGGGGAAGAACAGGTTCAGTTCCACCACGCCGGAGTCGAGAATCTTCGGCGACTTTGTCGGCGGTCAGCTCGGAGTTGGCTTCGAGCAGCACTTCGCCGGTGGTCGTATCGACCACGTCGCTCGCGACCCACGCGCCTTCGAGGTCGGAGATGTCGACTTCGATCTCGCAGATCTTCGCCTTCTGAATTTCCTTCAGAGTCGCGGCGTTGATCTTGCGGCCGGAGTGGGCAATTTCCTCGCCCGACTTCGATCTTGATGCTGTGCGCCAGCTTCATGCCCAGCAGGTTCGTGGGCTTCTCGCTGGCGGGATCGAGCGTCCAGAAGAGCTTCTTGTCGCGCACTGCCAGACGATCCACGGTGTAGAAGGTGCGCAGAATGTCTTCGCCGGAGCGCAGGCCGAGGGCGCGCAGGAAGATCGTGCCCAGGAATTTGCGCTTGCGGTCGATGCGCACGTAGAGCACGTTCTTCTGGTCGTACTCGAATTCCACCCACGAGCCGCGGTAAGGAATGATCTTGCCCAGGAAGTAGGTGCGGTTGTTGGCGGTCTCGAAGAACACGCCGGGCGAGCGGTGCAACTGGCTGACAATCACGCGCTCGGTGCCGTTGATGATGAACGTGCCGTTCTGCGTCATCAGCGGCACGTCGCCGAAGAATACTTCCTGCTCCTTGATGTCGCGAATGGAGCGGTTGCCGGTCTCGGCGTCCTTCTCGTAAATGGTCAGGCGCATGGTGACTTTGAGCGGCGCGGAGTAGGTCATGCCGCGCTCTTCGCACTCGCTCACGTCGTATTTCAGCTGCAGGCCGACCGGGTCGCCGCACTTGTTGCAGAAATCGGGCGTGTTGGCGTTGTAGGTGCCGCACTTCTGGCAGAGCACATCGCCGGGGTGAAACGGATCGGTGATGACCGTCGAGCCGCAGTTCTTGCAAGTGGTGCGCAGGTGATGCAGGCCCTTCAGGTGGCCGCACTTGCACTCCCAGTTGCCGATCGCGAAGTCGACGAACTCCAGTTGCGATACGTTGCGGAAGTCGGTAATGGGAAACACCGACTGAAACACCGCCTGCAAGCCGGAGTCGTCGCGCTCGCTGGGCAGCTTGTCCATCTGCAGGAAGCGGTCATAGGAGCGCTTCTGCACCTCGATGAGGTTCGGAATCTGGATTGTTGCCGGAATCTTGGAAAAATCGAAACGCTTACGGTAGAGATTATTCTTCGCCATTCAGATACTCCCAACTTTCAGGCGCAGCCTGGGGCTGCGACAAACCGCGAGATGTGGGGCGCAACTGCCGCGCCGGAGTGTTTTAGAACCGGGTACCACCTGAAGAAATACGTATGCGCCCGTAGGGACATGACTCCCCGCAGGCGCCAGCTACGGCACTTGGCCTCTCTTGAATTGTGTCTTTCCGCGCCAGTCTCTGATGGCCTGTTCCCGTTCCGCCGCATGCGGAACAGTTTGCCAACCCTTGTTACCGGCTCATCTCCGCTTCCCCGGGTTCCGTTGGAGTGGAGAGCCGCCATAACCCCGGTGAAGTTCGGAAGCGGTGTTTATATAGATGCTAACACCTTTTCAGAAGCTTCACCAGATTTGATTTGGTCTTTTTCCGGAGATCGAAGTCCCGATTTGGGACGGTGGCTGCCCGCCGCCTTGGCCAAAATCCTTCGACTTCGCTCCGGAACGGGTCGCGGGCGGAGTCGCCCGCGACCACATAAACCAAACTCTCGCTTACTTGACTTCGACGGTAGCTCCGGCATCCGTGAACTTCTTCTTGATGGTCTCCGCTTCGTCCTTGGAGACGCCCTCTTTCACGGTCTTGGGAGCGCCGTCGACCAGATCCTTGGCTTCCTTCAAGCCCAGGCTGGTGACTTCGCGTACGGCCTTGATAACATTGATCTTATTCGCGCCGACCGCGGTAAGAACGACGGCAAATTCGGTCTTCTCTTCGACCGGAGCCGCTGCCCCGCCAGCCGCCGCGCCGCCGCCTGCGACCATCACCGGAGCCGCGGCTGCCGCCGAGACCCCTAAACGAGATTCGAGCTTCTTGACCAGCTCCGCCGCTTCCAGAAGCGACAGGCCGACGATTGATTCTTCTAACTGCGCCAGATCCGCCATTTTTCAGTTCTCCAGTTCTGTTTTATATTTCGCCATCCGCAGCCAAGTTTCCAGTGCGCCCGGTCCGATTCGCTACGCCAGACAACGCCGCGAAGTGGAACCGCGCAACCCTCGGCTGCCGACAACTAAAGTCATTTGGTGATTTGGCAATTTGTCAAGTTTCAAATTGCCAAATCACAAATATCTTCAAGCTTCCTTGAACTTTCTGCTTCTCCACGCCCTGGCCGATGACCACCGCCAGATCGCGCCCGACGGCATTCATCGGTCGTCACCAACCGCTGCGCCGGCGCATTCAGCAGGTACAGCAGCTTGGAGTAAATCTCTTCCTTCGACGGCATGGTGGCCAGCGCTTCGATCTCCTTGATCGAGATCACGCGGCCTTCGACCACGCCGGCCTTGAAGGTGAACTCCGGATTGTCCTTGGCGTACTTCGACAGCGTCTTCGCCAGCGCCACCGGATCGCCGGTGGTGTAGGCGATGGAGGTCACTCCGGTGAGACCCTTCAAGCACGCCCTCGACCTTGGTGCCCTTGGACGCCCGCTCCGCCAGGGTGTTCTTGACTACGCGATACTTCGCGCCCGCTGCCCCGCAGGCCCTTGCGCAGTTCGTAATCCTGCGGCCACCGTGAGCTTGCTGTAGGACGAAACAATCAGGCTGGAGACTTTCTGCAGCTCCTGCCCCAGCTCTTCAACCTGCTCGATCTTCTTCGCTTTGGTAACCGCCATGGCTCAATTCCCTTTCGACTAATCCCTGTGCCTCCCTGTGTTCCTCTGTGTTTCAAGCCCTTGAACCACAGGGGACACAGGGAAGCACAGAGAAATGCAAGCTTACGCTTTGGCAGATGTTTCGATCGCCGTCGTATCCAGCGAAATCCCCGGGCCCATCGTCGAACTCAAATAGCATCCCTTGATGTACTTGCCCTTGGCCACCGACGGCTTAGCCTTGATCACGCTGGTGATCACGACGGTGGCGTTATCCACCAACTTCTGCGGCGGAAACGAAATCTTGCCCACCGGCACGTGCACCAGCGCCGTCTTGTCGGTGCGGAACTCGACTTTGCCGGCTTTGACTTCCTGCACCGCTTTGGCGACGTCGAAGGTTACGGTGCCGGTCTTCGGATTCGGCATCAGGCCCTTGGGACCAAGCACTTTGCCCAGGCGTCCTACCGACTTCATGACATCGGGCGTCGCGATCAGGGCATCGAAGTCGGTCCAGTTCTCTTTGCTGATTTTCTCCACCATTTCCTCGCCACCTACGAAATCGGCGCCGGCTTGCTCGGCTTCTCTGATCTTGTCGCCGCTGGCGATGACCAGAACCTTTTTCGATTTGCCCAGGCCGTGCGGCAGAACCACGGTGCCGCGCACCATCTGGTCGGCATGCTTGGGATCGACGCCTAGGCGCAGCGTGATCTCCACGGTCTCGTCAAATTTTGCGAATTTGACTTTTTGCAGCAGGGGAACGGCGTCCTGAATGGTGTAAGGACGCGGCTCGATTCCCTGGCGCGCTTTGGTGATGTTCTTTCCCGACTTTTTCATTTGGCTTCCTTGTCTCCCACCGCGCAGCGATGATCCGATGCGCCGTAGTATTCGACACAACTTGGTAATTGGGAAATCTGGTAATTGAGTAATTTCAAACCCGTTGCGCCGGTTTTCGATTTCCCAATTACAAAATTACTCAATTACCCGATGACTTCAATTCCCATGGAGCGCGCCGTCCCGCGCACGCTCTTTACCGCTGCGTCAATCGACGCCGCGTTCAGGTCCGGCATCTTCTGCTTGGCGATGTCTTCCACCTGCTTGACTGTAACCTTGCCCACCTTGTCCTTGTTCGGCGTACCCGAGCCCTTGGCGATGCCCGCGGCGCGCTTCGAGCAGGATCGAGGCCGGCGGCGTCTTGGTGATGAAGCTGAAGGTACGGTCGCTGTACACCGTCACCACCACCGGAATGATCAGCCCTTCCATTTCCTTCTGGCTGGTGCGGGCGTTGAACTGCTTGCAGAACTCCATGATGTTGATCTGCGCCTGACCGAGCGCCGGACCCACCGGCGGTGCCGGCGTGGCTTTGCCCGCCGCGATCTGCAACTTTACGAACCCTGTAGCTTTCTTTGCCATGATTCCTATCCCTCAAACTTCTCTGTGACCCCTGCGCTCCCTGCGGTCACAAGCCCACAACCACAGGGTACACAGGGAGGCACAGTGTCAAGCTACTTTCTCAACCTGGTTGAACTCCAACTCCACCGGAGTCGAGCGCCCGAAAATCGTGACCATCACTTTCAGCGTCTCGCGGTCTTCGTTGACCTCATCCACGATGCCGGTGAACGTGGCAAACGGGCCTTCGGAGATGCGCACCGTTTCGTTCTTCTCGAACTTGACCTTGAGCTTGGGCTTGTCCTTGGCTTCGCCCACGCGAAACACGATATGCTGCACTTCTTCTTCCGACAGTGGCGTCGGCTGCTGCCCGGTGCCTACGAATCCCGTCACCCGCGGGGTGGCCTTGACCACGTGCCAGACGTGGTCGTCCATATCCATTTCCACCAGCACGTAGCCGGGATAGAACATGCGCTCGGAGGTGTACTTCTTGCCGCCGCGAACTTCGGTGACCGCCTCGGTCGGGATCAGCACCTTGCCGATCTTGTCCTGCAAGCCGAAAGCCTGCACGCGCGACTCCAGGGATTCCTTCACCTTGCGCTCAAATCCCGAATAGGAGTGGATGATGTACCACTTCATGTTCGGGTTGCGGGGAGGCTCCGCTGCTGCCGCCGCGCCGGAACCAGCCTCGGCGGCCACTGATGTTTCCGCGTCTGCCTCAGCTGCTGCGTTCTTTTCTTGGTCCTGCATAAGCATGTATGAAGTCCAGCTTCCTTCCTGAGCGCTAGCGGTGCGTGAAATAGTGGAACAGGCGCTCGACGCCGCTCCCGATAACGTTGTCGACGGCCCAGAAATACACCGCAAAGAGCGCCACCGTGATAATGACCACCACCGTGGTAGTCTGCACTTCTTTAAACGACGGCGCCGTCACCTTTTTCATTTCGGTGCGCACGTCGTTGTAGAAGGTCTTGACCCGCTCGGGCCAGGCCTTGATCGTTGTCGCCAAGCCCGTTTTGTTCGGCCACACTCGCCATCATCTTTCCTGCTTTCGCTCTTGCCGCTTGCCTTCCGGCCCCGCCGCCGACATGCAAAATCTGGCAGGGGCGGAGGGATTCGAACCCCCAAGTCCGGTTTTGGAGACCGACAGTTTAACCGTTGAGCTTACGCCCCTGAATTGATTGAGCCATTGAATCGCTTGAGAGACTGAGCGGACTCTCAATCGCTCAATGATTCGATGGTCAAATCACTCAACTACTTCGTTTCCTTGTGCGGCGTGTGCTTCCGGCAACGCTTGCAGAATTTCTTCATCTCCAGGCGGTCCGGAGTGGTCTTCCGGTTCTTGGTGGTGGAATAATTCCGCTCTTTGCAATCGCCGCACTGCATCGTAATAATTTCTCGGGGCATCGCATACTCCCTTGGACTCAACTGAGAACCAGGAACTCGGAACTAAACGCTGGTTCTCTGAAAACAGGTACCCAACATCAACTGCGCTCGGGCGTCGCCCGAGCCCACACCATTTCCCTACGTCACAATCTCGCTGATGGTGCCTGCTCCCACCGTGTGCCCGCCTTCGCGGATCGCGAAGCGCAAGCCTTTTTCCATCGCCACCGGCGTGATCAGCTCAATCACCAGCTGCACGTTGTCGCCCGGCATCACCATCTCGGTGCCGCCCGGCAGCTCCGCTACTCCGGTCACGTCGGTCGTCCGCAGGTAGAACTGCGGCCGGTAGCCCTTGAAGAACGGCGTGTGCCGCCCGCCTTCTTCTTTGGTCAGAATGTAGACTTCGGCTTTGAACTTGGTGTGCGGAGTAATCGATCCGCCTTGGCCAAGCACCATGCCGCGTTCGACATCTTCTTTCGCGGTGCCGCGCAACAGGAGGCCGGCGTTGTCGCCCGCCAGGCCTTCGTCCAGCTGCTTCTTGAACATTTCGACGCCGGTGACCACCGTCTTGCGGGTCTCGCGGAAGCCGACGATTTCTACTTCCTCGCCGACTTTCACCTTGCCGCGCTCGATTCTTCCAGTCACGACCGTACCGCGCCCTTGAATCGAGAAGATATCTTCAATCGGCATCAGGAACGGCTTGTCCAGCTCGCGCGCCGGCTGCGGCACGCTCTTGTCCACCGCCGCCATCAGCTCGTCGATCTGCTTCTCCCACTTGGCTTCGCCGTTCAGCGCGCCCAGCGCGGAGAGCCGCACTACCGGCACATCGTCTCCGGGGAACTGATAAGTCTTCAGCAACTCGCGCACTTCGAGTTCGACCAGATCCAGCAACTCGGGATCGTCCACGGCATCGCACTTATTCAGCGCGACTACGATGTAGGGCACGCCCACCTGCCGCGCCAGCAGTACGTGCTCGCGGGTTTGCGGCATGGGGCCGTCGGTCGCCGCGACGACTAAGATCGCGCCATCCATCTGCGCCGCGCCGGTGATCATGTTCTTGATGTAGTCGGCGTGGCCGGGGCAATCGACGTGGGCGTAGTGCCGGTTCGCCGTCTCATACTCGACGTGCGCCGTGGCAATGGTGATGCCGCGGGCTTTCTCTTCCGGAGCGTTGTCGATCGAATCGAACGACCGGAATAGGATCTTCGGGTTGTGCTTCTGACAACACCTTGGTGATGGCCGCGGTCAGCGTGGTCTTGCCATGATCGATGTGACCGATGGTGCCCACGTTGCAGTGCGGCTTATTGCGATCAAATTTCTCTTTCGCCATTGCTGTTTCGTCCTCGTTCTTTGTAGCCCGCCGGCTGTCCAGCGGGCGTCTCGCCCGCGACTTTAAGCCTTAAGCATTCCTGCGGGCTCCGCCCGCTCTCGGGCCGGCGCGACGCCGGCGCTACCAAACTTGGAGCGGGAGACGGGAATCGAACCCGCGACCAACAGCTTGGAAGGCTGTGACTCTACCACTGAGTTACTCCCGCTATAAACAGCCATCAGCACTCAGCCGTTAGCACTCAGCACTCAGCAAAACCAGCCCGGCTCCGCCAATTCGATCACAACCCAATTCTGGAGCCGATGATCAGGATTGAACTGATGACCTCTCCCTTACCAAGGGAGTGCTCTACCAACTGAGCTACATCGGCGAAATCAGCTGTGCACTCGGCCGTCAGCTTTCAGCCACACCCTGCTACTGCGCCGCGCCCTGCGCGCTTTTCCTCGTCTTCTTCGATGCGCACTCGCCAGAAGTACAGCAGCGTCCGCAAACGCAAACAGTCCAAGAATCATCAGCGTCGCGGTTCGCAAGCCGAACATCCAGATCGAACACCCGGATCGCGCTCATTCGACAGCGTCTGCCAGATCAGCAACCCAGCACCGCATAAGCCGCAACGCCAGCACGAGCTTCTTCTTGATGTCCAACCTCCGCTACCTGGTGCAAATTACTCTGGGGCTCGAAATTCTGGTGCACAGGGAAGGATTCGAACCTTCGTACCTCGCTAGGAGGAGCAGATTTACAGTCTGCCGGCTTTAACCACTCACCCACCTGTGCAGAAACATCGGGCTGCCGGCTCTTTGCTCATCACTACCGGATCATGGGCTTCCGAATCACGGAAGACGTTGCCAGCAACGTCTCTGCAGGGGCGGGATTCACCCGGAAGAGAAGAACACTGCGCGCGAGAAAACGCCATCGCGCCTACACTACACTTGGAAAAATTCCTTATGGAGTGCTCTCGGAAAACTCTGCTATGCCGCGCCACAAATCCTGCGTCTGGAACCGGTTATCACGAATTCTTCGATGCTGGAGCTGGCGAAGGGATTTGAACCCCTGACCCTCTGATTACAAATCAGATGCTCTACCAACTGAGCTACGCCAGCAGTTTGGCACAAAGGCCCTCACGGGCACAGTCTGCCCCCTCGGATCGTTACTTATGTCCGGGACAATTATATAAGGTACCATAGCGGTAATTGACGTGCAAGGGAGGTCCAACTCCAAGCGTTGAAGCGACGGACGTCCTCTCCCGTCATGGCACAGGTCCGTGGTCTGACGGGAGGGGACACCCGTCGCTCCATGTGATTTATGATCACTTCCCTACCCACTGATCCACCCAGTCGTTCACCGTCTTGTACCAGAGCTGCGAATTCTGTGGCTTTAGCACCCAGTGGCCTTCATCGGGGAAGTAGAGCATCTTGGACGGCACGCCTAGCCGCTGCAAAGTGGTGAACAGTTCGAAGCCCTGCGACACATCCAGGCGGTAATCTTTCTGTCCGTGCACGACCAGCGTCGGCGTCTTGAAATTCGGAGCGTACAGATCGGGCGACCATTTCCGGTACAGCTCGCGGTTGGTGTAGGGCGTGCCCTTGAACTCCCATTCGGGAAACCAGAGTTCCTCGGTCGATCCCCACTGCGACTCGGTGTCGAACTCGCCATCGTGCGAGACCAGGCACTTGAAGCGGTCGGTGTGGCCGAGAAACCAATTGATCATCCAGCCGCCGTAGCTGGCGCCCAGCGCGCATTCGCGGTCTTTATCAATAAAAGCATAATGCGCTTCCGCGTAGTCGAGGCCTTTCATCAGATCTTCAAAGGGCGCGCCGCCCCAGTCGCCGTTGATCGAGTCGATGAACTTTTGCCCGTATCCTGGCGTGCCGTGGAAGGCGATGAAGATGACTACATAGCCGTTGGCGGCGAACAGTTCGGGATTCCAGCGATAGCTCCACTCGTCAGCCATAGGAACTTCGGGGCCGCCGTGGACGATGAACTTCAGGGGGTATTTCTTGCGGGATCGAAGTTCGGCGGGCTTGACCAGGAAGCCTTGGACTTGGTCGCCGTGCGCGCCGGCGAACCAGAAGGGTTCGAGCGGGGACATGGAGACTTGGGAGAGGACGGAGTCGTTGAGGTGGGTGAGTCCGCTTCCATAATCTTGCGTGAATGATACCGAGCACCGTCCGCCCTGATCTTTCCCTTTGCATCTACTGAGTCGGAGCATGTGCTCGCGGACTTGAGCACCGGCATGACTCCAGCGTCGCGCGGCAGCAATGCCGCCGTGAATATCCCGCTGGAGATTGGATGGACACTCGTGTAAATAAGAGGGTCTTACCGTCAGGTGTGAACGCTATGTCATCGTTAAACCCACCGACCAAAGCTGCATTGCTTAACATTTTCAGTGGGAGGCGGCCAGTCGTAAGCATTTCCGGAAATGGAACTCCCCACGGATCCGTCCTAGCAACGAGATGGGAGCTTCCCCCGTTGGTCCGCTACGAAGAAGAGCTTCGTTCGGAATCGGGAACCCATGCAGTAGGTTCCAACCCAGCGATCAAGGTCATAAGCATCGGAAAGGTTCTTCTTTCTCTCCCGTCTTGCGGTCATACAGCATCAGCCGCCAGCGGTCGCTCTCATCGCCTGGACGCTTCTGCGCGCGGTAGGCGATGTATTTTCCATCCGGCGAATAGAGCGGCGTCTCGTCGGCGGCGGGGTTGTCGGCGGTGATGTCTTTCGTTTGGGCTAGAACCTGCGCGGGCGAGTCGCCCGCGCCCACATGGGCTGGTTCCACATGGCCCGCTTCTGCATCGACAGGGACTATCCACAGATCGCTGTTGGTGGAGGTGGCCTCTACCGGATCGTGGTTGGAGGCGTAGCAAATTTCCTGGCCGTCGGGGGAGAAGGCGTAGTTGTCCTGGCCGCCTAGGGAGAAGATGGGCGCGTCATAGTCACCGGGAGTCAAGTCGCGAGGAGGGCCAAGAATATGAGTGATGATCGTGGCCCCGCCGCTGCTCCTGGGGACCTCGGTCACAAAGATGTGGCTGCGCTTGCCTTGTTTGTAGGCATCCCAGTGCCGGTATAAAAGCCGGGTGAAAATCTGGGCCTTCACTTTCGAGCCGCTCGCCTCGACCCTCTTGCTGATGTTGCAGTCTTGCTCTGCGACAGGCGCGCCGTCGCACTCGGGATACACATCCGAAGTGAACAAGATGTTCTTGCCATCGGGCGACCAGAGTTCTCCTGCGGCTTCGGTGGCGATGGATGTCAGCTTATGCGTGCCGGTCACGCTTCCCGCCGCACCGTCGATATCTGCGATCCAGACTTGCGAACCGCCCTCTTTCGTCGAGATAAATGCGAACCGCTTGCCATCCGGCGCCCAGCGCGGGCGGTCGGCATCCTGATCGGGGATGATTTCCTTTTCCTGTCCTCCCGCCGTCGGAACGATCCAAACATGCGGAGTCTTGGTATTGGCCGCGAGGTCCACGTCCACTGCCGCAAACAGCACCCATTTGCCGTCGGGCGAGACTTCCGGCTCCTCGATGCGCTTGAGCTTCATCATGTCCTCGAAGGTGAAGGGGTGTTTGGTTTGGGCGTGGACGGGGAGCGAGAGTAAGGCGGCGAGCAGGATGAATAGCCGGCGCATGATTTACCTCCGAGCGAGACGGTGAAAGTGTAAGCGATTCGGTGGAGCGACGGGCGTCCTCGCTCCTCAGGGCACAGGCCAGTGGTCTGACGGGCGGGCGACGCCCATCGTTCCATTGAATCATAGTCACTGCGGCTGCATCGGGCGGCTTTGCGCCGCTTGGCCGGGTCAGAGACCCGGCCCTACATACTGCCCTCTGCTATCATTCCCTCCGACGCTTTCCATGCGCATTCGAAAACGCCTGCCGCTCATCCTGACGGTGCTGGCCATCGCTGCGGCCGTCGCTCTGGCGGTGGTGGCACGTAAGCACGCTCCGCCGGAGCCCGCGCGGCTTCTCCCTACCGCCGACGGATATTTCTACGTCAACCTGAAGTGGATTCGCCGGGTGAACATCGCCGGGCAGTTGCCGCCCGTGCCGCACGATCCCGAATACGAGCAATTCATTCAGGCCACCGGCTTCCAGTTTGAGCGCGATCTGGATCAGGCTGCCTTCGCCATTCACTACCCTTCAAGTTTGCCGGCTGCGGGCGGTGGCGCAGGAGAAACGGCCGCCGCGCCCGACTCGCCGCGATTCTCGGAGATTTTTGTGGGCAAGATCGACGGCGAGCGGCTGCGCGCTTATCTGCACAAGCTGGCGAGTTCGGTCGAGCCCTATGGCGCAGTGGATGTTTACAACATTCCGCTCGAAGGACGCACCGTCCGCGTCGCCATTCTTAGCGTGGATATGGTAGCGGCCTCGAATCATCCCGACCCGCGGGCCATCCAGGGGATCATCGACCGCTCGCGGAAAGCAGCTTGGCCCTTTGGCGGGGCGGCCCTGTTGCGCCAGTACTACAAGCAGGTTCCCCTGGCGAGCCTGGCATGGGCGATTTTCAAGGTGGATCCTTCCGCGGCGCGGGCCCGCTCGTCCTCCATGGACTTATCGCTCTTGTTTTCTAAGCCTGCGGTCATCGTGGCTTCGGCGCGTTACTTGGGAGCAATTCACGTCAGGGCCGAGGCCTTTACCGATAGCGAAGACGAGGCGCGGCATGTGACCGACCAGATGTCCGCGTTTCTCAACGTCTTTCACGCTGCGGAAAGCACGGCCTCCGGGCAGGGCAGCGACCAGGATGTGAAGCAATTTTTCGACAGCGTGAAAGTTGAGCAGCACAACGACCGCGCCGTGCTGACGGCGGCGGTGCCCCCGGGCTTCATTCGCAAAGCAATAGCCGAACCGCCGAAAGAACCGGAGCCGCCGGGCAAGTAGGGAGACTGCGAACTCTGGCGCAAGAAGAAACGTTAACCAAGAACGCGAGGGAAGCGCCAAAGTGCGCAAAGCACCCACCAATCGGATCATCGCTCAACTCCCTAGGTAACTATTCCGTAACACACGCGTGCGGTAGAATGAAGCGGCAGTGACAAATCTTCCACTCCCGATTGCGGCATTCCTGGCGGGCCTGATTTCGTTCCTCTCGCCTTGCGTACTGCCGTTGGTGCCGGGGTACGTGTCGCTGATTTCAGGCGCGGGCGTGGAAGAATTGCAAGCTCAGGAAGCGCGCTTACTGCGCAAGGTGATGTTGAACTCCGTCGCCTTTATTTTGGGCTTCAGCCTCGTATTCATCACTCTGGGTGCGATTTCGACCGAAGTGGGGCAGTTGCTGGCGCACTATAAATCGTTCCTGGCCCGCGTGGCCGGTGTGGTCATTATCCTGTTCGGGCTGCATTTAACCGGGATTTTTCGCATCAATGCCCTGTACGCCGATAAGCGGTTGCACAACGTTAAGGGCGGCAGCACAGTGGTGGGAGCGTTTGTGATTGGATTCGCCTTCGCCTTCGGCTGGACGCCCTGCGTAGGGCCGATTCTGGCCGTGATCCTGGGCTTCGCCGCCGAGCAGGACTCGGTGGCGAAAGGCATCATGCTGCTTGCGATATATTCTCTCGGGCTGGCAGTGCCCTTCCTGCTGACCTCGCTCGGCATCGAGCGTTTTCTCAAGTTCTACAGCCGGTTTCGGGCCCATATGCATGCGTTGGAAGTGGCGAGCGGTGTGTTGCTGATTTTGCTGGGTGCGCTCTTGATATCCGGACGCTTCACCCTGCTGTCTAACTACTTGTCATTCCTGGGCCGGTTTGCGATGTAACGGAGGTTAAGCGGTGAAACGACGTGATCCCGTAGTTTTGATTGTCGTTGCCATGGTGGTTTCGCTGATGCTGGTGTTCGGGCTGAATATGGCTCGCCACGGCCAGAGTCCGGGAGCCGTGGCTGCCGGCAAGATGCAGGGCCGCAGCGCGCCCGACTTTACTTTGCAATCGCTTGACGGCAAGCCGGTTAAGCTCTCCGATTTTCGCGGCAAGGCAGTCATGCTGAATTTCTGGGCGACCTGGTGCGAACCCTGCAAGCTCGAGATGCCCTGGTTTGTGGAGATGCAAAAGCAATACGGACCGCAGGGGCTGCAGATCGTAGGCGTAGCGATGGATGATGCCGATCCGAAGGACATCGCTCAGTTCGCCAGCGACCTCCACGTCGATTACCCGATTCTGGTAGGCAAAGAGTCGGAGCGGGATGCAGTGGGCACGTCGTACGGCGGAGTGCAGTTTCTGCCTGAGACGTTTTTCATTACCCGGGACGGCAGAATCATCGACAAGGCGTTCGGCTTGAAGAGCAGATCCGATATCGAAGCTTCGATGAAGAAGGCGCTCAACGAAAGCCAGATGGCGCAAACGCCGAAGGAAACGAGTTCGCTGCAATAGATCGCCGGTCTGTTTTCCGAATCGTGCCAGCGGCCAGCCAATGCCGACCAGTCTGAAAACAACTTCGCTGCTGATTGCGCTGCTATGCGCTCCACTCGCGGCGCAGGAACCGGCTCGATCGAAAGCCCCCACCGTTTCGCTGGCGCCCGTGGCGACGCCAACGATTACACGCGGCAAGCCCAGCGCTGTTGACTTGCAGTTTCGCGTGGCCCCCGGGTTTCACGTTAACTCCAACACGCCGTCGCAACCGTATCTGATTCCTACCGTGCTGAAGCTGGACGTTCCCACCGACGTCGTCATCGGGAGAGTCACCTATCCGCCGGGCCATGACACCAGCTTTGCTTTCGCGCCGGATCAGAAACTGAATGTTTACAGCGGGGACTTCGAGGTGTCGGTGTCGGTTCATCCTCTAGCCAGAATGCAGCCCGGCAAGTACGTGATCCATGGCAGCTTGAGGTATCAGGCTTGCGACAACGCGGCTTGCTATCCGCCTAAACAGTTGCCGGTGGAGTTTGACTTCAGGGTGGCGAAAGGGGCGGCGCCTGGCAGGAGAAATCCAGCACAAAGCCCGCACGTGCATAGGTAGTTGGGGGGGGGGGGCGATACAGCATCCTGCGGCTTCGCGCCGCATTGCCGGGTCGGAGACCCGGCCCTACATGGACGCCGTTAGTCGCCGCTGGCGTGAGTTTGGCTGGGTATAAGTACGGGGGAGGGACTGCTGGATCGCTGGCCAAAGCTGTTCAACACCGCGATCACTGCGCCATATGCAGATACGATACCCAAACCGACAGCCAAGAAAACAGTAGAAAAAAGTACAAAACCGCTTATTAAGTTACCCAAGGTTCGGCCCTCCAGGAGACGCTGGGGAGCTGCACCTCCGGTCACTCAAGAATCCGTTTCAATCCTGCACGCCCTTCGACTCTACCCGCGTTGACGCTTGCTGCTATTACCAAATAAGATACGGAGTATAGGTGCGCATACCCACTCTCTAACATTTCTGGGGACCCGTCCAATTACTGAAGGACAGCTTGCAGGCGGCTTAATGGCCATCACTAAAATTTCCATTCGCGGGGCGCGCCAGCACAACCTCAAGAACATCGACGTGGAGATTCCGCGCAACACTCTGACGGTGATCACCGGGCTCAGCGGATCGGGCAAATCCTCCCTGGCTTTTGACACCATATATGCCGAAGGACAAAGGCGTTACGTCGAGACGCTCTCGGCCTATGCGCGCCAGTTTTTGGACCAGATGGAGCGCCCGGACGTAGACGCAATCGACGGCCTGAGCCCATCGATTTCTATCGAGCAGAAGACCACCAGCCGCAGCCCTCGGTCGACGGTCGGAACCATTACAGAGATCTATGATTATCTTCGCCTCCTTTTCGCCTCGATCGGGATCCCGCATTGCCCCAAGTGCGGCCGCGCCATCTCCCGCCAGTCCGCGGACCAGATTGTGCAGCGGGTGATGGCGCTGACGCCGGAGGATCGCGTCATGGTGCTCGCGCCTATCGTCCGCGGCCGTAAAGGCGAGTTTAAGAAGGAGATGGAAAAGTTGATGCAGCACGGTTTCACCCGGGCCCGCATCGACGGCGAAATCGTCAGCCTGGAAGATGACATCGTTTTGGACAAACGGAAGAATCACACCATCGAGGTGGTAATCGATCGCTTCCTGGTAAAACCGGGCATTGAGCACCGTTTGGAGCTGTCGGTGACGCTGGCGATGAAGCTGGCGGGAGGCTTGGTGCAGGTGGCCGTGGTGGGCGGCGACGAACAACTCTACTCAGAGCGGCTGGCGTGTCCGGATTGCGGCATCAGCGTGCCCCAGTTGGAGCCGCGGTCGTTTTCCTTCAATAGCTCCTACGGCGCATGTCCCGAATGCCACGGCCTGGGCAGCCGCTATGACTTTGATCCGGCCAAGGTGATCAACGACTGGTCGAAGCCGCTGCTGGAAGGTGGTTTGGGGCCGGGTTCGGCTTCGCAGAATCTGATTCACCAGCTGCAGATCACGGCGGCGGCGCACGGCTTTGACTTGCGCACGCCGTTCGAAAAATTCCCCGAGAAAATCCAGACACTATTGCTTTACGGCGAAGCCGGCAAAGGCAAGACAGGCTTCCGCGGAATTCTTGCGTATCTTAAGCAGGCCCAGGAGGAATCCTCTTCCGAGACCTACCGCGATTTCCTGCTGGACTACATGTCGGCCACCCAATGCCCGGCTTGCCACGGCAAGCGACTGCGCCCGGAGAGTCTGGCGGTAAAGGTCAACGGAATCTCGATTGCCGACTTCACCGCGCTGCCGGTTTCGCGCGCGCTGGAAGCGGCCAGGAGCATCAAGCTAACCGGCCGGGAAGCTTTAATCGCCAGCCGCATCGTGCACGAAATTGTCGAGCGGCTGCAATTTCTCGATGCCGTCGGCCTGGGATACATCTCGCTCGACCGGTCGGCTGCGACGCTTTCCGGCGGCGAGGGACAGCGCATCCGTCTGGCCACGCAGATCGGGTCGAAGTTACGCGGGGTTCTCTATGTGCTCGATGAACCCTCGATCGGCCTGCACCATCGCGACAACGGCCGCCTGCTCAAGGCTCTGGAAGAACTGCGCGATCTGGGAAACACCGTGCTGGTGGTCGAGCACGACGAAGAGACTATCCGCCGGGCGGATTACGTGATCGACCTCGGCCCCGGCGCCGGCCGGCATGGTGGCGAACTGGTGGCGCACGGCACACCCGAGGAAATCATCAGAGTGCCTGAGTCCCTCACGGGCGCCTACATCTCGGGCAGGATGCAAATCGAGATGCTTGAAAAACGGCGCCCGACCAACGGCGAGGGGATCAGCATTCTGGGGGCGCGGGAAAACAACCTGAAGAATCTCGATGTGACTTTCCCCCTGGGCGTGATGACGGTTGTAACCGGCGTCTCCGGGTCGGGAAAATCCACGCTGGTGAATGACATCCTCTACCGCGCCCTGGCCAAAAAGCTTTACCGCTCGCGTGAAGAACCCGGCGCCCATAAGGCGATCTCCGGCGCGGAAACGATTGACAAGGTCATCCGCATCGACCAGTCTCCGATCGGCCGTTCACCGCGATCGAATCCCGCGACCTACACCGGAGTCTTTACCCAGATCCGCGATCTGTACGCCATGCTGCCGGAGTCACGCGAACGCGGCTATAAACCCGGGCGATTCTCCTTCAACGTCTCCGGTGGGCGTTGCGAAGCCTGCCAGGGCGAAGGCCAGCGCCGCATTGAAATGAATTTTCTACCGGATGTGTATGTGTTGTGCGAAGTCTGCGGTGGAAAACGCTACAACCACGAGACGCTTTCGGTGAAGTACAAAGGCTGCTCTATTGCGGACCTGCTGGAGACTCCGGTGGCTGACGCGTTGCCGATTCTCGAGAATATTCCGCAAGTGCGGCAGAAGCTGCAAACGCTGGTGGACGTGGGCCTTGGCTACATTGAACTGGGGCAGTCCTCGGTGACGCTTTCGGGAGGCGAAGCCCAGCGCATCAAGCTGGCGCGCGAATTGAGCAAACGCCAGACTGGGAAGACAATCTATCTGCTCGACGAACCTACCACCGGCCTGCATTTCGATGATGTCAAGAAACTGCTCGACGTTCTGCATCGCCTCACCGATCTCGGCAACACGATCATCATCATCGAACACAATCTCGACGTGATCCGAAACGCAGACTGGATCATCGATCTTGGCCCCGAGGGCGGAGAAGAAGGCGGCCGCCTCGTCGCCCAGGGTACTCCCGAGCAAGTGGGGCGGGTGAAGAAGTCGTTCACCGGCCAGGCGTTATCCCGCTATTTCAACGGAAGTGGACGCAGTGGGACTCGCGCAAGAGTTGAGAACATGACGGCGTAGCCGCATGCTATCCTACCCTGCCTAATCGGTGTCCAAGCATTCAGGGAGTTCTACAATTCCCGGCGCCCGAAGGAGAGTCATGAGAATTTCTCTTCGCATTATTTCCCTGCTCTGTTTGCACGCCTGCCTGCCTTTCTTGCTTCGCGCTCAGACGCTGACTTCGGAAGACCTGGTAGCGCGGCACCTGCAATCGATCGGGACGCCGGCGGCACTGGCCGCCATCAAGTCGCGCGTGGTGCAGGGCAATCTTACTTTTAAGGTAATGCAGGGAGGTTCCGGGGAAGTCCACGGCACCTGGGGACGGGTCTCCGAAGGGCGAAAGATGAAATTCGTAATGAGGTTCGGCGTCGGCGATTGGCGAGGCGAGGAGTTCGTCTTCGATGGCAACAAGACTTACGTCGCCGCCATAACCGGCTCTCACCGGAAATCGGATTTTGGCGAGTTCGTGCACAGCCAGGACTACATCCTCAAGGAAGGGTTGTTGGGCGGCGAACTCTCAACCGGATGGGCGCTGCAGTACCTCGACCAGGACCATCCACAACTGGTTTACGCCGGGCTCAAGAAAGTCGACGGACGCGAGGTTCACGATCTGGAGTATCACTCCCGCAAGAGCGGAGACATGCAGGTCCATCTGTACTTTGACCCGGAGACCTATCATCACGTCAAGACTTTCTACTCCATGGTTCTGGCTCCAATTGTCGGGCGGACCGTCACCGAAAGCGCTAACCAGCCCACGATTCGCTACACCATCGAGGAGCGCTTCTCCGATTTCAAGACCACGGATGGAGTGACCCTTCCCGGAACCTATTCGATCGAGTACACGCAGGAACCGCAGAACGGCCAAACGATTGTCTACCACTGGGACATGACGGCGGATCGTCTGGGCGAGAACGTTTCGCTGGACCCGAAGAACTTCGATACGAAATAGAAAATGGCGAACTGCACTTTCGGCAGCTTCTTTATTTTTCGTGTAGATTCTGGGTGAGTATTGCACTGAATTTGAGGAATCTTGCCTTCGCCCGAATATCCCATTTTTGACGCTGCTTCAGGCGCGGAGCCGCAGACAGGCGCGCCGGCGCCGCCCCCGGTTCGCACCGAGAACCCCTCCTGGAGCGGCTGGGACGTGCTGAGCATCGCAGTCCTCACCATCGTCTCGATCATGATTTTCATGTTCGCGACCACCTTCGCCGCGCACCGCCTGCTGTTTCCGCATGAACCCGTGATCGAAGTAGCGAAGTTCCCTATGGTGACAGTCGTGGCTCAATTGCTGGCGTATTTCGTGGTGCTGGGATTCATGGTGGCGTTGGTGAAACGGGCGCCGCAGCCGTTCGGCGAAGCGATCCGCTGGAACTGGCCGAAAAATTGGCTGATCTACCTCTTCGGAGGCGTGGTGCTGTCCCTGGGATTGCAGGCCTTTGCCCATCTGCTGCCCATGCCGAAAGAATTGCCGATTGACCGCTTCTTCCAGACCGCGCCTGAGGCTTGGGCGCTGTCGGTATTTGGCACCACTCTCGCACCGCTGTTCGAGGAATTCTTCTTTCGGGGATTTCTCTATCCAGTGTTGGCTCGCCGGCTCGGGGTAGTAGTGTCGATTATTCTGACCTCGGCGGGCTTTGGGCTTATTCACGCTCCGCAGTTGGGCCGGGCGTGGGGGCCCGTGTTGGTGGTATTTGTGGTCGGACTCGCCCTAACCATCACGCGGGCGGTGACTAAGTCAGTTGCCGCTGGTCTGCTGATTCACGTGGCTTACAACACCACTATTAGCGTGCTAATTTACATAGCCACTGACGGCTTCCGGCATCTGGAAAAATTGAATCAGTGAAAGCGCAACAATAATCTGCTTTTCTTTGCGTCCTTCGCGGCCTTTCTTTGCGCCCTTTGCGGTTAAGAGCTTTAACCGCGAAGATCGCAAAGGCAGCGCAAAGTACGCAAAGTAAGGCGAGGATACCGCTATGCAGGAGACTCCTCAACAATACATCTCTCGCATGTTAGGTTACATCGAGGGCAAAGACCCGCTGCGCATTCAACGGACCACTCCGCAGAAACTGGCAAAGGCTATCAAGGGGCTGGATCGCAGACGGATGAGCCGCCGCCCCACTCCCGGCAAGTGGTCTATCACTGAAATCCTGGCGCATCTCGCCGACACGGAACTGGTCGGGGGCTGGCGCATGCGCCTGATCCTGGGGCAGAATGGCACGCCCATCCACGCCTTCGATCAGGACGTTCTGGGCCACTACGTTCAACTACGGTCGCCGCGATCCCAAGCAATCGCTCGAGACCTTCCGCGTATTGCGCGAGCACAACCTCAGGCTCCTAAAGTCACTTCCCAAGAATCTCTGGGAGAACTATGGCATCCACCAGGAGCGCGGCAAGGAGACCATCGCGCACATCGTGCGCATGTTCGCCGGCCACGACCTGAATCACCTGGGACAAGTGGAACAAATCGTGAAGGAGGGCCGCGCCAAGAAATAGCGCGCCGCGACTTATGGATATGCTCGAACATTTCCGCCGCCTGTTTGCCTATGACGATTGGGCCAACCGTGAGGTGCTGGCCGCGCTGCACCAGAATCAGAATGCGCGCGCCCTTGAACTGTTGGCTCACATCTTTGCCGCCCAAAGGGTTTGGCTGGTGCGCCTGTTGCAGGAAAAGCAACCGGTAGTGGTTTGGCCCGAGTTCACTGCGGAGCAATGCGATTCCGAGGCTGCGGAATTAGCTCAGTCCTGGCGGAAATACCTGGCTGCGATGACGCCGGATGGTTTACAGCAAATGACCTCCTACCAGAACACTAAAGGGGAGCCCTTTACCAGCCGGACGGACGATATTCTCATGCACGTCATCATGCACGCGGCCTATCATCGCGGGCAGATCGCAACCCATATGCGAGCCGCCGGTTCCACTCCCGCCTACACCGATTTCATTCACGCCGTGCGCCAAGGCTTTGTAGAATAGCCGACGGCCTTGCCCGGCATCTTATGAAATCAACTGTCAGCCTCATCATCTTTTTGTCCCTTGCCCGCTTTGCTCTGGCCGCCGATCCCAAGCTCCCCCCTCTTCCTGAACCAGTTACTGATAACGCGGTGGCCAGTCTCAAGTTCCACGGCCATGAAATGCTGTTTTCGCTGATGGGGGTCGGCTCCCCGAAAACCTGGGATGCCATCACCAACGCCGCCTATTTCCTGGAGCCTGGCGACGACAAGTGGACTCCTCTACATTCGGTTCCCGGCTCGGTCGGCCGTATCGCCGCTGCGGCCGTGGGGGCGCGCGACCACATCTTCCTTTTCGGAGGGTACGTGGTGGACTCGCGGAACCGGGGCCGCGTCCTGCCCGACGCAAATGTCTACGATCCGGTGAGCCAACAGTGGGCCCGCGGCGAGGACATTCCCGTGGCAGTCGGCGACACTGTCATCGGCGTATACCGTGATCGCTACATTTACTTGGCCGGCGGCCGTTCGAACGATGGGGTCGTGCCCAACGTTCAGATGTATGACGGACAAAAGAACAAGTGGTCCCAGGCGACGCCCCTGCCAGGCACTCCGGTCTTTGGCCACGCCGGGGCGATTGTGGACGACACCATCATTTATGTGGACGGCGCCTACAAGGGTTCCGCCGGCGGCCCTTTGTACGTTGCGTCGGACGAGTGCTGGATGGGCAAGATCAACCATCACGATCCCACCAAAATCGAGTGGAGCAAGCTGCCGGCCCATCCCGGAGCGGCGCGCTATCGAATCTCAGCCGGCGGCTCCGAAAAAGATCGCAAGATTTACTTCTCCGGCGGCGCGGCCAACCCCTATGACTCCCTTGGCCATGGGTTCGACGGCAAGCCCTCCGAGCCTTCGCCCACCACGTTCGCCTTCAATTTGCGAGCCGGCAAATGGGAAATCGTCAGCGAGACTACGCCAAATCCCACCATGGACCAGCCCAGACTGCTGCTGACCCGGTCCGACCTGGTGATTCTGGGTGGAATGGAAAAGGGCCAGCAGGTGACCTCGAAAGTCACGCTGCTGCCGGATCGCGCGAAGGCGCCCTAGCGCAATAATCAATCGGGGAGCTCAGCCGTATCTCACTGTGATTTTCCGGGTCTTCTCAGCGTTCTCCGCGACTTTCCTCCGCGACCTTCGCGATTTAAGATTCTTGGCGAGACGGGGCGCGGAAGCAACGTCCCAAATCGCAGAGGCCGCGGAGAAAATCCGCAGAGAACGCTGAGAAAACCAGGCCATAAACGTTTACAAAAGGGCGACACTTTAGGCAAGAATCGACAAAGCCTCCAATGACCAATCCTCCAGTCCGCTGCTCCTGGGCGAACAACGACCTCTCCATCCGATATCACGACGAAGAATGGGGTGTGCCCGTCCACGACGATCGTTTGCTGTTCGAGTTTCTGATTCTTGAAGGCGCACAAGCAGGCCTGAGTTGGAATACCATCCTTCAAAAACGGGACAACTACCGCACCGCTTTCGATGGCTTCGATCCTGAACGCATCGCGCGCTATGATCGCCGCAAACTGCAAAACCTGCTCAAGAACCCGGGCGTTGTCCGCAACCACCTCAAGATTGCCTCGGCAGTGCAAAATGCCAAGGCATTCCTGAAAGTAAAGGAAGAGTTCAGCTCCTTCGACCGCTATATCTGGACGTTTGTAGATGGAAAGCCCCTGGCAAACTCTTGGCATTCGTTGAAGCAACTCCCCGCCAGAACACCCCAATCCGATGCCCTGAGCAAAGACCTGAAGAAGCGTGGCTTCAATTTCGTGGGCTCGACGATCTGTTACGCCTTTATGCAGGCCGTGGGTATGGTGAATGATCACGCGAAGCAGTGCTTCCGGTATCGCCAGCTCCTCGGACAGCGCTAACGGCGGGCGTCTCGCGAGGGAACTCCGATCAAGGCTCGGGCGCAAACCGTAAACCACAGAGAGCACGGGGGAGCACAGAGGAACACAGCGCCCAGAGTTTCCGTAGGTCTTATACTGAATCGGACTCTGTACGTTCTGTGAGGGGAAAGAAATGAAAGTGATCCGCAACTCGCTCTTCTTTGCCACCGCTATGTTTGCCATCCTGCTTGCCTTCGCGGTGCCGAGTGTCTGGGGTCAGGTGAACGCGGGGCAATCCGGCCAAAGTTCCGCCAGCGGCGCGCCCAAAACCACGGAGCAGGTCTATAAGAACATCAAGGTGCTCACGGGCGTTCCCGCAGACCAGTTGATTCCGGCGATGCAGTTCATCGCGGCGTCGCTGGGAGTGGGTTGCGACCATTGTCACGTGGAGCATGCGTTCGACAAGGATGACAAGAAGCCCAAAGAGACCGCCCGCAAGATGATGTCAATGATGTTCGCCATCAACAAGGACAACTTCGAGGGCCACCGCGAGGTGACCTGCTATTCCTGCCATCGCGGCGCGGTCAAGCCGGTTGGAGTGCCCATCATCGCAGATACCTTCGAAGAAACAATGATGGCCGCAGCGGCTGGGCCCGCGTCCGAGGCAATGAAGTCGGCCGAGGCCGGCCCTCCGCTGCCTGCTGCGGATCAACTCATCGAGAACTATCTGAAGGCGCTGGGCGGGGCCGCAGCGATCCGTCGAATCTCGAGTCGAATCGAGAAAGGAACCATGACCGCCGCCGGCGGCCGCAAGTTCCCTGTCGAGATTTTCTCCAAAGCTCCTAATCAACAGGCTTTCGTGATGCACTTCCCGAACGGCGACAGCACCACGGTTTACGACGGACACGCAGGTTGGCTAGGTTTCCCGGGGCGCCCCACGCGTGAAATGGGCAGCTCCGACCTCTTCGCGGCTGAACTCGATGCCGCGACAGTTTTCCCGGGCGGAATCGGGCAGCTCTTTGGCGAGATGAAGGTGGAGAAGAAAGCAAAAGTTGGCGATCACGAGACCTACGTCGTCTCCGGACTCCACGAGGGGCAGCCGCCCGTTGAGCTTTATTTCGACGAACAATCAGGATTGCTGGTGCGCGAGGTTCGCTACGCGGAATCGCCGGTTGGGTTGTATCCGACACAAATCGATTACGCTGACTATCGCAAGGTCGATGGCGTCGAGACTCCATTTCGTCAGACGACAGCTCGCCCCGGCGGAGGCTTTACGGTTCAACTCGAGCAAGTACAGCAGAATGTGCCGATCGACGATACCAAGTTCGCGAAGCCGGCACCCGCGAACTCTGGCGCAAAGCCTGCTACTCCATGAGCGTTTTGTACTTCTCGCCCGAGAGCGGTGATGCGCTCGCAACTGCTGACCGGCCCTATCCCCATCCATGTTGTCATGCTGAGCGGAGCCGCAGCGAGCGAAGCGAGCACCGGCGGAGTCGAAGCATCCCTGCCCGCGAGTTCACTGCCGGGATTAGCGATTCCTCCGCCTCCGCTAACGCTCAGGGTCGGAACGACAGTGCGATTGTCTCGCTGTTGGTCATTCCTAAATCTCTCCCGTTCTATTACTTAAGAACGCCTCTAGCACCATCTGTCACCGATCTCTGGTGATTGTAAAAAAGATGTCAATAGTATGAGCCTGGCATTCCGAGTGCCTGCCCCGGTAGTAAGCTTGATAACTATTCGGGGCCCCCGGGGAGTTCAAGAACTGTGGAGACTCATATGATCAGAGCCGATGGAAGCCGGGGATCCGCGTTCCAGCGCGCCGACACCGTGCGCGCGGGTTTTCCCTTCCCTGATGCAATCGTGAGTCCTATGGATCGGATTCTGGTAGTGGAAGATGATCGCGCCGTGCAGCGGGCGCTTAAGCGTTTATTCGAGGCCGAGAGCTTCGCGGTGGAAATCAGCGCCGACGGTCAGGCGGCAATCGACGCGTTTCATCGCTCTCCGCCGGCCGCGATCGTTCTCGATCTGCGCCTGCCGGTTGTCTCCGGGCGGGATGTCTGCCGCGAGATCAAGCGGGAGGCGCCCGCACTGCCGATCATCGTTCTCAGCGCGGCCAGCGATGTTTCCGATAAAGTCCTGTTGCTCGAGTTGGGCGCCGATGACTATGTGACCAAACCTTTCAGTCCGCGGGAATTGCTGGCGCGGGTGCGGGCGGCGTTACGTCGAACGGTTCAATCGGGAGTCGGCGAAGCGGTTAAATTCGGCAGCATTTCGGTTGACTTCACCAAGATCGAAGTCATTCGAAACGGGGAAGCTGTGGCGCTCACGGCGCAGGAATTTAAGACTCTGAAATTCCTGGTGCAGAACGCAGACCGGGTCATCGCGCGCGACGAGCTGCTGAATGAGGTGTGGGGCTATCAGAACTATCCCTCCACGCGCACCGTGGACAACCACATCCTCAAGTTGCGGCAGAAGCTGGAGAACGATCCGGCGAATCCGGTGCACTTCCGCACTGTGCACGGGATGGGTTACAAATTCGTGCGCGACAGCAAGTAGGATGGCCTTTGCGGTTTTCCTTTGCGACCTTTGCGGTTCAGGGCTTTTGAGCTATTGGCTACGAAAATCTATTAACCGCAAAGAACGCAAAGAAAAGCCGCAAAGGAAGCATAGCTTCTTGTAGTGGAGATGTCAGAGACGGAATAGGCGCTCAGGTGAGGCATGATCAGATTGCGGATGCGGACCAAGTTCCTGCTTTCCATGCTGCTGATCTCAGCCGGCCTGACTTGCACCAGCCTTCTGCTGGTGCGGCGCAGCCTGCAGACGCAGGTTAAGAAAGAAATCGTCGCCGACCTGCACAACTCCGTCAGCACTTTTCAGAACTTCCAGCGCGAACGGGAGATCACCTTAACCCGTTCCGTGGAGCTACTCGCCGACCTACCCAACCTGCGAGCACTCATGACTACCCAGCACGAGGCCACGATCGAAGATGCTTCCACCGCCTTTTGGAGGCTCGCGGGCACCGACCTGTTCGTGCTGGCGGATCGCACAGGTAAGGTCGTCGCGCTGCACACGGCCACGCCCGGCTTTACGCGTGAGATGGCACAAGCGTCGCTGCAAACCTCTCTCAATCAAGAAGGGCCGCGCCACTGGTGGTTCGGAGAGCGCCATCTTTACGAAGTCTTCATGAAGACGATTTATTTCGGCCCGGAGGAAGATAACCGCCCGTTGGGAGTGCTGATTATCGGCAAGGAAATCGACGACAGCGTGGCGGCGCAGGTGAGCCGCATTGCCGCCAGCCAGGTCGCCTTTTACTACGGCGACACCATCGTCAGAAGTACTTTGACGCCTTCCGATGAAGCCGAACTCGCCCATCATCCTCGCATCGCCTCAACCGGTGGGGGCTTCCGGATCGGAGCAAGTGCAACTGGGGGATGAGCGCTTTCTGGCCAGCTCGCTGGAACTGGCGCCGGAGAAAGCGCCTTCCGTCCGCTTGACCGTGCTCAAGTCCTACGATCAGGCAACTGCCTTCCTAGATAGTCTGAACCGCTTGCTGCTGGCTCTCGGCCTGGCGGCTGTGGCGATTGGAAGCGGGCTGGTGTTCTTTATCTCGCACACTTTCACTCGCCCGCTGGGCAATCTGGTAGAAGGCGTTCGTGCTTTGGAAGGGGGCGACTTCACTTACACGCTGGACGCCCGCGGCGGAGATGAAGCTGCCGAAGTGACGCGGGCCTTTAATCGGATGCGGGCCAGCTTGCTGAAGACCCAGCAGGAATTGTTAGAAGCGGAGCAACTCGCCACCATTGGCCGCATGGCTAGCTCCATTTCCCATGATTTGCGCCACTCGCTGGCCGCCATCGTGGCCAACGCGGAGTTCCTTTGCGAAGGCCGCCTCTCTTCCGAGCAGCGGGAGGAGCTTTACCACGAAGTTCGGGTCGCCGTGAACCAGATGACGGACCTGATCGACTCGCTGCTGGAGTTTTCGCGGACGCGTGAGTCGTTGCGCCCCACCTATGCAAGCGTCAAGGACAGTGTGGACCGGGTAGTACAAACCATGAGGGCGCATCCGGAATTTCATCAGGTGCGCTTTGGGGTGAGTTCGAAGGGAACCGACACCGGTTGGTTCGATCCCAAAAAACTGGAGCGGGCGCTCTACAATCTGCTGCTCAATGCCTGCGAGGCGGTGAGCGGGGACCAGGGACAAGTGAACATTGAAGTCTGCGAAATCCCCGGAGGGGTGGAAATACGGGTCGCCGACAACGGGCGCGGCATTCCCGAGTCGATTCGGGGGCGGCTCTTCGAACCCTTCGTCAGTCAAGGCAAGGAAAACGGCACCGGGCTGGGCTTGACGGTAGTCCACAAAATCGTGCAAGACCATGGCGGCGATGTGACGGTGGAGAAGACCTCCGAGGCGGGCACGGTATTCCGGGTGCTCCTCCCGCTGGTTGCGTCTGCCGGACTTGGTACCGAAAACCGCGGGGCAGGCAAGCTTCCATCCCCCCACCTGGCCCGCACCGAGCGAGCGGAGTAAGATTCCGGCACCGCAGGCACGTAGGGAGAAGTTCTCCCCGCTCTGTGGCTTACTCTCTTCAGGCATTGTGGTACTTCTAGAGTTCTTCGGGGAGGCGAATCGTGAAGCAGCACAAAGGTTTGCCCGGCCGCATTTGGATATGGGGCTTGACCGGGTTGATGGTGGTTGTGGGCGGGCTGGGATGGGCGCAGGAGATGAGCGCGGGAACGCCGGCGGCGTCCGCGGCAGCACCGGACTCGATGGCCGCGGCAGTCCACGAACTGCAGGAGCAAGTGCGCGAACTGCGCTCGGTGGTCACGGAAATGCGATCGGAGTCGGCGGCATACCGGGCGGAGACGGCAGAGCTTCGGCGGGAGTTGCAGGAAACACGCACTCAGTTGACGGCCTCGAAGGATCCGCCGCAATCGGACAGTCCGTACGAAATGTCGCCCGCTACTTCTTCGGCTGTGGCGGACAGCAAGGTTAGCGCCAATCCCCAGCCGGCCTCGGTAGAAAATCGAATTGCGGCCCTGGAAGAATCGACGCAGTTGCTCACCGGCAAAATAGATGAGCAGTATCAGACCAAGGTCGAGAGCGCATCCAAGTATCGAGTGCGTCTTTCCGGGTTGGTGCTACTCAATCTTTTTAGCAATCGCGGAACCGCGGACAACCAGGATTTCCCAAGCTATGTGCCCGGGCCGTATCCCAGTGACCCGAACGGCAGTTTTGGTGCGACTCTGCGGCAGTCTGAATTTGGCCTGGAAGTGTTTGGACCACGTCTGGCGGGTGCGAGGACCTCAGGATATTTTCAGGCTGATTTCGCCGGGGGATTTCCCACCAATTTGAATGGAGTCAACTCCGGCCTCTTCCGCTTGCGCGTGGCCAGCATGCGAATGGATTGGGGAAAGACCTCCATCGTGGCGGGGCAGGATAGTCTGTTTCTCGCTCCGCTGTCGCCGACTTCATTTGCTTCACTCGCGGTCCCCTCTCTCTCGTACGCGGGCAATCTCTGGGCCTGGACTCCGCAAGTGCGAGTCCAGCATCGTTTCGATCTTTCCGAGAAGCAGAACATCACCGTGCAGGGAGGGATCTTAGACAATCTCACCGGAGAGCCATCCTCGACGCAGTACGGGCGGAGGCCGCAGGCCGGAGAGCGATCGGGCCAGCCAGCCTATGGGGCGCGGGCGGCTTGGTCAGGCGCAATACTTGACCACGCTTTCACGTTGGGAGCGGCCAGCTACTTCAGCCGGCAGGACTGGGCGTTTCATCGCCACGTGGATGGCTGGGCCGGCATGGCGGACTGGGATGTCGCGCTGGCGTCCCATCTTAGTTTCTCGGGAGAATTCTACCGCGGACGTGCAATTGGCGGACTAGGCGGAGGCCTCGGCCGGAGCGTGCTGTTCAGCGGGAACTCGCTCAATCCCGCTTCCCAGGTTCAGGGTCTCAACGCGATCGGCGGCTGGTCGCAGTTGAAAATCAAGGCGTCCGAGAAGCTGGAATTCAACGGCGGCTGGGGCATCGATGGTTCGTTTGCGCACGACCTGCGTGCTTTTCCAAATAGTCAGAGCTACATCGACCCCACGCTGGCGCGGAATTCGGGCGCTCTGGTGAATTTTGTTTACCGGCCACGATCGAATCTTCTGTTCAGCTCCGAATATAAGCGCCTGAGGACCTCCGATCTCGAAAGCAGCAACTATATGGCCCAGCAAGTGAACCTTGTGATGGGAATCTTATTTTGATGATGAAGATCTTGACCCGCCCGTGTCGCTGGCTTTGCGCGCTGCTGATTTGCAGCGGCGTTGCGTGTGCGCAGGAACTGACGGTTACCGCCCGGGTAATGCTGCTGGGGAGAGGGAAAGGCAGGGAATATCAGGCAGGCGACGTCGTGGTCTGGCTTTCTCCGATCGGGAGCACTCCTGCACCCACTCCAGTGTCGGCCTCGGCTGGCCCGCGCCCGCGACTGGTGCAGAGGAACAAGAGCTTCGAGCCTCACCTGATGGTGGTGCCGGTGGGCTCGTTGGTGGAGTTCCCCAACCGCGACCCCTTTTTTCATAATGTGTTTTCCTTGTTTGAGGGAAAGAGCTTCGATCTGGGCCTCTACGAGGCGGGCAGCACGCGGGATGTCCTTTTCGATAAGCCTGGCGTCTCCTATATCTTCTGCAACATCCACGCTGAAATGAGCGCGGTGATCGTTGCCCTGTCCACGCCGTATTATGCGATCTCGGATCGCCATGGACAGATTGTGATCCAGCATGTGCCCCCCGGCCACTATATGCAGCACGTCTGGTATGAAGACGCACTGCCCGAGCAGTTGAACACGATGACTAGGGAGGTCACGATTTCGGAGAACAACTCTACCTTGGGGCTGTTGCGCGTTAGTGCGGCTGGCCTGCCCGTAGCTCACAAGAACAAGTATGGGAGGGACTATGATCCTCCGACTCCCGACAATCCGGCCTACGCGCGGCCGTGATTTGGGTGTTTGACGTACAACTGCAAAAGGCATTACCACGAAGGACACGAAGGCCTTCCCGGCAAAGCGGATTTTCCTTGGTGCACCTTAGTGCCCTTCGTGGTTCAAGAATTCACTTTCCGGCTAAACAGACCATGCCAGCTCCCGAGATTTGACAAAAAAAAGACAATTGCGTGAAGAACCGGTGACAAATGGCTTGGATCGGTTCCTTAAACTTCGACACAATACGAACGGGTCGCCGCTGCTGGCCCGTCCTAGTATCGGCATCCCGGGATCCTGATTTGTTGTAGCTCTGTGAGTACTGCGGGCTGGGGCGTTGGGACATCCTGCCTCAGCCCGCATTCGCTATTTACCGGCGATCCCTTCTATGGGCATCGCAGGGCATTTCCTCGCCTAAGGGTCCTCAAAAAAACCTTTGCTAAGTCCTGTGGAATCGTCTAGATTGCGCATTCGTTCCCTTTTGGGGGTGGTTCCGGATGCATATCCTGAGAATGATCGCGGCTGCGACACTTTTGTTCCTGTGCGCATCGCTGGAGGCAAAGACCAAAGTGACAAGCCAGCCGTTTGGAAAAATGCCTGACGGTACGGCCGTCGAACTCTACACCTTGTCTGACGGTCCTATTGAAACCCGCATCATGACCTATGGCGGGATTATTGTCTCCCTGAAAACCCCTGATCGCGAGGGCAAGCAGGCCGATATCGTGCTGGGATTTGACACCCTGGACCAGTACGTAGCCAACAGCAACGGCCCCGGCACGTCATTTTTCGGCGCCCTGATCGGCCGCTACGCCAACCGCATCGGCCACGCTAGCTTTACCCTGGACGGAAAGCAGTACTCCGTTCCCCGGAACAACGGCGAAAACTCGCTGCATGGCGGCCCACACGGCTTTAACAATGTGTTATGGAAGGCGAAGCCGATCGCCGATGGAGTTGAACTTACCTATCTCAGTAAAGACGGCGAAGAGGGCTACCCGGGGAATCTCTCAGTCACGGTGCGGTACACCCTGAAGGGGAAGGACTTTCGAGTCGAATACTCCGCAACCACCGACAAGGACACGGTCGTGAACCTCACCAACCACTCCTATTTCAATCTTGCTGGACAAGGGCATGGCAGCATTTTGAATCATGAGCTGACGTTGTTTGCGTCACGTTTCACGCCCGTTGATGGGGGCCTAATCCCGACGGGGGAACTGAAATCGGTTGCGTCGACACCATTCGATTTCCGCAAACCGACCGTCATTGGTGCACGTATTGACGGCACGGATGAACAACTCCGTCTTGGCAAGGGCTACGACCACAACTGGGTTCTCGACCATCCCAGCGGAAAACTGGCGGAAGCGGCGGAAGTCTACGAACCGACCAGCGGGCGGGTCATGGAAGTACTGACGGATCAGCCGGGGATCCAGTTCTACAGCGGAAACTTCCTCAATGGCAGCCTAAAGGGCAAAGGCGGGACGCCGTATGGGTTGCGCTCCGGGTTCTGCCTGGAGACGCAGCATTTTCCGGATTCACCGAATCATCCTGGCTTTCCCTCTACCGAGTTGAAGCCGGGCGAGCGCTACGACACGACAACAATATTCAGGTTCTCGGCTCGCTAGAGTACTGCGGTTTCTTGTCGAGCGACGGGCGTCCTCACCCGTCCGGCCACAGGTCCGTGGTCTGACAGGCGGGGACGGCCGTCGCTCCACCGCTTGCAGCGCGGCTAGCTGGCTCGTTGCTCCTTCATGCGAACGTGCTCGCGCGTCAGCACTCCGTCCAGCATGCGCATGATCTGCAGCGGATTCTCATCTTTTAGCTCCTCGGGAAGCGCCGCTCCGGGAAAGTTCTGGTAACAGACCAGGCGCGCGAAGCGGAAGATTGCCTGGCTGCCGACCGACGTTGAGCGGCCGTCCGAGGTCGCAGGATACGGGCCGCCATGCACCATGGCGTGACACACTTCCACTCCCGTGGGATAGCCGTTGAAGAGGATTCTGCCGACTTTGTTCTCCAGGATTGCTACCAAGTCGCGATGAGCTGCAAGGTCGTCTTCTGAGCCATGCAGCGTCGCGGTGAGATGGCCCTCCAATTTATCGGCTATCTCCAGAAGTTGGGAACGATCTTGATAGTGCACCAGCAGCGTGCTCGGCCCAAAAATCTCTTCGGCCAGATCTTCATGCTCGAGGAAGGATGCAGCGTCGGTAGCGAACAAAGCGACGTTGCCCGCGCACGGAGCAGCGCTGTCCGATTCCTTCGCTTGCGCAATGGTTCGGACATGTGCCACTGCGCCGCGCTCTTGAACGGCGGATCCGTACTTCTCCGCTATGCCCTTGGTGAGCATGACTGGCCGCGGCGAATTCTGCACACGCTGGGTTAACTCGGTTGTAAAGAGCTCTGCTTGCCCCCCCTGCGGAACAAAGACTAGTCCTGGCTTGGTGCAGAACTGGCCGCCGCCAAGGGTGAATGAGTTGTGCAATCCGGTCGCAATATCAGCGGGCCGCGCGCGCATCGCGCCAGGAAGCACAAACACCGGGTTCGCGCTGCCCATCTCCGCGTAGCATGGAATCGGCTCTGGCCGCGCGGCGGCCAGCTTCATCAGAGACTTTCCCGCCACCGCCGATCCCGTAAATCCAACTGCTTTCACCAGGGGATTTTGGACAAGCGCTATGCCGACGTCTATGCCCGCGTCAAACAAGAGGGAGAAGACCCCTCCCGGAAGCCCGCAGGCGCGAACCGCGTCCTGCACCGCGTGGCCGACCAACTCGCTGGTTCCGGGATGCGCTGGGTGAGCTTTTACGATCACGGGATTGCCCGCTGCCAGCGCCGACGCCGTGTCCCCGCCCGCCACGGAAAAAGCCAGCGGGAAATTGCTTGCTCCAAAGACAGCCACCGGCCCCAGAGGCCGCAGCATCGACCGGATGTCGGGCTTCGGCAGCGGCTTGCGCGCGGGATCGGGCAAGTCGATTCTCGCATTCACCCACGAGCCTTCCTCCACCACCTGTGCGAACAGGCGAAGCTGATTGCAGGTGCGCGCGAGTTCGCCCTCGAGCCGTGGCTTGGGCAGTGCGGTCTCCACTTGGGCGCGTTCGACGATCGCAGTGCCATTCGACTCGATCGCCGCGGCGATCTGCCGGAGGAAGTCACCTTTCTTGGCCCCGGATAATGCGCTGTAAGTTGGAAACGCCTCATGCGCCTGTTGGGCCGCGAGTTCAACTTCAAAGGGTTTGGCGGATGAGTATTGAGGTTCGAGCGAGGTTCCGGTCGCGGGATTCATCCCGCGAAAACCGTCGCCGGAGGAACCAGCCTTAGATCCGATCAAAGAAACGCCATTCAGTGGCATGCTCTGATTTTAATCTGCTTGTGGGGTCTGTGGTTATCCTGTCATTCAGAGCGGTGCGAGGAGTCTGCTCTCTGCCGACGGCAGGCAGAAAGCAGATTCCTCGTCCCTTCGCTCCTCGAAATGACAAATCGAGCAAGTCTTCTACCCCAATCGTTTCAGCCGGCGAGCCGCGAGCAAGCCGAAGAACAGAGTCACGCTAACGAGGACGGCGATATAGAGTACGGGCCCGCCGTGGCTGGATGGCCCAGTTGCACCGAACGACAATTCGTCCATGCTTGGAGCACCCAGCACGCGCAGCCCGAGTTTTGCCAGGTAGAATGCCGGCGAAGCGAACTCAATCGGCTGAACCGATTTGGGCAGCGGGTAGAACAAGCCTCCCAAATGCATTATCGGCAGATAGACGAGATTCACGAAAGCCGGCGCGCTTTTGCCCGAGGCTCGGGTCCCGATGAAAAAGCCAACCGCGCAAAACGGCAGAGAACCGAGGATTTTCAATCAACGCCAAAAGCAGATATTGCCCGGCGGTAATGCGCAGATGAGCGATTGACACTGCAGCGGGCAATCAAGCTGAACATGATGATGGCGGCCAATAATATCGTCATCAGCATCTTTGCAAGCAGGTAAGATGCCGCCAGCATGAATACTACCGCCACTCTTCGGTCCTTGACCCACCATACGGCCTTCTCTATGCTAACGGCAACCGCGAAAAACTTGCCTTGAATGGATCCGGACCCTCCCACTGCCGTTGTCGTCCTCTCACGCGAGCAGACGGATTCCTCAGGTACGGCCCCGAACCCCGTTCCTATCGCTGGCGTTGACACCAAGGAACGCATTCGCCTGATGCGGGATGGCGTGGTCAACTACTCGGGATATGTGGCCTCGGGCGTGGCGGGAATTATTCTGGTGCCGGTGCTGCTGCGCGTTCTCGGTAGCGAGCCCTATGGTCTGTGGCTCGCCGCGCTTGCCGTATCCGGCATGTTCGGCGGCGTCGATTTCGGACTGTACTGGAGCGTCAATAAGGAAATTTCGGCAACGCTGAGCACGACGCTGGGCGAAGAAACAGCCGGCTTCGTAGTGTCTGCGGGAAATTTGTATTTTCTCATCGGGCTGATCGGCGCGGCTGTGATCGTCGGTCTGGGATTCCCCATCAGCGGCGGTTTACATCTTTCGGCTCGCAATGCAGCCGTCGCCCCCGAAGTTTTCCTCCTGGTTGCCGCCGGCTATCTCGCCGACCGAATGGTGCTCTTCGCTAACTCGGCGTTGTCCGGGCTGCGCCGCTTTGGCGCCATGAACGCTGTCACTATCGGCGCCGCGCTCGCTCGTTTGATCGGCTGTCTGGCCTTGCTCTGGATGGGCTACTCCATTGTGGCGATCGCGATGTGCAACGTTGTGGTTTCGATCTTGTGGGCGTGGGCGGCGCTAACAGCCGTGAGCACGATCGAACCACGCCTCCGCTTTCGATTCGGCCGGTTTCGCTGGCCACTGCTGCGTCCTCATCTGAGTTTCGGCATTCTCAGCTTTCTAGCCACACTGGCTGGCCGCGCGATCTGGGACGTCGCGCCATTGATCATAGGCGTGATTCGCGGGTCGTCCGCGATCGTTCCTTATAGTGTCGGAAAGCGCTTCCCCGTCGCCTTATATGACGTCAACGCGCGCGTTGCCGAAACACTCTTCCCTGCCGCCAGCGAAAGCATGAAAGCCAACGATTGGGATGGAACGCGGAAGGTTTTGTATCTTGGAACTCGCTGGATACAAGTGACGGCGCTGCCGGTTTCTATCGTCCTCTGGATCATGGCTCCGAATTTGTTGCGAGCCTGGGTGGGCGAGTCAATGCCGCAGGCTGCGCTGATTTTGCGGTTGACCGCGGCGGCGGTTCTCGCTGAAGCGCTTGGCATGGGGGCTATGTACATGCTCTGGGGACGCGGTGCGGTGCGGAGCATACTGACGGTGCTCGGGGTAATCGCGGTTCCTAGTCTGGCGCTAACTGTTGGACTGGTTCGGGCTCTGGGCGAGGTCGGCGCCGCCTGGGCATTGTTAGCTTCTCTGTCCGCCAGCACCTGCGTCTTTCTCTTCCTGGGCGCCCGCACCTGCCAACTTCGAGTCCTGGACCTTATCAGCTCGACGTTCCGAGGATTGCCGCTTCCGGCCGCCGTATGTGCAGCCTGTACCTACGCAGCGGCCAGACTTGTAAAGCCCGAACACTGGATGGGCGTGATCGCTTGCGGCTTGGCTGGAGGTGTCATCTACACTGCGGTTTTCTACTTCGCTGGCGCCCGGCAGGAAGAAAAGTTATTTCTGCGTCAGGCGTTTATGCGGTAAGGCTGTCATAGAGTCCGGCCACTTCTGCAACCATTCTCTCTTCTGAAAAGTGATCGCGAGCACGAGCCTGCCCTTCACTGCCCATGCTCATTCGATTCTGGGGACTTAACAGCAATGCGCGCAGGCGCTCGGCCAGTTTCTCGGGATCGGCGGGCGGGACAAGCCAGCCGGTTTTGCCGTCTTGCACGATCTCGGGCAAGCCGCCAACTGCGCTCGCCACTACCGGCAACCCGGCTGCCATCGCTTCCAGCGCAGCGATCCCGAAACCTTCTTCCAGGGAAGGCAGAACAAAAATGTCCCAGCGTGCTAGGACCGAAGTAAAGTCGGCTTTCCATCCCAGCAGAGTCACGCAGTCTTGCAGTCCCAGGCTGATCAATAATTCTGCGATCACGCTGCGGTCTGGTCCGTCACCCGCGATTTGCAATCGAGCCCGCGGGAACTCGGCGTGGAGCAACCCGAAAGCACGCACCAGATGCAAAATACCCTTGATGGGCGATAATCGACTGCCACTTCCAATGACCGTCTCGTACCTGTCTATTCTTGATAAGTTGGCGAGCATCCCGTTCGGAACTGGCACGCCCGCGTAGATTACGCGGGGGACTGTCCCAACAACTTGCGCGGCGACGGAGTGAGAACTCGCAACGACCACGTCGGCCCCACGCACGTGAATAGGAGCCGGGTTCAATTCCTGCGATTCCACCACCCGGCCATGCAGATGCACGATAGTTGGCGCATTGCAGGACCAGCGCGCCAAGCGTGTGATGCCCGGCCCGCCCACATGTTGGTGGACAATCGAAAACCCATGGCCGCGCAGCGCGTGCCACAAACGCCAGGCCCCGCGCGCCTTCGAGCCCTGCACATCGAGGACGCGAGTACTGACCCCGGCGCCTTCAAGCTCGGCTACAAGTGGACCATCTGCTCCGAGAAAGTACGCTTCGGTGAGATAATCTCTGGCCTTCAGACCTCGGGCAAGGCTGGCCACAATCCGCGCGATGCCCGTTCCTTCGGGTTGCGCCGTACCCAGGATGTGCAGCACCGAACGCGGCATGAGCAATGTTCCGAAGTCAGTCTGAGACCAGCGCAGCCCCAGGGTCAAGCCACCCCTTCGAGTCAGTTTGTTGCCGGAAACTGAGGCGAATTCTAAACCGGCCTCGACTTCACAAACGCGAATCGTTCCTTGAGCCGAAGGAATGGCGCTTCAAAGAAACGGTAAGAGAGGGCGGCCATGACCAGAGTGAGCGTAAGACCCGTCCACCAATAAATAACGAAATCACGCATGGTGTGGGCGTAGTCGCCATGCAGCTTCACCGCCAAGTAAAGCGCCAGTTCGTGAAAAACGTATAAGCCATATGAAATCTTGCCCAGATATCTCAGCCAGCGCGGAGCCGAACCGATTCCCAGAACCGCCATAAAAAGAAGCCAGGCCCCGAAGGCGATCGCGGGGTACCCGAACATGGCGAAGGGCATATTGATGGCGTAGTAATGACCGGCGATCATCCAGGTTGTCCCACCAGCAAGAAATAGGCCGAGCCTGGACGGCCATCGAAACTCGAACGGCGTGCGCCGCGCAAGCACCGCAGTGACTACGCCCAACACAAGCGGATCGAACCGCGCTACGGTGTTCGACCACAGAACGTTTTCGGTGTCAGGGCCGTATCGCACCAGGAGCCAGCGTCCTATTTCGGCGGTCACGAACATCGCTGCCGCGACGCGCAACAGCGTACTCTCCCGCTTAACCCTGGCAATGACCACCGGCCAGAACAGGTAGAACTGCTCTTCAAGACTCACGCTCCAGAGCGGGCTCATGGCGGATCTGGGCAGCCCCACGAATGCGACCAGCAGATTCCCATACAGAAATAAGAAAGCTACGATGCTTCCGAGAGGAAAGTGCTGGGTAGGATCAACCAAAGGGAGGACAGCCCCGATCAGAATGGCAAAAAAATAAAGGGGCCAGATGCGCAATATGCGGCGAAAGTAGAAAGACCGAAGGTGAACTCCTCCAAACTGATCCTTCTCTCTCAGTAACAGTTCAGTGATGAGGTACGCGCTGAGCAGAAAGAAGAGATCAACCCCGAAAGCTCCCGCTTGTGCGCCTGCGGCAAGAAGCACCGCGCCGGGAATGTGGTGCGCGGAATAGTATGGAGGATCTGCAGAGAAAGTGTGCCGCACAAAAACCGCGAAAAATGCGAAGAAGCGCAGGCCGTCCAATTCAGGACGATAGAAGCGCTTCTGCCCTGAACTGGCCGAGCCCGCTCTCTTGTCGACCACATCCTCAATTGTCATGAAAGCGAAAATTCTAGCACCGATGAGGACTTGGGTGCCCGAGTGCGACGACTGCATCCTGCGTCGAATCGCGGAAATCGAGACTCGTGCAATTCGCTAAGGACCACCAGCAGCGGGCGCGGGCTCGTTGCGAGCCAGGTCGTCGGCTTCCCGGGCGTGACCTACGACGACCAGATCCACCCGACGGTTGGCTGCTCGTCCTTGTGAAGTGTCATTACTGGCTGCGGGGCGGAATTCGGAGTATCCGGCGGCCGAGATCCGCATCGGATCGAAACCGTGCTCTTCGATGAGCAGGGACACTACCTCGGTCGCGCGCGCGGTAGAAAGCTCCCAATTCGACTTGAAGTGCGAATTGTGAATGGGCACATTGTCGGTGTGCCCTTCAACCCGGAGCTCGAAACCTTTCCCTCCCAAGATGGTCGCAATGCTGGTGAGCGTGGCCTTGCCATCAGGCAGCACCTCGGCTTCTCCGCTGTTGAAGAAGCCGACTTCGCGCAAGCTGACCACCAATCCTTCCGGCGTGATGTGCATCTGCACTTCGTGATTCCGGATCTGATCGCCGAGGGCGCTTTCCAATTCGCGGCGAATCTCGTCGACATCGACGCCAACGCCGATGGAGCCATGATCTTTGTCGCTGTTACCGGCCACTCGGATGACGTGAATTGGGGCGCTGGTCAATTGCGGAGGTTGTACTCCAGGGCTTCCCGGAATACCAACGTCCGCTGGTGAGGTACCGGTGAAGACTCCCATTTGCTGAAACGCTCCTTTGATCGCGGCCGCGACTTGCGCCGCCTTTTTCTTGTCGGCTTGCGACGAGGCATACAGGACCACAAAGAACGCAAACAGCAGAGTGATGAAATCGGCGTAGGAGACGAGCCAGCGCTCGTGATTAGCATGCGCCTTTTTCTTATGGCGGCGGCTCATGCTTTCACCGTTTCTCGATGCGTCTGGCTCTGCTCCCGCTCCTGCAAGTAGCCCAGGAGCTTGGTTTCCAGCATGCGTGGATTCATGCCTTCGAGGATCGAAACCACTCCCTCGAGCGCCATCTCCCGCAGCACTTGCTCCTCGCGCAGCTTGATCTTCAGCTTTCCGGCCCACGGCAGGAACAGAATATTCGCGGAGCCCACACCGTAGATCGTGGCGACAAATGCCACAGCGATGCCCCTGCCTACCTCGGTGATGTTTTCGAGGTGTTGCATCACCTGAATAAGGCCGAGTACGGCGCCGATAATGCCGATCGTCGGGGCAAAGCCTCCCGCGGACTCGAACACCTGCGAAAGCTTTTCGCCGTGCTCTTCCTGGTTATCAAGTTCCAGCTCCATCATCTTCCGCAATTCCTGCGGCTCGGCGCCGTCCACCGCCAGCATGAGGGTCTTCTTTACGAATGCGTCTTTGATGGTTCCTAATTGCGAGTCAAGCGAAACAATGCCTTCCTTGCGGGCGCGGTTCGCATATCCCACCAATTCCTTGATAAGCGCGTTGGGATTGCGTCCCCGATCGAAGAAAACATGAACCAATCCTTTAGCGGCGCCGATTACGACTGGAAGCGGAAACTGGATCATGACCGCCCCGATCGTGCCTCCAAAAACGATCATGGCAGCCGTGGGCTGCAAAATTTGGGCGATCTTCCCGCCCTCAAGAAGCAAGCCCGCCAATATTCCGGTAAAGGCCAGCACAATTCCAGCCACTGTGCTCTTATCCACGGCCGCCGTCCTCGGAAAGAGGGTTGGCGCTGCGACCCGGGCGCTCAAGCAACGCCGCAGGATTCAGGTCCGCTCCAGCGGAGGGCAGACCCGCCAGCACTGAGCGGCGGAACTCGACAATCTGCCGGATCACCTCTTCGGTGGTTTCCCGGACAATCATTTTTTCCCCGTTGACCAGGGTGATCACGGTGTCCGGGGCGTTCTCCACGAACTTGATGAGGTCGGAGTTCAGCGCAAGCGGATTGCCGTTCAGGCGCGTAAGTCTTATCACCACAATGCCTTTCACGCCAGGCGGGCGGACATCTGCCATAGCTTGGCCTGCTTTTATCGGCACTTGCGAGGCGATTCATCACGGGACGGTCTCGAGGGTTGAAGCCGTCGGGTCGATGCACCACAGAGCCGAAGTCTTTGTCATTCAGAGCGGAGCGAGGAATCTGCTTTCTCTCGCTTGGCTGCGGAAAGCAGGTTCCTCGTCGCTCCGCTCCTCGGAACGACAATTCTTCAAGTTTGTCAGCGGCCTGGCAGCGCCAAAGGCTCTGCTCCACCCAAAACCTGCAGCCTGCTGAACGGCGTGGGGTAACCGTTACCAAGGTCATCCAGTAGGTCTGATGTACCAAGGTTTCGCGGCAAGGCTGATGGGGGAAATCGGAATTGCCGATACACAGGCCCGCGAACGAAAGCCTGAGATCGAAAGCGGTGCTTCGCAGTCGGTTTGCCGCAGGGTTCGGTGCCCAGGCGCAAATTCAAAAGGAGACACAATGTCACTTAGTATTTTGAATAACGTTACGTCCCTTGCGGCGGAGAACCAATTGTCTTTGACTCAAACGTCGCTCCAGAAAACTCTACTTCAACTTTCGTCGGGTTCACGAATCAACAGCGGCGCCGATGACGCCGCCGGCCTGGCCATTGCTGACGGTTTGCACGCCAACCTGACGGCTCTGACGCAGGCAGCCCGCAATGCTTCCGACGGCGTAGGATCGCTGCAGGTGGCAGACGGCGCCCTGGCTCAGGTTACAGCGCTCCTGAATCGCGCCGTGACTCTCGCCACCCAGGCCTCCAGCGGCACTGTGAGCGACACCCAGCGCACCACGATCGACGCGGAATTCACCGCGATCAAAGCGGAAATTGACCGCATCGGGAGCAGCACCAATTACAACGGCGGCCAAGTATTCACCGCGACTGCCACTTCGGTCTATCTCAGTGACGGCACAAGCGGTGGTTCTACCTCCATCGCAGTCACAACCGGCGCGCTCTCCAGTTCATCGATTGGATTCAGCGGTACTCCGGTGGATATCAGCGGCGACGATTTGACCAGCGCCAGCAACGCGCAGGCAGCGTTGACCGACCTGACTTCAGCCATTGCCAACGTGGCCGCCGATCGTGGCGCTCTGGGAGCGGAGGTGAACCGCTTACAAAGCGCTTCCAACGTCATCACCAACCAGGTGCAGAACCTGACCACTGCGGAAGACGGCATTCGCGCGGCGGATATTCCAACCACCGTCTCGAACCTGTCACGCTTAACGGTACTGCAACAGACCGGCGTGGCCGCATTGCAGCAATCCAACCAGCTCCAGCAATCAGTTCTGAAGCTGTTGCAATAACCCTCGTCAGCCTCTGGCGGGGCATTGACCCCGCCAGGGCTGACTTCCGGTTCTTCGACGAAACCAGTGGACGCACGATTTAACAGATTCCCTCTCAAGGGATGCTCAATCTAGCCAGCGGCTTGGAACAAAGCGCGCCCACTGGCTCTGAGCGCGACAAAACCAAGTAAGGAAATTTGCAATGGGATCGTCTGCAATCTTAACGGCGTTGAGTTCGTCGGGGCTGGGCACGGGTCCCGGGATCGACGTCACCTCGACCGTCAGTCAGCTGATAGCAGGCCTGAGGGCGCCGGAGCAACTTTGGCAAATTCAGCAGCAACAACTGCAGGGACAAATTTCGTCCCTCACCGGACTAACCAGCGAGGTCACAGCGCTTTCGGGAGCGCTGAACGCGCTCGGTGATCCCGCCGGCAACGTGACCGCGCGCAACGTAACCTCCTCGCAAAGCGGAATTGTAACGGCATCCGCCTCCAACGCTACGCCTTCCGGAAGCCACACCGTCGTGGTGAGCAGACTGGCCACCAGCGGTTCTTACTATTCGGCCTCCGTAGCGAGCAGCAGCACTGCGTTGGCCACGGGCACATTCACGGTCCAGGTGGGCAGCGGTCAAGCGGCAACGATCACCATCGACAACACCAACAACACTCTCGATGAGTTGGCTTCCGCCATCAACGGGCAGGCTCTGGGCGTAACTGCCAGTGTTATCACCGACTCCACCGGCTCACGGTTATCGCTTGTCAGCAACTCTTCGGGGACGGCAGGAGACCTCACCGTCAGCAACGTCGCGGGCGGCCTAAGTTTCACGAAAGGCTCGACGGGGCTGGACGCTTCTCTTACGGTCGACGGAGTCCCGATCAGCAGCGCAACGAATACGGTGACCGGTACTGTGCCCGGCTTGACTTTGAATCTGGTGGGCGCGGCCTCGGGCACACCGGTTCAGGTCAGCGTGACTCCAGACAACTCCACCATCAGCCAAGCCATTAGTGACTTTGTCGATGCGTACAACAACGTCATTCAAGATCTAAGTAGCCAGTTTACCTACAATACGACCACGAAGAGTTCCGGCCCGCTGGCCGGCGACTTCACCGCGCGTCTGGCGCAGAGCCAGTTGCTGACCGCAGCCACCTACTCAACCCCTGGTGGCACCAACGGATTCACGACTCTGGCATCGCTGGGTATTTCGGTAAACAACGATGGAACCCTTTCCATCGACACTTCGCAGTTGGACGCGGCAGTGACCGCGCACGCTGCCGATGTGCAGAATTTCTTCCAATCGACCGATGGAACCGGGTTTGCGGCAACTCTGAAGAGCCAATTGGACTCGCTGACCGATCCGACTCAGGGTGCATTTGCGGTGGACATTCAGGGCATGACGAATACCCAGAACGATCTGCAGGATCATGTCGACAGCTTTGAGGTCTACATCGCGACACAGCAGCAACTTCTCACCACCCAGTACGAGCAGGTGAATGTGCTTCTGCAACAGTTGCCGCTCCTGCAGGCGCAGATCAACGCCGAGCTGGGCTTTACCACAAACTCAAAATCATGAGCCAGAACCGAACCCAAGTCGCCTATTTGGAAGCAGCCCTGCGCGAAGCCACGCCGGCAGAACTGGTCATCATTTTGCACGACATCCTGGCCCGCGATCTGCAAGCGGCCGTCGCCGCCATGGAGGCAGGGAATATCGAGGATCGCGCAAAAGCGCTGAAGCACGGATACCTCGTGCTGGCGCAGCTCGAAGGTGCGCTGGACATGGAACAGGGCGCAGACGTAGCCGAGAAGTTGTGCGGCTTCTATGCCATGGCACGCAGCCAGATGATGAAAGCCCAGGTTGAACGCGATCCTGTGGTCCTGCGTCAACTGCTGGGATTCGTGGCCGACATGCGGCAAGCTTGGATGGAAGTGCATGCCCGGCAAAGACCTGCAGAGCAACCTGCTAAATCCTCTTCGCCCCGTAGCAATGCGGCGGATGAGTCTACCGCTTCTCCTTCCTCAAGCTGGAGCGCCTAGGTCCACTTGTGCGGGGGGGCGCCGCCCTCGGCTACTTTTGTTATTGCGCAAGCAGACAGGTTCGCGTCGCTGCGCTCCTCGGAACGACATTCTAAAGGAAATCTATTTAAGGTAATCCAGCAAGCTGGTGGGCAGAATCTTGGCAGCCGCAGCGAGGGCTGCGTCGTGAGCAGTCTGGGCTCTGGTCAAGTCCGTGGCCGCCTTGGTGAGGTCGGCGCCGATCAGCGTGTTGGCCTGTGATTTCAGATTCACCTGCTCTTGCTGCAGGAATGTTTGGGTCGAGTTGAGCTGGTTGACGGCGTTCCCGTAGAAAATACGCTGCCCGGTCACGGAGTTGAACGCGTTGCGAAGCTGGTTCGTCGCAGTCGCCACAGCCGCGGAATTCCCGTTTTGCAGGGCGGTGATCATGCTCTGCAGCGCCCCAAATACGTTTCCATTGGAGTTCTGAAACAGCTGGCTTCCCGGCAAGTTGGTCTGCACATTCAGGCCATCCGCAACCGACACCGTGTTGGTGCCGTTATTGCCGCTGTAGATAACGCCGGAGGGACTTGACGAATCCAGAGCGAAAGGCGGGTTGGTCGTCGCCGTGCCCGCAAATAGATAACTGCCACCGACCGACGTATTGGCCAGCTGCACCAGCTGTGCCTGAATGCCTATCAGATTTTGCGCGATCTGCTGCCGGTTGGCGTCGGACAGGGTTCCCGTCGATCCCTGCACGCCCAGGCTGATCGCCTGGGTCAGCGCCTGGACTACGGAACTCAGCGCCGTGTCCGCGGTTTGCAGTTGGCTGGTCAGGGTATCGACATTCTGCAAGTACTGGTCGGTGCGCGCGGACTGGTCCTGATTGGCGACCATTTGGGCGGCCGCGAGCGGATCATCGGAAGGCACGTTGACGCGCTTCCCGGTCGACAACTCCTGCAATGCTGTCTGTTCCTGGTTCTGCGTTTGCCAGATCGCGGCCAGAACGTCCGGCGACATGTCAGGATTCACGCGCATATTGTTAGCCTCATGTTGTAGATCCCATGCTGAGCAGAGTCTGCATCATCGTGTCGACGGTTGTAACCACGCGCGCTGCTGCTTGGTATGCCCTTTGAAAGCGGATCATGTTCGTGGTTTCCTCGTCCAGAGAAACTCCCGAGGTCGCCGAACGCTGATCGGTGAGCTGCTGCAAACTCAAGCTCCCGGAATTCACGTCAGCGGTGGCGTTCGAGGCATCGCTGCCGATTTGCAGCACCAGATTCGAATACATACTCGTGGGACTGGATCCGGATGGAAGGTTCTGGTCGCGCACCGCAATCAGTTGCGTCAGGTTGCCATTGCTTCCTGCCGATCCGTCCGAACTGGCAGCAACTAAGTTCGGGTCGGTGATAGCTACACCGATAGCGGCAGCCGCCCCTGCAACCGACGACGGGACCGTGAAGAAAGCTTGCCCGGCGTTTCCGGAAAGATCAAACCCGGCCTCGTGCTGAGTGTTAAAGCTGTTAGCCAACTGGCTCGCCAGCGTGTCGAGTTGAGAAAGCAGGCCAGGGATTACCTGATCGCGAACTTGTAGCGTGCCGGCAAGCTGCCCGCCCTGGATCTGGCTTGTGATGTCCTGCCCCTGAGTAGAGACACTCTCTAAGCCGTTGGTGCCCGTGCCCGCCTGCAGCGAAAAGCTTTGACCGGCCACCACCAGAGGAACCCCGTTTGCAGTTGTTAAGGTCAAGCCATGTTCCGTCTGCGTGACAGAGACGTTCACAAAAGTCGATAGCTGCCGAATTAGTTCATCGCGCTGGTCCTGCACGGCGCCTGGGTCCTGACCCAGTCCCTGCATCTGTGCGACCTGCGCGTTTAGCTTTGCAATCTGCCCGGTTAACTGGTTGATCTGGATTACCGTCTGCGGTACCGCCTGATTCAACCCAGACTGGATGCTCTCCAAGGCCGAGACCGCCTGATGGAATGAACCGGCGAGGTTGTTCCCCGCAGTGAGTACTTGCTGCCGCGCGCTACTGTTCGTCGGATCGGTGGAGAGCTGGCTCAAACTGTTGAAGAATGCCGAAAGCGCACCGCCGACCCCTTGGGTTGGGTCGGAAAAATTGCCCTCAATCTGGGTCAACGAACTGAGCTGGGCCTGCGAATTACTCTGCTGCTGGGTTTCTTCGTAGATGCGAAGCTGCAATAGTTGATCGCGGATGCTTTGATATTGCTCAAGCGTTACGCCTTGTCCAAAGACCAAGTTGCCTTCCGCTACGGTTGGCGCTTCGTTGAACGTCGCAACCTGGCGGCTGTATCCGGGCGTGTTTACGTTTGCGATGTTATTGGTAGTTACGTTCAGCGCGCCTTGTTCGGCCTGCAGCGCCTGCACCGCCACCGACATCGAGGTATTGAGCCCAGGCATATCTTTAGGCCTCGCACGACCAGGTGGTATCTCTTGCCTGCTCGCGTTGAGTTCCTGGAAAGGTCTGTTTGAACGTACGGCATAGCGCGGCGCGAAGGCGGATCGAGCGCATCGAACGCCGCAGCAACCCGGAATAAACGCGAGTGAGGTTGCCCAAATCTTTCAACTCGGAGGGGATGAAAGCGCGGTCAGGTGGTGGACTTGGCCGGTCAGAAGTTTGCCGCTGAAGACAGAGCTGAAGCCGGTCCGCGAGTCGTTCCTGGGCGGCGATTCCTCTTTCCATCGCTTCCAGATCATCCGAGGCAAGGGCAGCGATGGCGCGCCGGAATTCGACACACATTTCTCGCAGATCAGCTCGCACATCCGCCTGAGGATCAGCCGGGCAGGCCGATCCAGCATCCGAGGATCTCGCATGGTTTTGCTTCAACATGAAGTGCCGCCGTTATGAGTTGGTCGCTGGCGCTATCTCTTGTTTTGCGCGAGCATGGCTTGCGCAATCTGGCTTGGGTCGACCTGATACTGGCCGCTCTGGATCGCCTGCCGCAGCGCATCGACTCTGTCTTGGCGCACTTGAGGAGCCGCGAGCGCCTGAGTAGTAAGCGCCGCGATGCTAACGGTATCGACGGAGAGGCTGGCCTTATCGTCAGTGCGGGAAGCGCCCGAAGCCTTGCCAGAAGGCTTCTTGGTGTTTTCTTCGCGTTCCACGCCGCCGAGCGAAGCGCTATTTAAGTCGATTCTCATAATCCGTCTCCTGCGATACCGCGCAACCTTATTATCGGCAGTTCCAGAAAAAACTTTAGTCCAATCGTCACCTTGCACCCTCGTGGGGCTTCAAATCCTTGACCGGAGCGGGCTCACCATGCAGGGGATTTATTTCCAATGGCTTAGCGGGGTCCTTTTCGGTGGTTTGCGCCTGCAGGTGCTTCGCTACCATGGTGGCGATCCCCAATCCGCCATGATGCCCGCTAATGCTCTGGGCCACGGCTTGCATCGCAATACTAAGGTACTGATCGCGGCCGGGGTCGGCGTTTGGATCATCGTTCGAGCCGGGAACCGTGGCAAATGACTTCTCGGCCTGCTCCAGCCAATGGGAAAGCAGTACCGCCTCGAAATCCCGCGACGATTTCTGAATTTTTCCCGCCTTATCCACGGCGGTGGTGTTCTTCAATTTTTCGGCAATCTGCTCGCCGCGAACATCGGACAGGCTAACTTGAGGCGTGATGATGTTGGAACTCACAGGACCTCCAGTTCGGCCTGCAACCCGCCCGCGGCTTTGATGGCCTGAAGAATCGCGACGATGTCCCGCGCGGTCGCTCCCATGGCTTGCAATCCGTTGATCAACTCTTCCACGCTCGCGCCTTCCGATAGCCGTATGGCTTTTGCGGCGCCCTCTTCGGTTTGCAAGGTCTGCTCAGGCACGACGGTGGTGTCTCCGTTTTTTGACAGCGGATTTGGTTGTGAGACATCGAACTTCGTTGCTACTTCAACCGTGAGGCTGCCGTGCAGCACTGAGACCGCGGAGAGCTTAACGTCGCCGCCCATCACGATGGTTCCGGTGCGTTCGTTGACCACAACCTTGGCCGGCGGATGAAACGTGATGGAGAGATTCTGAATCTGCGAGATCAGCTCCGGCACCGATGTTGTTCCCGAACCGCTAATCTGCACGTTGATCTCGCGGCTATCGATCACGGTCGAGATTTCCTTGCCGTATTGCTGATTGATGGCTTTGGCAACATCCCGGGCCGCGGTGAAATCAGGATTGCGCAGCATGAGTGAGACTTTGGTCAGCCGGCTGAGGTCAATCGCAGTGTCGCGTTCGACGGTGCCGCCATTGGGAACGCGGCCCACCGTCGGATGATTGACTTGCTTGGCGTTACCGCCTCCGCCTGCGGAGTAACCGCCCACGGTGAGCGCGCCCTGTGCTTCGGCGTAGACCTGGCCATCGGGACCATGCAGAGGCGTCAAAAGCAGGACGCCGCCTTCCAGGCTCCGGGCATCACCGATGGAGGAGACAGTCACATCCAGGGCCATTCCCGGCCGGGCAAACGGCGGAAGCGAAGCAGTGACAAAAACCGCGGCGATATTGTTCACTCGCACCAGATTTCCGGGAATCTGCACGCCCATGCGTTGCATAATGTTGGCAAGCGTTTGCGTGGTGAACAGAGTTTGCTGGCGATCCCCGGTGCCGTGCAGGCCGGCGACGATGCTGTAACCGATCAGTGGATTGTCCCGAACTCCGGCGATGGTGGCGATGTCGCGGATCAAAACCTGCTTGCCTCCGGTCGAGGGCCCTGTAGTAGTCGCGTAAGCCGGGCACTGCAACAGAAGCACTACGGCGAGTGTGAGCGCCGCAGTTGCGCGCGCCGTCTCTCGCATCGAACTGAAAACCTTCAGAAGCCGATGATCCATAGCAGTGCTCGCACCAGGCGATTCGGTGGCCGGATCGAGTCGGAAACGACTCCTTTGCCCTTCAGCTCGACTTCCAGGTTAGAGAGCGCAGTAGAAGGAGCGCTGTTGTCCGGCGCCACATCTCCCGGCCGCAGCACTCCACGAACAATCATGGTCTCCTTCTGACCGTTGATCGCAATCAGGCGAGAAGCCTCGACCACCATGTTGCCGTTCGGCAAAATCGCAATCACCTGTCCGGCCAGACTGGTTTTCATGGCAGAACTGGCGTCGGTAGAACCTGCCCCTTTCAGCTTCGTGGAGGACTGCGCCGTGAGCAGATTACTCACTCCACTGGTGCTGATATGGCCGGCCAGGCCGGAGATGCCGGATGCGGTGTTGAAGTCGCGCTCCGTGTCAACATTGCCCGTAACCTGCGCCGTGGTTTGCTGCACGACGACGATGGTGACCAGATCGTTCAGACGGCGGGCTTTATAGTCCGCCTCCAGGTTGGTCATAGCGCCATCGGGCTGCCATAAACTTCCCAATGTCAGCTCGCCGGGAGCGGAGACAGTTTGCTGCTCGATACGGGAGATGTAATCAGCCCGTGTCTTCTGAGGATCGACGGCACTGCCTTTGGCAAATGCGCTCGCGCTTAACGTCGCGATTGCGATCAACACTGTGCAGACTGCGCGAGTTGTCGTCCAAGTCGTTGCCATGGCTAATTCGATGAGCCAGCCGTCACGATTCCCTTGCCCGTTACCCGCGCCAGCCAGACGCGCTGGCGATCCTCGCTCGCCACCCGAATCTGCTGCCCGCGAGATCCATTCTGTAAACAAAGAACGGGCTGGGTGATGCGCACATTGCGCCCTTCAAAAATCATGGTCGCCAATTTTCCGTTGTGCACCAGCAGTTCGACGGATTGCGGCTTGGTTCGAGCGGAGTCTCCCCAGGCCTTCAGCGCGGCATGGGCGTCGTTCGTTGTAGGCCAATGCAGCACCACATAAAACGGCAGGCAAACGCTGGTACTTTCGCATTGCAAGCGCGCCCGCGCCGCGCCGGCGTCGAGCGGGTCTATGGCAACGACCTTTAGTCGCGGCGACGGTTGCGTGGCGGAAACTGTGCATAGCAATTCCAACTGCTCGGGAGTGAGTCGAATGCCAGATGCGGCCAACGTTTTCCTGATCTGCTCGGGCCGAATCTCGACCCGGCCCGGTTTGCTCTCCGCTTGGACAGACACAACTGCCCATCCCACGATCAGACATATCGCCGCAATCCACAGTCGCCAACGTCGAGTCATCGTTATCCTTCGTGGTTAGCGATTCAGGCCGTTCAGGTTTTGCAGCATCTGATCCGCAGCCTGGACTACGCGGGAGTTGGATTCGTACGCGCGCTGCGCCAAGATCATTTCCACAAATTCCTGAACCACGTCGACGTTGGACTGCTCCACGTATCCCTGCTGCAGAGTGCCCAGCCCCTCAGTTCCGCCCGGCGTGCCGAGGATCGGATCACCGGAAGCGGTCGTCGCCAGAAACATGTTGTTGCCGACGCTGTTCAGGCCGCCGGGATTGGGAAACAGCGCAAGCTGAATGCTTCCGACCTGCGAAGCGGCAGTCTGGCCCGGCTGCGTTACCGAGACAGTGCCATCCGGACCTATGGTTACGGAAACGGCGTTGGGTGGAATCGTAATCGCGGGCTGCAGCGGATTACCGTCAGCGGTTACGATATTTCCCTGCGCATCCAAATGAAAACTTCCCGCTCGCGTGTAGGCAATCGAACCATCCGGCATTTGAACTTGAAAGAAGCCCAGCCCCTGAATCGCCAGGTCCAACGGGTTGCCCGTCTGGCTGAAGTCTCCCTGAGTTTGCAGAATTTCTGAAGCGCCCGGCCGGGTACCAAGTCCAACTTGCAGGCCGGCCGCATTCGTGGTTTGCTGCGTCGCCGCCGACCCCGGCATAATAATGTTCTGGTAGAGCAGATCGGAGAACTGCACGCGACGCCGGCGAAACCCTGCCGTACTCGCGTTGGCCAGGTTATTGGCCACGTTGTCCAGATTGATCTGCTGTGCATTCATGCCGCTGGATGCGGTGTACAGTGCGCGTAACATGAGGCTCCTTTATGGGTTGACTCGCGGTATTTCGTCGGTTGCAATCCGATTCATGTCTGAGTTGAACATCGAAAGCGCCCGCTGCATCATTTCCGCGGAGCGCTGCACCGTCACCAGCTCTACGGCGCTGGCTATCGGGCTGACGTTGGAATCTTCCAGGCTGCCTTGCGCCACTGTTGAATGAGTCGCGTCGACTTCGCTGTGCTCTAGGGCAGAGTAGTAAGAGTTGCCAACGCTCTCCAGCGCCGTGCCCACGGGAAATTCCACAATCTTGATTTTTCCCGCAACCGCACCGTTCACCGACATGGTGCCATCGGGACTGACGGTAACAGGCCCACCCACGATGTGAATCACTCCGCCGTCGCCCATGACCGCGTCGCCTGCGGCATCGACCAACTGGCCCTGCGGAGAAACCTGGAAATTCCCATTGCGGGTGAAGAACCGCCCATTGGCGTTTTGCACCACGAAGAACCCCGGCCCCTGGACGGCAAAATCTAGATCATTGCCGGTGTGCTCGAGGGTTCCCTGGGTCGGATCCATCTCGCTGCCGCCGAGAACTCCAAAGTTATTCACGGCGCGATTCAGGTTCGAACCCGCATGGCCGCGCGCGGTTGCCAGCATAGAGTGAAAGATGGAGTGCTGACCGCGATAGCCCGGCGTGCTGGTATTCGCCAGATTATTCGCGACCATATCCAGGGTCTGAGTTCTGGCCATTAATGCGCTGCAAGCTGCGTAGAAGCCGCTGTCCATATGAATAGGTGAGGATGAGTAGTTCCCATGCCAGTGAAGCACGAGGCGGGCCACGTAGCGCCCCAGGTCGCGGCTTGCAACCTGTTGAAAGTACGATCGGGGCAGAACTTAAATGAGAGCTGAATGAGTCGGATACTTCTGGAGAGTTTCGGGCGGTCTGCTTTTCTAACCCAGCACTATTCTGAGCATCAGCGGCCTAGCGCGGGGTTTGGTGCGCGCGGCGGAGGCATTCTCTTAAGCCTCCGATACCTATTGCGACGATGCAATCTGGAACTCGGGGAAAGGATTCTTGAACCTCGTCGCATTCGCGGGCAATTTGGAAAACGAGGGCGTTTAGCCCGGGATCGCCAGCGACGATTTCTGAAGCAAACCCCAGGTCTACGACGCGGTGGCTCAACAGCACTTCCAGCCGTAGAAGCGCCTCCGGCTCGGCCAGCGGATTGCCGATCATACGGTCGGCGGAATATTGGTTGGATTCGAAGGCGGGCATCGTTTTGACCGGTTGGTATATCGGCCAAAACGTTAGGTAACTTTAGCGGAAGATCAACCTTGTGCTCGGTGGAGCGACGGGGGTCCTCGCCCCGTCAGAGCACAGGCCCATGGTCTGACGGGCAGGACGCCCGTCGTTCCATTAACGCTCAGACCACTTCAGTGACTCTCAATCCGTAGTTCCCATCGACGATGACGACTTCTCCTCTGGCCACTACCCGCTCGCCGAGCAGCAACTCAGCGGGATCCTGCACGTGTTTATCGAGTTCGACGACTGACCCGGAACGCAATTCTCCGATTTCGCGGAGCGATAGTTGGCGCTGACCGAATCGCAGCGTAACCTCGAGTTCTACATTTTCCAAGAGGGACATGTTGGCGAATTCCTTCGCCGCAGAAGACTGCTGCGCGCCACTAGTTCCTAGCCCCTGTACAGAGTCGACCCACCCTGCGGAAAGCAGAACCTGAAATTGCACTGCTGCCGATTTGCCATCTGAACCACTCATCGAAAACTGCTTGGCCGCGCTCCAGCGAATAGTCTCCTCAATGCGAACATGAATTTGTAATCCCTCAATCGACTGAGCCGCCACATTGCAAGCATTCGCAACTAGAACTCGAACAGTCTCGGCCTGTTCTGGGTTTAGACCTGTGACAGAAGCCGGCGCCGCCCCTGTGCCTGCCAGAAGCAGCGCGCTTTCGATGGCGATCTGAATTGCAGCCTCCGCCTTCGATCGGCTTGCCACCAGCACGAGGTTCAGTAGCGGCATGTCCGCTGGCAGCGGTTTGGACGTTTCGTCCAACCGAATTGACCACGGTGCCGAAGACTTCTCGCCGAGAGCCCGCGAAATTGCGCCGGGCAATGCTTCGACAAACAATTGAACCGCATTTTTGCCGCTCATTGTGAATCCTTATCCTCGATTGAGTTGTGTCCTACCGGCTCGATAAGCTGTGCCGCACGATTACGACCGACGCGAACCGGGACGGCTTCAAACGCGCCCCGTCCTCCGACTCCCAGGACTGCCATGGTCCGCAGCGACACTCCCAAACTTATTACTTTGCCGACGGCCAGGCCGAGAAAGTCGGGGGCCTGCACCTTGGCGCCGGGTAGTGTGAGGTCAAGCCCAAAGTTGAATTCAGCAATTTTTGCCGCCAGCGTCGGGCTCATCGCGTGGTGCCCTGAGGCACCCGAAGACGATGAGGCCTTCGGATCGGCGCCTACGAACGCGCTCAGACAAGACACCGGCATCATCAACTGCATGCCACCTTTTATTTCGGGCAGGCTGATTGAAAAACCGGAAGCAAGCATCCTGCCGGTAAAAAATGAACTCTTCCGCAGTTCGGCTAAAGTCCGACGCTTACCAGGCTGGACCTCAATGTTATAGACACGCCAGGCGCTCTGTAGCTCCTGGCAAATGACGCGGACAAGACCGAGGATGAGGCGGTCTTCGATGTCAGTGATTTCTCGAAGCACTTCGCTCGGTTTCCCGTTACCGCCCAGCAGGGCATCGACCAGCGGAAATATCAGCGTCGGTTCAATCAGGAGCAGCGCAGTTTCCGGAAGCGGCGCCAGGTCCAGGGTAATGAAATACGCTGCGTCGCTGGATTTTTCCAAACGGACGCGGCCATCGACGGCATCGAGAGACTGGACACTCACTTCGCATTCAAGGTTCAAGCGCCCGCTTAGAACGTTGGTCAGGGTTTTGGCAAAGGTTTCGTTCGCAACGGTGAGCGGGGTCAGGCATGCTTTGTCGAAGGTGCGAATAGCCCGGAAATCGCAGCTCTGCACCTGCTCCGGTGTGACCTCATGGGTAACTCCGATGGCTTCCGGTATCTGCGCCGGCGTCGATTGGGTTGCAGTCTGCATAGTTCTCTACCTGAAAGTTTTCTCTTCAAGTTCCATGTCGGCGATGGCAGTTCGCAGCTTGGTAATCGCCAAAGAATGAATTTGTGAAACGCGCGACTCCGCCAAATCCATCACGGCCGCAATTTCGCGCATGGTTAGTTCCTCACGATAGTAAAGCGAAATAACCATCTGTTCTTTTTCCGAGAGCGTCCCGATGGCTTGCGCAAGATATTCACTTCTCTCCGACTTCAGACACAGCTCGAAAGGATTTTCACCTTCATCCGCCGGGGCGCTTTCGATCAGGTCCAACGGCTCGGAGTCATCGAAGCGCGAGCCGGCCAACTGCCCAACGATATGCAGTCCGTCCAGCCGCCGGAGAAGGCTGTATAGTTCAGAAACTTCGAGATCGAGATCAGCCGCAATTTCATCTTCCGTGGGCTGGCGTCCCAATTGGTGGGCCAGCTTGGTAATGCTTTCAGCCACGCTCCTTCCCTTGCGCCGCAGCGGACGAGAGCCCCAGTCCAGAGCGCGAAGGCTATCCAGAATCGCTCCTCTAATCCGAAACGAAGCAAAGGACTTGAGCGAAGCGTTCTTTTGCGGATTGTACTTCCTCACAGCCTCGATCAATCCCAGCACGCCTGCGTTAACTAGATCCTCGAAGGGCACGTGCTGAGGCAGGCGCTCGTGGATTCGCCGGGCGACGTAGTACACCTGGGAAAGCTCCGACATAATGAGTTCGTTGCGCGCCTCATTCTCTGGCAAGATTCCCGCGTATGCAGCTTGCTGGGATGTCATCGCTTCTCCAGGCCTCTGGTGTTCATTTCGTTCAGCGCACCGATCCCACCGCCTGCACCGGAATCAGCGGCGGTATTTCGGTAGGCGCAAGCACTACGATCTTGGGCAAAAAGGGCTCCAACAATCTGCGCAAGTAGAAGCGCCCAGGGGAGGCGCAGAGTAACACCGGCGGCGCGGTCAGAATTTGTTCTCCAAATAATGTGCGCAGACCTTCCAGCACACGGCGAGCCGTAGACGGCTGTAAAGCCATCGAGGTGCTCGTCTGCGACTGCGCCGATACCGCGCGGTTGCACTCCTCCTCGATCCCACGATCGAGAGTTACCACCTTCAATTGCCCCTGGTCATCGAGCAGCGGGCGCACGAATGCGCGCCCAAGCGCATGCCGGACGGCCTCGGTCAACAGCACAGGGTTCTTGTTGGTCGCTGCAGTTTCCACCAGCGTTTCAAGAATGGTGCCTAGATCGCGAATCGATACCTGTTCACGCAGCAGTTGTTGCAGCACTTTTTGCACTTCGCCCAAGGTCATCAGCTTGGGTACGAGTTCTTCGACCAACTTCGGGTGCGATTCGCTCAGCCGGTCGATCATGCGCTTGGTTTCCTGGCGCGTGAGCAGTTCGTGAGCATTCTGGCGAATCAGTTCTCCGAGATGAGTGGCCAACGCTGCGGTCTGATCGACAACCGCGTATCCGGCCGCGAGAGCCTGCGCCTGCGAGCCTTGCGCGATCCATTTTGCGGGCGCGCCGAATGCCGGGTCGCGAGTATCTTGCCCTGGCAGCGGCGCTGGCGTCGGCTGCGAACTGATTGCCAGCAGACAATCGCGGCGCATTTCCCAGCGTGCAATTTCTACGCCTCGCAGGTGGACCACGTATTCCAGATCTTTGAGAGTAAGGTTGTCCGTGATATGGATGGACGGCACCAGGAAACCCAGTTGGGTCGCCAGGTGCTTGCGCAGGGCCCGGACTTTCGGCAATAGCTGCCCTCCTTTATTTACATCCACGAGGGGCACAAGTCCAACGCCGACTTCCAGCATTAAGTCGTCAAGCTTCAAGGCGGCATCCATCGGATCGACCGCTGGCGCGGCAGCCGAATCGGACTTGCTGCGCGGTGCGCCATCGATGGCTTTAGTCTCTTGAACGGAATCGGGCTTCGCGCGCCGCGCGATGGCCGCCATGATTACTGCCATGAGAATGAAAGGAAGCTTCGGCAGGCCGGGAATGATTGCCAGCCCGGCCATCACGGCCGCAGCCGTCCACAGCGGCCGGCGAGAGCTGAAAAGCTGGCTACCCAGATCGGTGGACAGTGTGCTGTCGGAAGAAGCCCGAGTAAGAACCATGCCTCCGGCAACCGAAACCAGCAGCGACGGAATCATGGTGACCAGGCCGTCGCCGACCGTGAGCACCGTGTAAGTCTTCAGCGCCTCCATGAAAGGAACGCCCTGTTGCAGAACTCCAATGAGAAAGCCGGCGATGATGTTGATTGCCGTGATCAAAATCGTAGCCAGCGCGTCCCGCTGATTGAACCGCGCCGCGCCGTCCATGGCGCCGTAGAACTCCGCTTCATGGGCGATGCGCTCGCGACGGGCTCGTGCCTGCACTTCGTCAATTGACCCGGCATTCAAGTCGGCATCGATCGCCATCTGCTTTCCGGGCATGGCGTCGAGGGTAAACCGAGCCGTAACCTCGGCGGTGCGAACCGCGCCGTGGCTCACTACGATGTACTGAATGGCAATCAAGGCCAGGAACAACACGAAGCCGACTACATAGTTTCCGCCGACTACAAACTGGCCAAAGGCTTCGATGACGTGCCCTGCGGCGGAAATCCCTTCGCTGCCGTGCAGAAGGATTCTGCGGCTGCTGGCGAGATTGAGTGATAAGCGGAATAGCGTCATCAACAGCAGCAAGCTGGGGAAAACGGAGAATTGCGCCGGGCGAAGAATTTGCAGCGCGGTCAGCAACACCAGCACTGAAGCCGTGATGCTAAGCGCAAGCAGCGCGTCTAATATGACGCTGGGCAACGGTACCAGCATCACGAAGACCATGCTGACCGCCGCCGCGGGCACGAGCCAGTCGATGGTGGTTCGAGAGGTAAACAGCTTCGGCTTGATGACGTTGGCCATGTTTTTCCGTTATGGTCGCGCTGCTGCTCCTCGTTGCTTAGCCTTGGCTTGAGCCTGCGCTCGGAAGACGAACGCCAGCACTTCCGCCACCGCGGTGTAAAGCTTCGCTGGAATGGTCTGGCCCACTTCCACGCTCTTGTACAAGGCTTGGGCGAGGGGTGGGTTCTCCAGCACCGGAATCTCCTTCCACCGGGCGATCTCCTTCATTTTTTGCGCCAGCAGATTGCGGCCTTTGGCCAGCACGATTGGAGCTTCCATTTCCATGTCGTAGCGTAGGGCAACGGCAAAGTGTGTCGGGTTCGTAACCACGACAGTCGCTTTCTCCGTCTCGCGCAATATGAACTGACGCCGCATTTGCCGCTGCAAGCGGCGGATGCGGGACTTGATCTGCGGATTGCCGTCGCTGTCCTTACTTTCCTGCCGCAGCTCTTCGCGCGACATCCGCAGATCGCTTTCCGTCTTTCTCCAGGTGAGGAAGTAGTCCACGAAAGCCCAAACCAGCAAGACCAGGCTGGATTTCCACGCCACTTCAGCAACCGCAGAGATCAGAAATCGGCTGAACGTCCAAAGATTGGTGGTGGAGGCAAGCATGAATCTGGGAGTGTTTTCCCTAAGTGTGGAAATTCCCAGATAAACCATCACACTAAAAGGAAGCAAGGACTTGAGCAGACTGCTCAACCCGGTGAGCGAGAAAATTTGCCCCAGCTTCTGGCCGGGATTGAGACGCTCGACGTTGGGCGCAAGGGCTTCCGGGGCGAAGATCAACCCGCCCTGGATCACGCCTCCAAGCACAGACAGCATCCAAGCCGCGGCCATCACGGGAATTGCGCAACGCGTGACCGTCCAGGCGCTCCACATAAATAAAGGAGCGGTGGGTGATAACGGCTGCACAGCCGACAATTCGATGGTCCGGCGCAGCATGCTTCGCCACATTTCTACAACCGCAGAGCCCTGCCAGGTAATCAGGCCAAGTGCGGCGCACAAGGCCAGCGCGCTCGAAAGGTCTCTGGAGCGGGCGATCTGCCCTTTTTCACGGGCCTTCTGCCGCCGGCGCTGTGTCGGTTTCTCTGTCTTGTTTTCGCTCATGGATGGGCCGCCAAATGCAGCAGCCGCTCGGTGAATCCCAGCGACGCGGTGAAGTAGCGATCAAACAGTTCCGGCCAATAACGGATCGCAGTGATCAGCAATCCGATTCCCAACATGCTCTTCAAGGGAGGCCCCAGCAGCAGCAAGGGCATCTGAGGCGACGATTTGCCAAGAAAGCCCAAAATCACATCCGCCACTATCGTGGCCGCCAGCACTGGCGCAGCAATCTGCAATCCGGTTTGGAGCACGCCGGCTACGCCATGCAGCAACTCCGCGGTCAATCCCCGGCTCAGGTTCGCGGTTCCAGGCGCGAGATACTCAAAGCTATGAGCAATTCCCCGCAACACCCAGTGATGCACATCAAGCTGCACAAACAGAAACAGCGCGACCATTTGATGAAACAGAGCGACCACGGTGGTGTCGACTTGGGTTTGCGGATCGAGAATATTGATCAGCGAATAGCCCATCTGCACACCGAGGATTTGGCCCGCCATCTGTGCCGCTTCAAACACAAAGTTGGTCGAGATTCCGATCGCCATGCCTACCGCCAGCTCGCGCGCAACCGCGCCCGGCCACTGAGCCAGCGTCATCAGGCTGATCCGCGCGGCATACGCCGGGTACAGCACCGCCGTGATGGCAATGACGAGTACGGCCTTCACCCGCGCCGGAATCGCGTTGTTCCCGAAGAACGGAGCAAACAACATCAACCCCGAAATTCGAATGGCTACGAGCAACGGACCCGTCAACAGCTCGGTGAGCGAGATTTCCATGGCCTATCGTATGTACGGATGAAAATCCGACAGCAGCGTCGTCGTGTACTGACAAATCTGACGCCACATCCACGGCATCATGACAAACGTTCCGGCGGCCACAGCCATTAACCGCGGCACGGTCGAAATAGTCGCTTCCTGCAACGACGTAAGCACCTGAATCACGTTGACGACCAAGCTCACACCGACTGCAATGGCCAGAATTGGCACGGTCAGCAACAGCACTTCGAGCAGCGTGTGACGGCAGATGTCCACAACCGCAGAGGTCGGCATCAGTTAAAACTCCTCATGAGCGAACCGACTAACATGTCCCAGCCATCGACCATTACAAAAAGAAGCAGCTTGAGCGGCGTGGAGATTACCACCGGGGGCAATTGCAGCATCCCCACAGAAGTAGTGATGGACGCGACCGCCATGTCGATCACCATGAATGGCAGAAAGAGAACCGCGCCGATTTGGAATCCGGCTTTCAGTTCGGACAGAATGTAAGCGGGAACCAGCACTCTCATCGAAAGGTCGCTGGGATCGCGCGGCCGGGGTTCTTTGGCCAACTCAACGAACAGGGCGACGTCCTTCTCGCGCACGTAGTGCATCATGAACTCGTGCAGAGGCGCAGCGCCGAGTTGAATCGCATTGATCGCCGTAATCTGACCTTCCTCCAGAGGCATTACTGCCTTGTCATAAATGGAAGCGCCCACCGGTTGCATAAGAAACATGGTGAGCACCAGAGACAGGCCGATGAGGGTCTGATTGGTGGGAGTGGTCTGCAAACCGAGCGCCTGACGGAGAAAGTGAAAGACGACAAGCAGCCGCGCGAACGGCGTCATGCACAAGAGCAACGAAGGGATGAGCGTCAGGAATGTAAGGAGGACAACGATGCTCCACGAGAGTGACCCAGAGCCCGTACCGCCCGGCATGGCGATGCGAATCTCGTTCCCGGCGGTCTGCGCGGGTGTCGCTTTGGTGGCCGCAGTCGCGGAAAGCGGCGCCAACGTAAGCGTCAGCAGAACAAACAGAATAAAACGTCGCCAGGCGCACATCATGAGGCCCGTCCGGCCTCCTGGCAGCGCTCGAGTGTCTCCGCAAAAGTTTGGGGTTGCCGCAAGCGGGAGAGCATGGAGACTGAACTTGAGGAGCAGCCGATCAGGAAGCGCTCCCCGTCGACCTGAATCACCGCCACAAAACGGCGGTCGCCGAGGGGCAGGCTCTCGCACATTCGCAGGCTCTTCCGTGCCTTCTGCGCCTTTGCTCTCTGTAGAAACCATGCAATACCACCGGCGATTTTGTGCATCATTGCGATCGCCAGACTTGGCAAGCCGGCGAGCGACAATTGCTGCTCTGAAACAGTTGTGCAGTTGTTCTCCTGTTGCGGCGCCACCACCGGAGTCGCGCTCATGCCAGCTCCGTGATACGGATAGCGATCCGGTCTGCGACCACTTCAAACTGGCCACGTCCCAACAGAATCTTATTGAGATGTATGGGCACCTGGTCCGCGACCCGGGACGTTGTCTGCACCACAGTCTCCTTGCGTAGGTTGAGCAGGTCCTTAACGGTAAATCGGGGGACGGAGATTTCGGTGGTTGCGGTGCACAGGAGCCAGTGATATCGCTCGATGGCAGTCTGTAGACTGTCCCGTGGTTCTGGTTTCGATTGGATCGGTGTGACGCGCGCCGTAGCCATGCCCGGTATCCCCGCTTCCAATAACAGAGGCTGCGCGGAATTAGAACTCCGCGAAGAAGCGTGAAATGCAATCGCAGTGCCGGACGGCGAAAGACGAACAAACGCAAAACCGCCCGTGCTTTCTTGCGAAAGCGCTAGACAGGGAACGGCTTAGGACTGCGCGATTACCGCAGTACAGGTACCGCCGGATAGACCGTTTCGATTAGAGCCGGAGTAGAGGACGCGGCTTTCCGGCGTGGCCAGAAGCCACGCCGGAAGCCCTCTAATCATCCACTAACTTCACCACCTCACAACTGCTTCATGTTGATGGCGTCTTGCGTGAGCTGGTCAAAGGTCGTAACCACGCGCGCGTTGGCTTGGTATCCACGCTGGGTGACGATCATGTTGGCGAACTCGGTCGCGATGTCAACGTTGGACTGCTCCAGTGATCCGCCGGTAATGGTGCCCCGGCCGCCGGTTCCTGCCACCCCAATCACTGGGGCGCCGGAAGAAAGCGTGTTCTGGAAGCTGTTCTGGCCGGCCCGCAGCAATCCTTGAGGATTGGCGAAGTCCGCCAGGACAATCTGGCCGAGCGCCAGCGTTTGATTGTTGCTGAAGGAGCCCTCAATCGTCCCGTCGGAAGTGATGTTGAAGTTGACCAGCGTGCCACTACCGTAGCCATCCTGCGTCGTATTAGCCGTGGCGCTAGGGGCGGCGGTCTGGGTCACAAGCGAGTTTCCGGATGCGTCGGACACATCCCAGGTTAGGCTGAGGTCGGAAGCTCCATCCGCTAGACCGGTGACTGCAATTCCGGTGACCGAAGAGGAGGGAGTTTGCAGCGTTCCATCCGGATTGAACGCCAACGAACCACTGGTGACGACAGTCGGCGCACCCGTGCCACCGGTATCTGCTGCCGGCAAGGTGATTTGATAGCTCCAGGCGTTTGCCGCTGTTTTGGTGAACTGATACGTCAGAACGTGCGACGTGCCCAGCGAATCGTAGACAGTGATTGGCGTAGAGAAACTGTCGCCCACCTTTGCGCCTGCGTCCAGATTGGTTTGCGTTTGGATCTTGCTGGTGGCATTGCCAGGAATCAGCTGGCCCTCATTCAGTTGCAAAGGCGCAATGCTTTGCGTTGTGCTGACCGTACCATTCACCGCGGGGTACCCCATGACGAGCGCGCCGCTTTGCGTGGTGAGTTGTCCTTGCGCGTTGACGGTAAAGTTGCCGGCGCGAGTGTACTCCATTACACCATTGTTCTGGGCGACGAAGAAACCGTTCCCGGTGATGGCAGCATCGGTCGCCACACCCGTGCTCTCGAGATTGCCGCTGGTGAAGATGGGAGTTACGGAGTCGGTAGCGACGCCTTCGCCCACCTGAATGGGATCGTTGGCGCCGTTGGTGCCGAACGCCTGGTAGAACAAATCCCGGAAGGACGCCTGGCTTTCCTTGTAGCCCACGGTGTTGAGGTTTGCCAGATTGTTGGAGATGACCGACAACGCGTCGGAGGCGGCATGTAAACCAGAAAGTGGAATCGAAAAATTAGGCATGGTCTTAGGCTCCTGTGGTTGTGTTTGTGGGTTGCGAGGGAGTCGTCGGTTGTGGCGTCTGCGACGGATTTGTGGTTTGTTGGGTGCCGGTTGATTGCGACGGGTTTGAAGATGTTGCCGGCGCCGCCGCCTGCAGTAGTTGCCGGATTTGAATCAGTTCATTGAGTTCATTCATGGACAACATCTGCCCAACCATTTGGGTGGGATCCATCGGGGACGTTGGATCCTGGGTTTTCAGTTGCGCCACCAGAAGCTGCAAAAATAAATCGCTGCTGCTGTTGGCTAATGGGTCGGCGGACGAACCGGTACTGCTGGAGGCGCTACTACTCGAAGCGGCGTTCGCCTTGGGTGGTATTGCGTCGGCGGCCACAGGGGCCGCTGCTATCGGACTAGTCATTGCTGTTCCTCGTTTCTGTTGCTCAACTTCGTCCTTCATCTAGATGCGAATGTCCAACCGGTCAACCGGGGCCAATAACTCTGGGGCTAAGGAAAGTGTTGGCTCCGTTTGAAATCCAACTGTGTTATTGGCTTGGCGAGACCCCGCTTGCGATTGGGCGTCATTGGCAAACCCTGACGATGTCGATGTGCTCTGGTTCTGGATCACCAGGTTTGCGACTGGAAGTTTCTGCTCCGCCAACCGGCTGTATAAGCTAGGCAGCTCCAGTGCAAGGCTTTTGGCCATTTCGTTGTGCTCCACGGAAATTTGTGCGGTGAACTGATGCCGCTCCACCGAGGTTCGGATGTCGATGTTGCCGAACTCCCGGCTGAGCACGCCAACGCGAACTTCCGATTGGCTGATTCCCTGAATCAGCTTTGCCGTGTTGATGGCAGGATGGCCGGCGATCAAGACTTCTCCGTCGCCGCCGTCAACGTCGGCGGTTTGCGGAATGCCGGGAGATCCAGCCGTTGAATCCTTAGACCGCGTGGTTTTAGGGTGAAGCGCTGAGTTGCCTGGCACTGGCACGGCGGCGAGTTGGCTTCCATTTGCGGTAACTACGTTCGCTGAGGGAGCACCTTCGTTGGCTTCTTGCAGGTGCGAGGGAGCTGCAACAGCTGACATCCCCGGCGCTGCGTTATTGCTATCGTGACGGTCTTTGTTTTTCGACGGCGCGTCTCCCACGGGACGGGTAGTTTCATCTCCTTTTGAAGACGCAACCGCCTGGATAGAAGGCGAACCCAAAGGAAGCGAGGCGGAGGCCGCAATAACGTTCGGCCGATCTGAGACGGCGGGGGCAGGAGTTGCAAGCTGCTCGTCGACACCGTTAACCCCGTCGCGTGACGAGTCTGCCGCAATGCGGACCCGGTCACTTTTTCGCGATGATCCAGCGCCACGAGCCAAGGACGAACTCGCCTGCGGCAGAGCGATGGCGGAATTGCTAACCGGTGCGGGGGCAGCGGCCACCGCCACGGTCACTTGGGGTTGTCCGCTGTCGCCGCCGTGAGTAGTTGTTTTCTGTTGCGGCCCGTTGGCGTGGTCGGACTCAGCTTTTTGCGGTGGCGACGTTACTTGCTCGGGCTGCACGCCTAAGAAGGGAGAAGCCTTTGCAGGGTTTGCGGTCGCAAGCGGAAGGACAACATCATGCTGCAGCATGCTGGCTGGCTGATAGACAGGTTCCGGAGTTGCCCCGTTCGATGAGGGGAGCGTGACCGTAAAAAAGGAACTATGCGATCCGCTCGGATAAAATTGAGGCTGGGCGAGTTTCGAGGACGAATGTGGTCCCGCCTCGACGGGTTCCTCCGTCGCTTTTTCTGTCAGTGCCGCAATCTTGGTGTTCCCCGATTGAACCACCCGAGTTGCCGGCGCACTTTGATTCGAAACCGGTCTGACCTCGATTCCGTCAGTTCGAGGAGCTTGGCTTTTCTGTGGTTGGGCGTCCGCTCGGGGGGGAGCTTGCGCTGCGGAGGCTTGCGGTGCCTGCGCTTTTGCGTCCTTCGTTGGGATCTCGCTATTCGTAGCCGCAGGCAGAGACGCACTCTGTATCTGCGCCGCCAGCCGCTGGATCGACGAGGAGACTGGGCTGTGAGATGCAGCCATAGCCGGACCGGTTCATTGGCTCCGTGTGAACTCCATCAGCTGGCTGGTTGATCCTCGCTTCGTCTACCGGGACGTGGAACCGATCACTCGGAAGAGGGGCACCCTCGACCATTTGTCCCGGCGCTTCTGCAACAACCGTTCCGTTGACCGGAACAGGTTCTGCGCTCCGCGCATCCAGCGGAGGTGGTTGCGCGTCCGATGCCACCACGCGTGAGCTATCTTGGACATTGGAAGCCGGTTCAGGGTTTGAAAATGTCCTGCTCAGCATCTGGGCCGGGGCTGACTTAGCTGTCGCCTGGGAATTCCGGGCCGAATATGGGAACGCCACCATGCTGGAATCTTCGGGTTCGACAAGATCGGCACCATGCGGAATGGAAGGCAGATGCGTGACCGGAAATTGCTGTGATGTGGAAGACTCGGGCGCTGCTGAAAACTGCTGCGGAATCGCAAATGGTCCGCGATTGACCTGCACTTCGTTTGGTTTCGGTGTCGGCCCGCCAGTATCGGGCGGTACTGGCATTTCTTTCAGCGCGCGCCCAATAGCCGACGATGCGACAGCTCTCACCGGCGTATCGACCGAACCGGAGTTTGTTCCAACATCCGTAGCAGGCATCACCTGAGCAACTTTGAAATGGCCTTGCGACGCGTTCGATTCAGACAGTGGAGCCTGCTCAACCTGACCTCCGAAAAATAGATCTCTCGTGGATGGCGCCGGCGGCACCGGCCACGCTGTCGGCGCAGCTAAAGAGTTTTTCGGCGGCTCCGGACCCGGGTTCAGGTTTGTCCGGATTTCAGCCTGCTGCGTTTGCCGGTTTATCGGTTGCGCCACTCCTCGATCGACGTGGGTTGCTCGCATCCACGAATAACCCGCAGCCGGGGTCAGCGTCGCAACGCCCAGTGCGGAGCCTGTTTCGCTAACGCTGCTGCCGAAGTTTGACATTCCTGGAGAACCTTGGAACGAAGTTGCCGTTTGGAGCGCGGTTCTCTTCTTGATCTCTGGAATAGAAGCTGCCTCTGCGGCTTCGGGCCTGACTATTCCGGAGGAAGATGGGTCTTTCGAATTGCGCTCAGGCGGAGGAGCGGCAACACCTGTCAATACGTTCGGCGCAAACGGGAGTGTTTGCAATGGAAGCAAAGCGGTCTCTGTTCGTTGTATTGGCCCGAGCGCGATGCCCGTCTTCGGCGTGCTGGCAGACTTATCGCGGGCCCGAGCTGCCAGGGGGCCGGAAAACCCCGATGCTGTCAACGAGTTCTTTCCCGCTGTTTCGGCGGGACTCGATCCCGCCTCGTCATTCCCGAACAAAGCGGCCGCAACCGCCCTGAAGTCCAGTGGAAGCGCATCATCGCCCGCTTGAGCCGCAAGCAACAGGTCACCAGGGAATGAAGACGCAAACGAGGTGGGCGCGGCGCCCACCGGAGTTCCAGCCCCGACGATAGGAAGCGTGCTGATCACGAGAAATCTCTCGAAGCAAGACAATTCAGCACGCACCCGGCCAAAGGCGACCCGTTTCGGGCGGGCTATCAGAATGGAAAAATGTGTTGTGGACTAAAGACTTGGGAAGAATGTGCCGATAAGAATCCGCAGAAAACGCGCGCCGGAGTTTGCGCTGGGCAAGACTTGCCCACTTTCAGCTAGGCAACCTCTGCCTAGTCGCGGTCTTTTGTCCGCTGCAGAAACAAATCATCCAGAGTCTTCTGCTCTTGCCGCCGCTGATCGCGATCATAGGAATGACGCTGTTGTTGGCGGATCTCGCTGACGATTCGCTGGTTCTGTTGAGCCTTGCGATAAATTTCCAGTTGCTCCACACGCTTACGCTCAAGCTCCTGCAAGAGCGCGCGCAGCGCCTCGGCGCGCTTGCTAAATTCTCTTTCCTGCTCGGCGACTTCCTGAAGGTGTATCGCTGGGATGCCGCTCGCCAGCTCCGCTTCTCGCCGCTCCCGAAGCGCCTGTTGCCGCGAGTTCGCTTCATCCAGATTGGCTTGCACCCCGGACATCTCCTGAACGATCTTGTTCAGGGCGAGTTCCTCCATTCGTTCCATATTTTCGCGGAAGCGGAGAACCCCTTCGAGGCTGAAGCGGAATGCCATAACTATGCCGGCAGCGCGAGGAACCGCTCGAGCGTTTCTTTGGGCAACGGGATTTCCGCTGGGTTCTGTTGCAAGAATGTGTCGATGACAGGAAGCGCGGCGATGGCTTTGTCGAGAAGCGGGTCCGTGCCGGGTTTGTAGGCGCCGATGCGGATCAAGTCTTCGGCTCTGGCATGAGCGGCCAGCAACATACGGCAAGCGCCTGCTTTTTCAATCTGTTCGCGCGAACAGATGTTGGGCATGAGGCGGCTCAAGCTATCGAGGATCGAAACCGCCGGATAGTGGTTTCGCGTGGCAAGATTTCGATCCAGCACGATGTGGCCATCCAGAAGAGAGCGAGCGGTATCCACCAGCGGATCTTGCTGGTCGTCGCCTTCCATCAATACGGTGTAGAACGCGGTAATGCTCCCCTCGGAAAAGCGGCCAACCCTTTCGACGAGCCGAGCCAGCATGCTCAGCACCGACGGCGTGTAGCCCTTTGCCGTTGGCGGTTCGCCCGCGGCTAATCCGATTTCCCTCTGCGCCATGGCGAACCGGGTAAGCGAATCGAGCACCAGTAGAACCTGCTTGCCGCGGGAGCAGAAATATTCCGCAACCGCAGTCGCCGCCAGGGCTGCGCGTATGCGCAGCAAGGGCGATTGATCGGATGTTGAAACCACAACCACTGCTCTGCGCCGGCCCTCTTCGCCCAGAGCCTTGAGGAAGTCATTGACCTCGCGCCCGCGCTCTCCCACCAGAGCGAGAACCGTTAAGTCGGCTGCGGTGGCGCGCGTCATCATTCCGACCAGAGTAGTTTTCCCCACGCCGCTGCCGCCGAAAATACCCAACCGTTGGCCGCGGCCGCAGGCGAGAAAGCCATCCACCGCGCGAATGCCACAGGCCAGCGGTTCATCGATCGGTATGCGGCTCAGCGGGAGCGGCACCGCTCCATCGATGGAAATCGTCTGGGTTGCGCGGTAGTCGCCCTGGCCATCCAACGGACAGCCGCGGGCGTCGATGACTCGCCCGAGCAGATCGGGACCAACGCGCAGCGACGGGCGCGCGCCCCAAGTCACAATGTTGTCGCCAAAACGTATGCCTTGTGGTTTGTCCAAAGGCATCGACAATACGGTCGAGCCGCGAAAGCCCACCACTTCCCCGGGAAATAGATTCCCGCTCGAATCCTGGATCTCGCAGGATTCACCCACCGAGCAAAAAGGCCCCGCCGACTCAATGAGATTGCCCACGACGTGAGTTACGCGGCCCTTCCAGCGCAGGGTCGAAGAGTGACTCAGCCACCGGGAATACGCTTGCAGGATTTGGTCGGTCATTTAGCGCCGGGCCGATGAGCCAGCAGATCGAAGAACCCTTGCTCGACTTCTTTCAATTGCTTATCCAGTCCCAGTTCAGTCACGCCCAACTCGGTTTCCAGAATGCAGTTGTACAGTTCGATTGCGGTGTCGCCCTTCACTTCCACTTCGATCCGGCCGTCGAGGTTTTTCTGGAAATATTGGGTCCAGTCCGCAACCTCTTCGGGCCGTACGCGGACAGTCACCTTAGTCCCCTGGTGGAGCTTGTCTAGCGCGACCTTGACCAGTGCAGCCACCAGCATGCGATCGACCTGCGCCTCACGGTGCAAAATTCTGGCCGCGATGCCCAGCGCAAGGTGCACTAGTTCGACTTCGGCGCGCACATAGTACTCGCTGTTGTGCTGCTCGAAATTGCGGAGCGCCTCCGCAATCCTGGCACGCTCTTCAGCAAGTTGCTTCTCGAAATTCTGCCGGGCTTGCAGAATACCTTCCTGGATTCCCTCAACCCGGGCGTCCGCCAAGCGCCGCTCCAGCTCCTCGGGCGACATTCGTCCGGGTATCTGAATCGGCAGCACCTTTGACCCGGAGGCGGGAATATCCTTGCTAAGGATGCCCCCGCCGGGCGTTGGTGGTTCCTGGTACTCGAACGTCTCCACCGTATTTGCCTGCGGAATGGGCGTTTGATCAAGCGACGAATTCATCTTCTCCCTCGGCTCGCAACACGATTTTCCCTTCCCCTTCCAGTTGCCGCGCCGTAGCGATGGCTTCCTGTTGCGCCTTGGCGACATCTTTCGCCCGCACCCGGCCGAGCACCTCCATGTCTTCCTTCATCATCTCCACCGCGCGCGACGACATGGCCTTGAAGATATGTTCTTTCACCGGCTCGCTCGCACCCTTCAGCGCTAGCGCCAAAGTCTTCTTGTCGACGGCTGCAACCCAGTCGCGCAATCCGGCTTCGGGCACGTGCAATAGGTCTTCGAATGTGAACATTAGATTGCGAATCTCCTCCGCCAAGCCTGCGTTCTCGCGTTCGATCGCTTCGAGAATCGCTTTAGAGGTAGCTGCATCGAGCTGGTTCATCAGGTCCGGCACGCTGCCGATGGGAACTGCCGCAGGTTTCTTTTCCACCGAGCTAGATTTCAGTTTCTGGTTCAGTACCTGGCTGATAGTCTCGGTGACTTCCGGGGCCACCTGGCGGAGTTGGGCCATCCGCTTCACTATTTCAATGCCCGTTTCACTCGACAGTTTCGCGAGAACCAGGGATGCCTGCCGGGGCTCGATATGGGACAAGACAATGGCGCTCGTCTGCGGCTGTTCCTTTTCAAGAAAAGAAGCCAATTGCTGCGGGTCGGTTTTTTGTAGCCAATCCAGCTTGCTCCCGCCCTTTTGCTGTGTCTGAGCGGCTTTCTGAACCAACTCCTTGGCGCTATCGTCGCCGAAAGCCTTTTGCACTAGGCGAGTCGCATAGTCGGCGCCACCCTGAATTAGAAAACGGTGGGCCCCCGCCTGCTGCTGATATTCTTCCAGGACTTGTTGCGCCAACTCGGCGGGTACTGAGTCGAGGCTCGCTACCTCCGCGGTAATAGCTTGCACGTCTGCGGCAGGAAGCTGCCGATAAATGAGCGCCGCGGCTTCTTCCCCAAGCACGGTCACCAGGATCGCGGCCTTACGGGTTCCGCTGATGGACGAGTTGGAGCGCGCCTGTGTCACTGTGCGCCCTCACGCAGCCAGGACTGCACTAGTCGGCCAGTCACAACCGGCTCATTCTTAGCTTTGTCTGCGAGTTGGCGCTGTAAACCGAGCGTTCGGCGCTGCGCATCGGTAAGGAAAGCAACCTCTGCCGTGGGAAGTCCGGCGATCTCTCCAGCCGCCAGTTCCGCTTTGTGCCGAGCCGCGGCGCGCTCCGGCAACTGGCTCATAGTGGCAATCGCCTGATTCTTGAGTGGGCGAAGCAAGAACAGATAAGACAGTGCGAACAATCCAAGCAGCGCAGCGTATCGGATCAGGGATGACCAATCATTCAGAGTAGTACGCACCCGTTCCAGCTTGCTCGGCCCAGATGGAACTTCTTTCGGCAGTTGCTGGAACGAAAGGTTCTGAATCGCGAGGGTGTCGCCGCGCTTTTCATCCAGGCCAATGGCCGCGGACGCCAGAACTTCGATCTGCTTCATTTCATCCGCCGTGCGCTTGCGGCGTGTTTCGGTGGCTTTTCCGTTCTGCTGTTGCACCTCAACCGCGTCATCGACGATGACGGCAGCCGAAATGCGACGGATGCGTCCGGCAGGTTGCAGCGTATGGCGAACGAGTTTGTCTACCGCATAGGTGCTGCTCTCGGTTTTCGAAGTCTGCGAGGAGTCGTCGGCTTCATCGTCATTGTTTTCTGCTGGCTGGGCCACGGTTTTGGCGTCGGTCTGGGTGGCTGTCTTGACGTCAGCTTTGGCGGCGGGCACGTTGCTCGTCGTGCCCGGAACGCCGCCCACAGCAGCGCCGCCGCCCACTTGCTCTTCCGATCGCTGCATCGTGACCGCCACAGCGCTCTTGGGATCGTAAGTTTCCTGATTCTCTTCGCTGGTGCTGGGGTCGTACTCCACATTCACGCTCGCACGAATGCGTTGCGCTCCGACAACCGGTTCGAGGGTGCTGACCAATCGCTGTGAAAGCTGGTCTTCGAGTTCGGCATCAGCTGCCGAGGAACCATGCTGCCGCGCCACCAGTGGTTGGTTGGTGTCTGCGTCGATGACGGTGACATTCTGCACATTCAGTTTGTCCACCGCGCCGGCAACCAGGCTGGCAATCGCCCGATGAGTGTCCTCCGAGAGCTGGCCGGACCGCAGCCGCAAAATCACCGACGCCTTAGCCTCGTGCTCGCGATCGAGGAACACAGACTCGGTGGGCATGACCAGGTGCACGCGAGCGCTTTCGACATCCCTCAAGGTTTGAATGGTTCGCTCAAGTTCACCTTCGAGGGCCCGTTGATAATTAACTTTCTCGTCAAATTCGGTTTGCCCCCAATTCATTTTGTCGAAGAGTTCAAACCCCAGGCGGCCGCTGTGAGGCATGCCTTCACTCGCGACTTCGAGGCGGCTGGCATCGAGCTTGTCGCCGGGAACGCTGACGGTTTTGCCGTCCTGGCTGATTTGATAGGGAACGTTTTTCGCCGCCAGCCGACTGGCCAGAGACTGCGCGTCGGCAGGCTCCATGGAAGTCATAAGCGGCTTGTATTCCGGGGTTGCAATCATGCGGCCGAAGAAAATCATGATCCCGGTAATCAGTGCTGCGCCTGCCATCAGGCCCAACAGTTGCTTGGTGTCGAGGGCGGCAATAACGCTCTTTAACTGGTTAGCGAGTTGATTGAAAGATGTCATGTTTGTGTCGCGAGTAGTTCACACACTAAAACTGCATGCGCGAAATTTCCTGGTACGCGCTCACTATTTTGTTGCGCACCTGCATCATGAGCTGAAAAGCCACGTCCGCCTTCTCAACCGCGATCATCACGTTCTGGACATCGCTGCGGTCGCCCTTAAGCAGATCGGTAACTTGCTGCGCTGCGCCGCTGTGCAGCTGCTCGACTTGGTCGATAGCGCTGCTCAGCACGGAGCCAAAATCGCTGCCGCCGCCATTGTCCGATTGCGGCGTGGAGGCGGGCTGCGGAAGATTGGGAAATGCCGGCAGACTGGAGATTGTGTTGGCCATAGCGGTCTCTGTGATTCGTCCTGTCGATCGTTACTTCAGAATGTCCATCGCTCCCTGAATCAGCTGTTTAGTAGCACTGACCGCGGCAGCGTTAAGCTGGTAGGAGCGAACCGCGCCCATGAGGTCGACCATTTCTTCCACCGGATTGATGTTGGGATAAGCGACGTAGCCGGACTTGTCGGCGTCTGGATTCCCCGGCTGATATCGCATCACCGGCGGCGCCGGATCGTTTACCACCCGCGAGATGCGAACCGCGGGCCTTCCCGTCAGGCGATGGAAACCCGCCAGAAGAAGTTGGAACGCAGAATTTCCGGAGCTGGCGAAGACGACTTCTTTGCGGTTGTAAGGCCCGCCCTTCGGAGTGTGCGTAGTTTCGGCATTCGCCATATTGGCCGCCACAACTTCGGCCCGCTGACGCTCCGCCTCCATGGCGGACCCACTGACTTCAAGCGCGGAGAACATGCTCATGACTCTTTCCCCTCATTAATGGCGTTCAACAAACGGTGAAATTCGCTGCGGATGAATTGGATCCCCAACCGGAATTGCATTTGAGTTTCGGCGAGCAACATGCTTTCACGGTCCAGGCTCACATCGTTTCCATCTGGTCTTTGCAATAGCCCGGGGACCTTGTGCGCCACGGTGCTCAACATTTCCTCGCCTGTGGGCCCGGTCGCACGTTGCAGTTCGGACCGAAAATCCACATCCCGAGTTTGATAGCCCGGCGTATCGATGTTCGCCATGTTCTTGATGACAAGGTTCTGACGGTCGGAGGTCACGTTCAAGAACCGCTCAAGAAATTGGATTAGCGGAGTGCCGGACATTAGGCGGGCCTCCTCGGCGGCAGCCCGAATTCACGAATCTTGTTGCGAATCGTGCGCAGGCTGACGCCCAGCATTTCGGCGGCGTGCGTGCGATTGCCGGCGGTGAGTTGCAGGGTCGTCTCCAGCAGTTGGCGTTCTAACTCGCGCATCGACGTGCCCGCGCGCAATGAAACCCGGGTCGGCGTTGCCTGCGGCGCTGGACGCCTTGGGGGTTCCGGAGCCAGATTTTCCGGCCCAATTTCGCTTCCGTTGCTCATGGCCACAACCTGCCGTATGAAGTTCCCGAGTTCGCGGGCGTTTCCTGGCCAAGTATGTTTTTGCAGTCCGGCGAGGAACTCCGGGGACAAGTGCGGTGCGGGACGCTGCGCCTGCCGGGCGAAGTTTGCCGCAAAATATTCCGCGAGAACGGGGACGTCTTCCGACCGTTCACGCAAAGGCGGCAGCGTCAGAGGAATGACATTGAGCCGGTAATAAAGATCGGCGCGGAATCTGCCCTGCTCGACCTGCGCCTGCAGAGAAACATTGGTAGTGGCGATCACCCGGATATTCACGGGAATGGTGCGCACTTCCCCGAGTCGTTCCAGTTCCCGCTCCTGCAATACGCGAAGAAGTTTCGGCTGCAGGTCTAACGGCATCTCCGCAATTTCATCGAGCAACAGCGTTCCGCCATTTGCCAGTTCAAATTTTCCTGCCTTCGCAGTCACCGCGCCAGTGAAGGCACCTCGGGAATGGCCGAAGAGTTCGCTTTCGAGAAGCTGCTCTGGCACTGCCGCACAGTTGACGGCAACGAAAGGTTTGTCGCGGCGGTCGCCGCTCTCGTGAATAAAGCGCGCGAGAATTTCCTTACCGGTGCCGCTTTCGGCTTCGATCAGCACATCGGCGTTGGTTCTCGCAGCAAGCCGGGCTCGATCCAGAGCCTTCGTCAGCGCCGGTGAATTGCCGACGATCTCGGTTCGCTTCCGGTTCGAAGCTGGCTGAGGATCGGTCCTCCGCAGCACGCGGCTGACTGCGAGCTGCAACTGATCGAATGAGAATGGTTTGGTGAGGTAATCGCACGCACCGCCACGGATCGCCTGCACCGCTTCAGCGACCGTCCCAAAGGCCGTCAGCAAGATCACCGCAGTGGAACCGTCAGCGGCTCTGACGTTGCGCATGAGTTCCAATCCATTTCCGTCGGGCATACGAACGTCCGTCACCACCAGGGGGAATCGCGTTTCGCCGAATTTGCGAATCGCTTCGGTGGCGCCCGCAGCAGTCTCGACCTCCCAGCCGGCGCGCTGAAAATTGGCTTTCAGCGCCATGCGAATTCCGGGCTCGTCGTCCACCACCAGCACCGATCTGGAGTCCTGATTCATAGCGCGGGAAACTCCAGAGAGAAAATGCTCCCCTTGCCCGGCTGACTAGCCACGCTAATTGTGCCGTGATGCTGCTGAACAATTTGTTGGCAGATGGTCAGACCAAGTCCGGGGCCAAGGCCGTCGCCGCTGAATCCCGCTACGAAGATGCTGGGAAGACTTGCGGCGGCGATGCCCTTACCGGTGTCGGCAAAATCGATCTTCACTACCTCACCGGCGCGTCGCGCGTTAATCGTCAACGATCCTCCCATAGGAGTGTGCCGGAACGAGTTGATCGCCAGGTTGAGAATGACCTGCTGTAAGCCGCTGGAATCGCCCGCGATTTCCGCGCCCTCCAATTCGCCGTGCAGCGTGAGCTTGACTCCCGCCTGGTCGGCGAGTGGACGCACAAAAGAGACACCCGCTTGCAGCACAGCCATCACTTTCAGCGGGATGTGCTCCGGGCAGCCTCGGCTGTGAAGCTGGAGTACGTTGTTCACGGTCGCCGAGAGCGAACGGACCCCAGCCTGCAGATGTTCGAGCCAGTGCCGGCTCTCATCTGCCATCTCCGGTTGCTTCGCCAGCAGTCCGGTCCATAGCTCCATGCTGCTCAGCGGATTGCGGATTTCGTGCGCCAGAACGGCCGACATTTCCCCTAGGGCCATCATGTTGCGGGATGCCTCCCGCTGCTGCTCGGTCTCTTTGTGGGCGGTGACATCGCGCAGGATGAGGATCGACTGGTCTTTGAAACTTGCGCATTCTACGTTGCACGCCGCTTCGACATGCAGGATGCTCCGACGGATGGAAAGCCAGCGTATTCCTTTGTCGGTTACGATGGCAATCTCGTGCTCATCTTCCCGTTGCATCGCGGATTTCAGCGGCGTATGCATCTCAAGAGGAAGATCGCTCAGACGCAAGACAACATCCTGTGGAAGTCCGGCGAGCTCATAGGCTTCCGGATTCATCAGGACAATCGCATCATCGTCGCTGTCGACTACCATCACGCCACAGGGCAAAGCGTTCAGGATGCGTTGCAGCGATGCGCGCATGCTGCGGTTCTCCGCCAGGCTGGACGCCAGCGCCGCGTTGCGCTCCTCCAACTCGCGGCGGAGTTGCGACACTTCTGCCTGCAGCTGGCTGTAGGAAGCTTCCATGCGGCCAGCACTGGCGATGAAAGCGTCGAACGCAGCCGCAAGATTGCCTTGCGCGCTTTCCGCTCGCGACGGAATTATTGGAGCCATATGAGAAGTAGGCAACATCTGCCTACTCACAATGCAACGTGGATTCCAAAAGCGTCTAATGTTTGGACGTACAGTGTCGGACGTAACCGAGGACGATCTGAACTTCGATTTACCGGCAACTGTCGATCTGCGAGGTTCTGGCTTTCTCGACAACTGCAAACTCTGTCGTCCTGAGCAAGACCGAGCAAGCGCAGCGCAGCTCGGGCGCCGTCGAAGGACCCCGGGAAGCCTTCGCTTTGCGTAGCCCTCCCTCCGCTGGGGATGACAGTGGAATGGAGGGCGCGATACAGACAGCAGGATTGATTTGCCGCGCACATCTCACTAGCTACAGCACAATATGCTTGGCCAGGATTTGACTCTCGTCCTGCGCAAGAATGGTCGCCCGCTCCATCACATTGCGCAGCTCGCGAACGTTGCCCGGCCAACTGTGTTGCAGAAGGACAAGACTCGCCTCAGGGCTCAACGCGAGCCGCGGGAAGCTGAACCGCGCCAAGAAACTTGCGGCGAGCAAGGGCAAGTCTTCCATGCGGTCTTTGAGCAAAGGCAACTCGATGGGAAACACCGCCAGCCGGTAGTAAAGGTCCTCGCGGAATTTCTGCTGCTCAACCAACTGGCGAAGATTGGCGTTGCTCGCCGCAACCACTCGAACATCCACGCGAAAACTGTCGGAGCTACCCAATCTCTGGACTTCGCCCTGTTCCAGAAAGCGCAGCAATTTCGACTGCAGGCCGAGCGGGAGTTCGCCAATCTCATCGAGAAACAACGTTCCGCCCTGCGCCGCATGCACCCTTCCAATACGCGCCTGCACCGCTCCGGTAAATGCGCCTTTGGTGTAGCCAAACAATTCGGCTTCCAGAAGCGGCTCGGGAATCGCGGCGCAGTTGATCACCACAAATGGATTGGAGCTGCGCGAACTGAGGTTGTGAATCGCCTGCGCGACCAGGTCCTTGCCCGTACCGCTTTGTCCGGAAAGCAGAACCGTGGTGTCGCGTCTAGCGACCACCTGGGGCAGCCGTAGACGCCCGGCTCGAAGAAGGCGCGGTAGACGATCAGCTGACGGCGCCCCGCGAACAGGCCGGCCAGGGTCACCCGGCCGTCGGGCCCCTCGAACTCGTACTCTTGTCCACGGCCAGCCACGGCATCCGCCGCCGCTCGGCGGCCAGGGCGTCGCGGGCCCGGCTCAGCTCCTTCTCTTCACCAGCAGCTGCTGGCGCACCGTCTCCCATTCTTGCGGGGACACGACCGGGGGTGACTTCATCTTCATCTCCACCTTCTGGTTGGGTGCGGGAGGCGTTTCGGCTGGCGAGGGCTAGGTGCGGGCGGTGCCGAGGTCGTCGGAGTGCCCGGCGCCGAGGCGGGGCCACTGGGCGATAGGCCGCCCGCCGGGCCACTCCGACACTCGCGGCCAGGCGGGCGGGCCCGCGTCGGTCCGCGTGTTCGAGCACGCTTGCGGCCAGCCGGGGGGCGAGTCCTCCCACGATTCCTGGCGTCCGTGCACGGTGAGGTCCATGAGCGCGTAGCTGTAGTCCATCGCCTCGACGCCGCGCCGGGTCGTCCAGTAGGTCTCGAAGACCGGGCTGCCGTCCCGCAGGTAGCACACCAGATGGAACAGGCCGGCCTGGCGCCCGGGCAGGAGGCTGCCGAGGGAGTCCTCCGCTGAGTACCAGGGCATGTCCCAGCCCATGAAGTCCCGATAGCGCGCGCTCCGCCCGTACGGGCCCTGGCAGAAGGCGGCATAGGTGATGTCCCGCGAATGCAGGTACGACAGCTCGCCGATCTGGGCGGTATACGAAAGTGCAGCCTTCGCATTGATCGGCGGCGGGGTGGCCGGCGTGCCACATGAAGTAGTAGGCGATCAGCTGCCGTCGGCCCTCGAACGCTTCCAGCAGGGTGACCGGGCCGCCGGCCCGGTCAGCGGGATGGCGGGGTCCATCTCCACCATCGGCAGCCGCCGGCGGGCCGCCGCGATCGCGTCACCCTCCCGGGTGTGCGCCTTCTCCCGGACCCGCAGCGCGTCCAGTTCGGCCTGGAAGGTGGCCCGGTCGGCCACGACCGGAAGCCCGGCAGACGCGTGATCGTTCATGATTCCCTCCAGGTTGATGGCCGGCTGACGGCTGAGGTGGTCCCGCAGCGCGTCGAGCGGGCCGTCCCAGTCGCGGGCCAGCGCGGCCAGGAACTGCTGCGCCACCTGCATCGGCGCCGAGCGGAGCCGGTAGCGCACCCGGCGCCGCTCGCCCGGCTCGGCCGTCACCAGGCCCGCCTCGGTGAGCAGGGCCAGGTGCTTGGCGATGGCCTGCCGCGTGATCGGCAGGCGCCCGGCCAGGTCGGTCGCGGTCGCCGGGCCCTCCGAGGCCAGCGCGGCCAGGATGGCGCGCCGGCTGGGTCGGCCAGGGCCACGAAGACCTGCTCGGCGATCGCCTCGATGTCAGGCGGCATCGAGGTAGTCGACCAGTTCACCCAGCTCGCTGGCCCAGCCCTGGTGTTACCGTCGTACGCCTGGCGGAAGGCGTCGTCGGTCAGCTGGGCGAAGCCGGATTCGACCACGGTCAGGCGCGTGCCCGAACCGGTCGGCTCGAGCGTGAACTCGACGTAGGTGCGGCGCGGATCGTCTTCGGGCAGGCCGTAGATGTGCCAGGTGAAACCGAACACGGTCGGCTCCTCGACCCGTTCGATCCGCATCTCGGCGCGGGTGGCCGTCGATCCACGTCATCTGGGCTGATCCGCCCGGGCGCAGGTCGATCGTGGCCTGGTTGCCGAACCAGGTGCCCAGACCTTCGGCGCTGGTGAGCGCGGCCCATACCGTGGCCGGCGGGTGGCGATGTCGACGGCCCGCTCGATGCGGTCGGGGAATGCCATGACAGCCTCCAGTAGGTAGCAACTGACTGGTTGCCATATTATAGCAACCCAGAGTTGCGTCAATGCCGGGCCCGGATCCGGCGAGGGATCCGGAGGGCCCCGGCCCGGGCGGAGGCGCCGGTGACGCTAGCGGACGGCTGGCTGGATCCCCAGGTGCTCGGCCAGCCAGGGCCCGGTGACGCTGTCCGGGTCACGCGCGACGTCCTGCGGCGGGCCCTGGGCCACGATGCGGCCCCCGTCGGGCCCGCCGCCCGGGCCCATGTCGATGAGATAGTCCGCCGCGGCGAGCAGGTCGAGATCGTGGTCGATGACGATGATGGTAGCCCCGGCCGCGAGCAGCCGGTCGAAGACGCCGACGAGCGTGCCGACGTCAAGCGGGTGCAGCCCGGTCGATGGCTCGTCGAAGACATACAGCGCACCGCGCTGGCTGCTGCGCAGCCGGGAGGCGATCCGCAGCCGCTGCGCCTCCCCGCCGGACAGGGAGGGCGTCGGCTCGCCCAGCCGCAGGTAGCCCAGGCCCACCTCATCGACGGGCCGCAGGGCTGCCGCGATCGGCGCCTGCTGGCGCGAACCGGGCCAGCGCGTCATGCACGGTAAGGCCGAGGACGTCAGCGACGGTGAGGCCGCCGACGCGGACGGCCAGCGTCGCGTCGTTGAAGCGGGCGCCGTGGCAGGTCGGGCACTGCACCGTGATGTCGGGCAGGTACTGCACGTCCAGATCGATGTCGCCGAGCCCACGGCACGTCGGCACTGCCCTCGGCGGGTGTTGAACGAGAAGTGGCCGGGCTTCCATTTCTGGCGCCGGGCCGCGGGCGACTCCGCGAACAGGCGGCGTATCTGGTCAAAGGCCCCGGAGTAGGTCGCCGGCGTCGAGCGCGCGTTCTGGCCGATGGGTGAGGAGTCGATCTGGACGACCTGGCGGATACCGCCGAGGTCGAGAGCGCTGACGTGGCGGGGCAGCGCGGCCCCGTTGAGCCGGGCGAGGGCGGCCGGGACCAGGCTGTCCAGGACCAGGGCGGTCTTCCCCGCCCCGGACGGCCGGCCCACCGCGGTGAGCCGGTGCAGCGGGAAGCGCGGCGGTCACGCCGTGCAGGTTGTACAGGTCGCCGACCACGAGGGTGACCTGCCCGCCAGGTTCAGGCGGCCCGGGGTCCGGCGACGCGGCCGGATCCCGGCGGACGGTCGCCGTGCCGGCCAGGAAGGGGCCCATGATGGAGCGCGGGTCAGCGGTGATCTGGTCCGGGGTCCCCTCGGCCACGATGGTGCCGCCGTGCGTCCCGGCGGCCGGGCCGAGCTGGATGACCCAGTCCGCGGTCCGGATGAGTTCGCGCTCGTGCTCCACGATCACGACGGAGTTGCCGTTCGCGGCCAGGGCGGCGATCGCCCGGCGCAGCCCTTCGACGTTGCTCGGGTGCAGCCCCACGGACGGCTCATCGAGCACGTATAGCATGCCCGTGGTGCTGGCCCGCACGGTCGAGGTGAGCTCGATACGCTGCCGCTCCCCCGCCGACAGCGACGCACCGGAGCGGTCTAGCTGGAGATAGCCGAGCCCGACGTCGAGCAGCGGCGTGAGCAGGCCGTTCAGCTCGCGGATCAGGCCCGTGGTCAGGCGGCTGAGTTCGGCCGGGCAGGCGGCGGGCAGGCCGGCCGCGAACGAGTCCAGCTCGTCCAGCCGGAGCGCGCTGATCTCGGCGAGGTTCCGCCCGCCCAGCAGGGAGCTCAGCGCCTCGGGGCGCAGCCGGGTGCCGTGGCAGACCGAGCAGGTCCGGACGACGAGGAAGCGCCGCACCCGCCCGCGGCTGACCTCGCTGTCGCTGCGCAGCCCCCGCTCCACGGTGGCGATGGCGTTCTCGTAGGTCACGTTCAGCTGCACGGGGCGTCCTGACCGGCCCGACGCGAACGTCACCCGCTGCTGGACCGGCTCGCCGTGCAGCACGATGTCCTGCTCGCGGCGGGTCAGTTCCCGGTACGGGACGTCGAGCCGGACTCCCAGTTCGCGGGCCGCGTACTGGTACAGCCGGCGGCCGCCGGCGTTCCAGGGCAGGACGGCGCCTCCCTCGATGGTCTTGTCCTGGTCGGGGACGAGGGTGGCGACGTCCACTTCGGACCGCACGCCCAGGCCCTTGCAGGCCGGGCACGCGCCGTAAGAGTTGAACGAGAACGACTCGGCGCTGGGCGTCTTGAAACGCACGCCGCACACCGGGCAGGTGATCTCCATCTCCTGGGTGGCTACTGAGGGCTCGACGCGGTGGCCGTTGGGGCACAGATGTGATCCCAGCCGGGACATCATCAGCCGCAGGACGTTCAGGACCTCGGTCATGGTCCCGACCGTGCTGCGCGGCCCGGGTACCGGCGGGCGCTGGCGCAGCGCCAGCGCGGGCGGCAGGTGGTCGATCCGGTCCACGTCCGGCCGCTGGGCCTGGCTCAGCCGCCGGCGGCTGTAGGTGCTCAGGGCCTCCAAGAAGCGGTGCATGCCCTCGGCGTAGAGGGTGCCGATGGCCAGCGACGTCTTGCCTGATCCGGAGACGCCCACGACGGCGACCGTCCGCCACAGCGGAACGTCCACGTCCAGATCCCGCAGGTTGTTGTGCCGCGCCCCGCGGACGCCGATGACGCGGGGCAGGGTGGCGGGCACGGACAGCGCGGCCGGCTGAGCGGGCGGCTGGGCGGCCGACTCGACGGCCGGCTGGGCGGCCTGCTGAGCGGCAGCGGTACGCCCGTCCTCGCGCCCGTCCAGCGTGCCCTCACGAGAGCCCATTGCTCAATTAGAACGTTCGCTGGCCGCGCGGAGGGCACCGGGGCGGAGCGGGGTGCCCAGCAGCCGGCTGACGAGGGTGCGGTGAGCGGAGTGGAGGGTGCGCACGGCCGCGGGGGCCAGCCCGGGCTTGACCGGCGGGCGGCCGCCCCGGGGCCGGCCGGGCTTAACCGGGATCCACAGGTAGCCGGGGTCGCTGCCCTCCAGTTCGGCGATGATCTCGGCCCGGGCCCGGAGCCACCGGGTGAGGATCGCCGTGGCCGGGCCGCTGAGCGGGCACGGACCGTCGGCGAGCTCGACGCGGGCGTCGCCGTCCAGATGCAGGGAGCCGACCGCGAGACCGGCCAGTTCGGGGACGCCCCGTCCGGTGTCGGCGACGAGCGCGGCCACGGCCGCGGTGCGCAGCGATGCGGCGGCGTCGCCGAGGATGGGCAGGCGGGTGGTCAGGTCATAAAGGAGCCGCTGGGTATCGGCGGGGGTCAGGTAGAAGCCCCGGCAGGCGGCTCGTTATCACGGCGGTCGGGCAGCCCGAGGAACTCGGCGAAGGCGTTGTACGAGCGGATGCGCACCCGCATGGAGTTCGGGTAGGCGGCCGCCTCGGGGCCGCGGAGCGTGTTGCGGGTGCGCAGCTTGCCCGCGGCTGCATCGGCGAGCCAGGCACCGGCCCGGGCAGGGTCCATGAGTTCCCCGGCCGTCATCTGGCCGGTGCCGGCAGCCTGCTGGGCGTGCTGCAGGTACTCATCCAGGAAGTGCCTGCGGATCCGGCGGGTACTGCTGGCGAACCCGCGATCCGCCAGATCACGGATGAAGTCGTCAATGGCCTTACCCGCCGGTGTGCGGGCCTCCCGTCCAGGCATGTCCCAAGCGTAGTACCTCCCTCGTGATAACAGCAAGAAGCAGACGGCCACACACGGCTCGCCGTGGTCTCTGCTGAATGATGGTCCGGGTCGGGTGCGGTACGGACCATTTCGGACCAGACCGATCCGACCCGGACCATCGTCTCCCCCGAGTGGCTCGAGCGTGCCCCAGGTTGAGGCGCCTCTTGCTGTTATCGAGCCAGGAGCAGAGGGCCAGGGGCCCGCTCGCCCGCCTCTTGCTGTTATCAGCACCAGGCAGGCCGGGGAGCGGATCCACCCCACCTGGCCCGCCCTTATCCGGCTTTCCGGGCCGCGGCGCGCGCCAGCTCCAGCTGATCCACGCTGACCGGCCCGGCACCGGGCAAGCAGGCCGACGTCCACGCCTCCTGGGCGCGGCCCGTGTCGCCGCCCGCCTCCTGCAGCACGATCTTCTTCGCCGTGGTGCTGGGCACCGCACCGTCCACGCCCATGTCCATCAGGTGAGCCAGCATCCTGACCGACTGACTGCGCTGCGCAGGCCTTCCGCTCGTTGTAGCGGTAGACCAGCACCCAACGCCCTTCCAGCGCGCGGGCCCGCTCGATCAGCGCCCGGCCGCGGTCGCTGTCCTTCTGCTCGGTGCGGATCGGCTCGCTCTCGCCCGACGGCAGCC